>CAZFLK010000208.1:0-9121 GCA_964519245.1 uncultured Verrucomicrobiota bacterium
CAGCCGGTGGGGAGAGACTCCGTCGAGCCCATATCAACGTCCCGAAGGGACGAGTCAGCACGTTTCCCTCGCACCCTCCTTTAATCGCACGCTGGGGGCTTCCGGCCCGAAGCGATCGTGCCCCTCGGTGAAACCGAGTGCGTCAGGCGGAGCGGAGCGCGGACAGGGATGTCCGCGCTCCAGTAGGAGGCGACGGTCTTTTGCGCCGGTCGGGCTTATGCCTTCGGATACACCTGCTTCGTCGCCCTGACCTCCACCGAGGCGAATAATCCTGCCTGGTTGTAGGGATCCTCGGCGGCGATTTGTTCGGCGGCAGCGCGGTCCTCGGCATCGACGATGATCAGGCTGCCGATGGGAGTCTGGTCGTCGTCACCGAACAACGGGCCGCCGTAGACGACCTGATCGATGCGGGCGTCGAGGTATTCGAGGTGAGCGGGGCGGGTGTCCATGCGGAGTTGCAGGCTGTCCGGTTTGTCGGTGCAAAGAAAGGTGAATAGCATGGACGGATGGTGCGGGGGATCGAGTGAGGATGGCAAATGGCAAAGCGGGGGTATGGGCGTGTCGGGGTATGAGAGTATGAGAAGATTGCATCGGGGGCGCGTTCAGCGCTAAGGCAAAGATGGCCGACGGCAGATGGCGTTCTCCCATTCCCTCGTCCGCCCATTCCCTCATCCGCCCAATCCCTCATACCCCAATCCCTCATACCCCATTCCCTTATGTCACCGGAAAGTCATTTGGCTGTCACAGGAATCGGCATGGAAGCTGCGATGGTTTGGCCACCCCACGCGGGAACGTGATGGCGAAGCAGTATCTCACCGGGATTCTTCATCCGCCACTGGCTCTGACTCCCAGGTCGTCGCGATTTCCTCAAGTTCCTCCTTCCTCCGGTTGCCCTGCGGGGCAACCCCTCGTACTGAACTCGTCGCCGCAACCTTCAGGTTGCGCTGCGAGTCCGAAGGGACGAGCGGTGAGCGTTCGGACGTTCCCACTTTTCGCTCGGGGCGCAACCTGAAGGTTGCGACTACGACGGCGACATGATTGGCCCGCAACCTGAAGGTTGCGACTACGGAACGCTGACGCCCGAATCAGAATGGCCAGAAGATGGGGATGAAGACTACGGCGAGGCCCCAGAAGATGAGGTTGAGAGGGATGCCGACCTTCATGTAGTCGGTGAAGCGGTAGCCGCCGGGGTTGTAGACCATGGTGTTGGTCTGGTAGCCGACCGGGGTGGCAAAGCTGGTGGACGCCGCGAAGCAGACGGCCATGAGGAATGGTTTCGCATCGACGCCCATATCCTTGGAGACCGTGATGGCAATCGGGGCCAGCAGCACGGCGGAGGCGTTGTTGCTCATGGTTTCGGTCAACAGGGCGGTCAGGAGGTAGAGAGCCGCCAGTACGACGTGCGGGCCCATGTCGGAGACCAGCCCAATAGTGTTGTCGGCGATGAGCTTGGCGGCGCCGCTACTTTCCATGGCGATGCCGAGGGGGAGGATCCCGGCGAGGAGAAAGATGACCTTCCAATCCACGGCTTGGTAAGCCTGTTCGGCGGTCAGGCAACGGGTCAGGATCAGGGCCACGCAGCCGGCAATGGCGGTGTGGAGGATGGGAAACACATTGAAAGCCGCCAGGGCGATGGCGATGCCGACGATGCCCAAGGCCAGCGGGGCCTTGCCCTTGCGCAGCGAGGGAGCCTCCACCTCGTCCAAGACGATGAAATCGGAATTGGCGCGCAGTTGCGCCAGCTCCGAGGGGCGAGCCTGGATCAACAGCCCGTCTCCGAACTGAAGTCGCACGGCATTGAGCTTCATACGCAGTGTCTGCTCCCTGCGTTTGACGGCGAGCACGATGGCGTTGAAGCGGCGGCGGAAAGCCGCGCTCTTGAGGGTTCGGCCGATCAGGGAGGAGCGGGGGGCGATCAAGGCTTCCACGAGGGTGATGTCGTCGTCCTTGAGCGTTTCATCGCTGAGGTTGAAACGGGGCTCGATGGCGAGTTTCATGGCGTCGCGGGCGTCCATCAATTCCTTGATACGGCCCTCGACCAGGAGAACGTCGCCTTCCCGCAGTTTGTGATGGATGGGCATCTCGATATGCTCGTCCTCGCGAATGATCTTGAGGACGGTGGCGTCATGCTGGTCGCGCAGTCCGGATTCGTGGACGCGCTTGCCGATCAGGGGGGAGTCCTCCAGCACGCGGAACTCGGTGATGTAGTCGCCGAGGTCATAGGCCTCGGTGAGTTCGGTTCGGCTTCGGTCCGGCAGCAGCCAACGGCCGACGACGAGAAAGTAGACAATGCCCACCACGAGCATGATGACGCCGAGTTTGCCGAACTCGAACACGCTGAATGCCTCCAACCCGGCTTTGACTGCGATGGCGCTGACCAGCAGGTTGGTGGAGGTTCCAATCAGCGTGCAGACCCCCCCGAACTGGGAGGCGTAGGACAGGGGAATCAGAATCTTGGAAGGCGCGACCTTGCGCCGCGCGCAACTGGCGAGAACCAGCGGAAGAAAGACGGCGACGGCGGCGGTGTTGTTGACGAAGGCGGAGATGACCCCGATCACCACCATGACCGCCAGCAAGAGCGCGGATTGTCCTTCGCCGATCTTGCGCATGGCTCGCCCCAGGGCGCCGACGGCGCCGGTTCGTTGCAGACCGGCGCTGAGCACGAACATGGCGCCGACGGTGACGGTCGCTGTGCTGGCGAAGCCGGACAAGCCATCCTCGCTGGAAACCAGGCCGAGCAGCAGCAGCGCCGCCAGGATACAGAGGGCCACCACATCCACCGGCAGTTTTTCCGTGACGAAAAGAGCCACCGCGATCAGGAGCAGGACGAAGACCGAGATGATCTCCCCGGAGAGCGCGGTTGCCAGTAGAACGCCAAGCATGAAAACGACGGTGGCAGTTTGCGGTCGAATTACAACCTTGGAAAGCGTCGTGGCCGAAGCCGCCTCAGCGACCGAAAGGAAACGGGGCGACGGCGGCCAGGGCGAGGGTGACGAAGAGGCCGACGAAGCCCATGATCGTCAGCAGCACGGTGACTGTCCGCAGGGTCTCCTTCTCGGTCATGCCGGACATGCGGCTGATCACCCAGAAGCCGCTGTCGTTCATCCAGGCGAACGGTTTGGAGCCGCAACCAATGGCCAGGGCCAGGTAAAGCGGATCAAAGCCGAGTTCCGCCGTGCCGAATCCCGACAAGATTCCCACGGCGGTGATCATGGCCACGGTCGCCGAGCCCTGGGCGGCCCGGACGATGGCGGTGGCGAAAAAGGCGATCACGAGGATCCAGAGGGTTCCGGAAGAGGGCGCGAGTTCAGCGACGCGGTCGGCGATGCCTGATTGTTGCAGAATGCCGCCGAACCCGCCGCCCGCTGAGGTGATGAGGATGATCAATCCGCCGCTGGCCAACGCTCCCTGCATGGATTCGGCGAGTTGTTTGAGATTCGTTCGCTTGATCCAGGCGACCGTGGCCATGGCAATGGCCGCTGAGGCGATCAAGGCGACATTCTTGTCGCCGAAAAAACCGAACAGGGGGCGCAGGGCGTCGAGCGAGGCGTTGTCTTTCAGCCAAGGCGACTTCAGGAAAGTGCCGCCGGAGATCAGCAAGACCGGGAGGATGATGGGAGCCAGGGACAGCCAGATCGGCGGGAGTTTGCTCTCATCGATCTTGGAGGCCTGCTCCAGTTCGGCAAGCGGCGCCTCGGCGGAGTCCCGGAGCGGAATGGGCCAGCGATTGTTTGCCCACTTGACGTATTGATAGCCGACGAAACTGGTGCAGCAGCCGACGACGATGCCGCCGAGGATCATCTTGCCGACATCGACGCCCAGTTCACCCGCGACAAACAGCGGGCCAGGGGTGGGCGGCACGAGGGAATGGGCCATGGTGCCTCCCGCAAGGATCGCCAGGACGTAAACCCCGTATTTCTTTGCATTGCGCAGCGCGGCCGACTTGCCGAGGGGAATCATCAGGTAAAAGACCGTGTCGAAGAAAACCGGGATCGCCAGGAGAAAAGAACTGCCGAGGAAGGCGATGGGCGCGCGTTCGACGCCGACGAGCCGCAGGGAGGCGCGCACGATCTTGTCGGCGGCGCCGCTTTCCAGCATGCACTTGCCAATGATGGCGGCCATGGCGATGAGAATGCCAATCTTGGCGGCGGTGGCGCCAAGGCTGTCCGCGACGCGTTTGCCAATGGATTTCTTCGGGAAATCGGTCGCCTCCTTTTGCGTGAACTTCTGCGCCTCGACCTGCTTTGCCGCGTATTGTTCCAAGGCGGAGGTCGGGGTGAGGAGGGCGACGGCGATGCCGCCCAGCAGCAGGGCCAGGAACGCGTGGAGTCTGAGCGCGAGAATGCCGCCGAGGACGACGACCATGCCAATGAGGAGTATGAGCAGCGGATCCATGAGCGACGGGAGACCCGGTGTTTGTAGCCTTCGGCGGGCGCTTGTTCAACCTGGATGTGCGCTCGTATGTCGGATGCGCAGTCTGGTCGCCACGGGAAGATTCACCGCGCGGGCAGGCGCTGCGCGCGCGAGTCGTGACTGTTTCAACAGTCGAACGACTCCGTAGCAGTCGACGTGAGAATGCTCATGCTGTGAGGCGAGCATTGATTTGAGCCTCGTTACCTCGGCTGGTGCGGAGCGTTGGGGAAGGATATGCGGCGATGTTGCCGGTTACTTCGCAGTCAAGGATTGGAGATAGGTCATCAGGTCGCGCAGTTCCTCGTCGGTCAGCAAGGACGTCAATCCCTCGGGCATCAGGGACAATTTCTGGGGACGGATAGCGGCGATCGAGTCCTGGTTGATCCTGTGAAGTTTCTCCTTGGTCGCGATGGCGATGGCATTGCCTGTCTGTTCGGTGATGAAGCCGGTCAGGGACTCGCCGTCCTTGAGCTCCACTTCCATGGCCTTGAAGCGTTCGGCAACGACGCGTGAAGGGTAGGCGATGGCTTCGGCGAGTTCGCGGGGCTTCAGGCGCTGGGTTACCCCGACCAGGTCGGGTCCGAAGAGCAGGGACGGCTTCTCGCGGCCGCCGTGACAGTCCGCGCATTGGGCCTTGAGGTAGACCTCGCGGCCTCGGTCGGGATTGCCGCCGGCGATCCGGTTGCTCAGCAGAAAGTCGAAGAGTTCCTCATTGGAGCGGGGTTGCGCATGATTCTCGTCGGGCTTGAAAGGGCGTCCGAATTGATCCTCGAACCACTCCCTCCAATGGGTCAGGACGTCGCGACGCTGGCCCGCGTTGGGCCGGCGCGGGCGTTCGGTCGACCAGGGGCTTTTCACCTTGGCGATGCCGCGCAGGGCTTGGTCGGCGGCGACAACGAGCGAGGGATGCCGGTGCATGAGATTGAGCAGCGCAATGGCCAGATCCTCGCGCAATTGAATCCCGGATCGCCCGAGTCCCAGGGCACAGGCGCCGGCGACGTCGGGATCTTCGTGCGTCAGTCCTGCCAGAAAGTGCGGCGCATTTGCCTGGGTGGAAGCCTGGTTGGCAAGAGCGAGCAGCAAGGCGTCGGACAGGCGGCTGTTGTTGGGGGATCCGAGTTCGGCGCGAAGGAACGTGGCGACCTGGTTTTGTCGCACGTTCTTCAAGGCTTTCAGAATGGCTCGCCGTGGCTCCATGCTGGTTTGGCTTTGGTAAAGCTCGATCAATTGCGCCCCCCCGTCGTTCTGGTCGCCGACCCACTCGAGAACCAAGGGTCCGAGTCGGCCGGAGAAATCGATCTCTGACAAGCGGTTTGCGAAAGCTGTTCCGCGATGTTCGACAAACTCCGACAGGACGGTGGCCCAGAAGTCGGGGAATTGCCGGCCCTTGCCATCGAGTTGCGCGAACCAACCCTGTTGCGATCGGATCAGCCAGTTGACGGTGCGTTTCGTCGCGGGGGCATCGAGTCCCCAGGCGAGGCGGGACAGGGCCCGGGCGAGATGAAATTGCGTGACGCCGTCTTCCTCCTGCTCCAGCGCGTCGAGCAGTTTGCCTGCGGCGCTCGCAACGCCGTATTCTCCCAGCAGACGCGCCTGTTCCCAGCGGATGTTCTTGTCGGAATCCGGAAAACGCTCCAGCAGACGATCAGCGATGCGTTCTCTCAGTTTCTCGTTTTGAACCAGGGCCTCGCGGTTGAGGCCGAGAACGCGAAGGAAATCCAGGCGGTCCTCTGAGGTCATGCCCGGATTGTCGAGCAGGTCGGCAACGGTCTTCTCGAGGACGTCGCCGGGTGGTTGCTCGCGCCGGATCGAGTAAGCGACGAGGCTCCGCATGACCGTCTGGGGTTCGCGAGTCGCCATCGCGGCGCCCACCCAGTCTTTTGGTTCGCGATGAGCCAAGGCTGACATGGCGACGTAGCGGACGGTGCGGTCGGAATCGCTCAGGCGTTCGATCAGGGCATCGTTGGCGGTGGGCGCGTCGACGCGGGTCAAGGATTCGGCGGCGCGGCGGCGGACGAAGGCGTCGGTATCGGACAAGAGAGTCAGCAAGAGCGGAACTTCGTCTGCCCGGCCGCGAATCCCGATCAGCCAGGCGGCTTGCCCGCGGGCTTCGACATTCTTGGACGCGGCAAGTTGGGCGATGAACTCGGCGGGGAGATAGGCGAAGCGCGAGGCCAGCAGGCGAATGGCGCGCATGCGCTTGCGGGCGGTGGCTTCCTCGTTGAGCGCGACCTCTTGCAGTTGCTTCATCAACGCCCCGGCCGTTTGCGAATGAATGTTCTCGATGGTGGTGCGACTCCACTCCGCTCCGGGTTGCGGCCAGACCATGACGGCCTCGAGCGCGGCGAGGCGCTGCATGTTAGGGATGAACCGGGCGAGGCTGTTGAAATCGAAGACGGGCGGTTGCGCGCCGCGTTTCTCAGGGTCGTAAACAACTCGCCAGACGCCTTGGTTGTGGTCGGTGACGAAGAGACTGCCATCGGGGGCGACGTCCACGTCGACCAGGGCGAAATTGATGGCCTGTCCCGCGGCATCACGGGCTCCGGGTTTGGGTTGGGCGAGGACTTCCATGGACGCCTGCCAGTCAGCGCCGTTGCGGTCGAGGTGGAAGGCGACCAGTCGCCCTCCGCTGTTGTAGCCGCCGGACGTGGCCGACTTCCAGCGGTAGTCGCAGACGATGAACGAATCCGCATACTTCTCAGGAAACTGAAAGTGTTCGTAGAAGACACCCCAAGTCGGGGAACCGCGTCCGATGACGGCGACGGGCGGGACGTTGTCGATGTAGTAGGGAGGGTAGGCGCCGACGCTCTGCCAGCCCTGGTCGGCGCCGGTGATCCAGTGATTGAGCCGGACCGGGCGGTAGAAGGGAAGGTCGACGTGCCACTCCATGTCGCTGTCCCAACTGAAGAGTTCGCCGAGATAGTTCATGCCGAGGCTGGGCGGGTTGCGGCCTCCGGCGGAGACGCACTCCCAATGATGTCCGTTGGGATCGATGCGGAAGACGCTGGCCTTGCGTTCGTAGAGAACCGGCGATGAAGCCTCGGTGATATGTTTCCGGTCGCTGATGCCGCCGCCGTCGCCGGTGTTGAAATAGACGTAGCCGTCCAGGCCTCTCAGCAGGGTGTGGGAGGCGTGGTCGCCGCCGGTGTTGAAGGGCTGGCCGATGCGTCCGCGATGCAGCAGTTTTCCGCCGCTGAGCATGCCGGTGAAGAGTTGGACGCCGTCGCCGCCGGTGGCGTAGAGCTTGTCGTCGTAGACCAGCAGTCCTTGGGGCCCGCGCGGGCCGAGGCCCTCGGCTATGACTTCGAACTCATCGTAGACGCCGTCGTTGTCGTTGTCGGTCAGTCGGCGAACAGCAGTCCCATCGCCGACCAGCAATCGGCCCTGGCCATCGAAGGTCAGGTCGTAACTGCCTCCGCTGAGTTCGGCGGAGGCGGCCCGGTAAATGCGGAAGCCGGGCGGGAGTTCAAACTGATCGTCGAGAAAGACGGGGGCCGCGGACGCGGGGGCGGCAATCAACGCTGCGCAAAGGACGTGTCGAAGCAGAAATCGCATGGGCGCATTGAAGGATGATGCGCCGGAGTTGGCAAGGAAGTGTGGAGGGGTGGAGGGGGCGGCGGCTCATGAAACCTGATTCACGTTTTGACATTTGGTGGGCGGCTGCGGAGATTCACCGCTTCGCATGGCCGACGATTCATCACAACCTGAAACGACTGCATCCCAATCTGATGGAAGGCAGGTTTGCGACCTGTGTGGCTGCGGGTCATACCAGGTTTTCGCAAGCAAGGGGCGGGGCGGGGTCCCGATCCAGACGGTGATTTGTGACCAGTGCGGATTGGTCTATACGAACCCGCGGATGACCGCTGAGGAGAATGCCCGTTGGTACAAGACCAATTACTGGGGCGACTACAAGAGTCAACAGGCCCCGGATGAGAAGTTCTTTCAACGGCGCCTGCCCAAGATTCGTGAGATCTTTGAACAGATAAGAGGGCGCTTGCCGGAGGGCGCGAAGGTCCTGGAAATCGGTTGCGGGGTCGGGGCGCTACTGTCGCGGATTCATGCGGAAGTCGGTGAATCCGGATCAGTGATCGGCATCGAGCCGCATGCAGGACATGCCAAGTTCGCGAAGGAGACGAAGGGCTTGGATGTGCGCAACGGCTTGCTGGAGGACATCCTGCCGGACCTGGAGAAGGGGAGCTTCGACCTGGTGGTGATGAACCACGTGTTGGAACACACGATCAGTCCGACGGAGACGCTTGAGGCCATCAAGGGGTTGCTGAAGCCGGGCGGCATCTATGTCGCGGAAGTGCCCAATGTGGAGGCTCCGGGCTCGCGCCTGTCACACTTCTTTCATCCCGCGCATCACTACAATTTTTCGCCGGCGACGTTTGAGTGCCTGGCGCTGAAAACGGGTTTTGAGATCTTGGAACTGGGCGCGCTGGATGGTGACCTGCCCGGGACTCGACTGAACGGGACCTTTCAGAAGCCCAAGGAGGACAAAGAGCCAATGGCAGATGGCGAATGGCCAAGTGATGACGCTGCGGCGCGAGCGGAAGCCCTGCGCGCCTATGGCCGTTGGTACTGGCTCACCCTGGCCAGCTTGAGAAAGAAGGTCACCCACTGGCAGCGGCAGCGGGGCGGGTGAGGCGTGGTGCGTGGTGCGTGGTGCGTGGTGCGTGGTGCGTGGTGCGTGAGATGACCACGGCGT
>CAZFLK010000209.1:0-9104 GCA_964519245.1 uncultured Verrucomicrobiota bacterium
GTCAGTAGTCGGAAGTCGGAAGTCAGTAGTCGGAAGTCGGAAGTCGGAAGTCGGCCCCCCGAACCCCGCCCCCCGAACCACGAACCACGAATCACGAATCACGAACCACGAATCACGAACCCATGAGCATCAAGACAGGCATCATCACTATTTCGGACAGGGCGTCGAAGGGCGAATACGAGGATTTGGGCGGTCCGGCGGTGAAGGAGGCGGTCGAGGCCTACGGCTGGGAAGTCGTGGACGAGGAGATTGTCGGCGACGACAAGAGCGCGATCCAACGGGCGATTCGCATGCAGGCGAACAAGGGGTGCGGGTTGGTCTTGACGACTGGCGGCACCGGGGTGGCGCCGCGCGATGTGACGCCCGAGGCCGTGCGGGAGATTGCGGATCGAGAGTTGCCGGGCTTCGGCGAGGTCATGCGGATCGAGTCGATGAAGATCACCCCGAATGCGATCCTGTCGCGCAGCCTGGCGGCGGCGGTCGGGCGGACGCTGGTGATCAGCTTGCCGGGCAAACCCAGTGGCGCGGTGGAATGTCTTGGCTTTGTGAAGGGAGCGATCCCGCATTGCGTCAAGGTGTTGTCCGGTGTTCCCACGAGTTGTTGAGCCATGGACGGATGGCTTGGGCATTCTTGGCCAACGCAACCATTCGGACGGCGCGATGTTCCATAAGATCGGTATGAGGCTGCGATTCCTGACATTGATTGCGATTTCCGTCCTGCTCCTTTCCGGTTGCACGACGAAGAAGGCGTCCGAGCGCAAACAACGCGCGGCCTATGCGGCCGGGCGTCAACACGCGACGCTTGAGGCGACGGAGAGACCAAGCGCGATCGAATCGGGGGAGTCGGTTGTCACCTTCTCCGGAGCCGTCGACCACAAGTCCATTCCCTGGCGCGAGGGGCTTTCCCTGGCCAATGCCATCGTGGAGGCGGGACACAACTCGCGTCGCAATCCCCGGAAGATCTTCGTCCATCGGCGTGAACTCGTGTTTGAAGTTCCGGCGTGGCGTCTGTTGCAGGGCGACGATTTCCTGGTCGAAGCCGGCGATCACATCGAGCTTCGGCGGTAGGCGTCCCACTCTCATGCCCTTTCTCGATCAGTTTGACGCCATCCTGCTCGATTTGGGGGACACCTTCATGTTCGGATTGGATCGTTTCGGTCCGGAAGAAGATTTTTTCGGGACCTACAGGGGCTTGGGCGGGAACCGGCTGAAGGAGGTCGAGGTCGATGAAATGATTCACGGCGCGGTTGAACGGCTTTGGAGGGATTACGACGATCCGGAGAAAGAGGGGGATTTTCCGTCGTCCCTGAAGGCCCTGCGCGAAGCTCTTGATGGGAAGGAACTGCCCGAAGCCGAATGGGCCTTGCTGGATCGCGTGTTCTTCCTTCACGAACACGGGCACATCCCGCTCGACCATGCCGAGGCGGTTCGGTCCCTGGCGCAGACGCACACGCTAGGGTTGCTTTCGAACATCTGGGCGGATTCGGCGAGGTATCGCGAGTTGCTGAGTGAGGCCGGGTTGGAGGGGCTGTTTGAGTCCATCATCTATTCGTCGGATCATGGCATGATCAAGCCCTGCGCCCAACTGTTCGAGATGGCGCTGGAATCCATTGACGCGCCCCGCGAGCGCGTGGTGATGGTCGGCGACAACCTCAAGCGCGATGTGGGTGCGGCGAAGCGGGCGGGGATCGCGGCGGTCTGGATATCTTCCGGAGTCCGGGAAGGCGCGCTCGAAGAATTCGAGCCGGACCTGACGATCGCCGACCTGAGAGAGTTGCCGTTGTCATGACGGAATCCTGCAAGACATTGCAAGTCGTCGATCAGAACTTCGTGATGAGCGGGGGAGAGCGGTTGCTCTATTTTGGCGGGTGCGATTATTTTCGCATGGCGTGGCATCCGGAGGTCCGGGCTGCGATGAAGCAGGCCATTGACGGGAACGCCATCAGCGCCTCCGCCTCGCGAATCACGACGGGCAATCATCCGCTCTTCAGACAATTGGAGAAGCGTTTGGCGGGATACTTCGGCGCGCCGTCAGCATTGACCGTTTCCGCAGGTTATCTGGCGAATCTGGTCGTCTGCCAGGGGCTGGCGGGCGACGCGACGCACGCCTTCATCGATGAGCGGGCGCATGCATCACTGCGAGACGGTTCGCGATTCCTGAATTGTCCGGTGGAGACGTTTGGTCACCGGGATGTCGACGCGTTGAAGCGGATGCTGGGCTCCTTGCCGAACGGGGCGCGACCCGCGGTTCTGACGGACGGTGTCTTCGGTCACGATGGCTCGGTGGCCCCGCTAAGGGCCTATGAATCATTCCTGCCACGCGGCGGCATGATGATCGTGGACGACGCGCATGGCGCCGGTGTTGTTGGAAAAGACGGCCGCGGGGCCCTTTCGGTTGAGGGCGTGACGCGGCGACGGATCGTGCAGACAGTCACCCTCAGCAAGGCCTTCGGTGTTTCGGGCGGGGCTGTCTTGGGAGTTCGCGAGTTGCGGGAGAAAATTGTGGCTCGCAGTCACGCATTCCAGGGATCGACGCCATTGGCCTTGCCGTTGGTCGAGGCGGCGTTGAAAGCGGTCTCTCTGGTGAAGCGGGGAAGGGATTATCGGCTGCGATTGGCGATGAATGCGCACGTGGCGCGCGCTGCATTGAGTCGGGGAGGGGCGCCGGTGTCGGATTCCGCCTCGCCGATCATCGCCTTGGAACCGGACTCGGTCGAGCGGGCCGATCGGATTGTTCGCGCGTTGCGAGCGGTTGGCGTGTATCCCTCGTTGATCTCCTACCCCGGCGGTCCGGAAGGGGGGTGGTTTCGCTTTGCCATTTCGAGCGAACACTCGCACGAGCAGATCCGGACGTTGACGGACGCCTTGATCGAGGGATGGCGGGCGTGAAGTGACGGGATATGGGAATCGATTCATTCCTTTGTTGGATTCCCGGACGGCCCCAGACTGAGGTTGCGACGAAGCTTTGACAGCTTCCGGGAAAACCGCACAATCTCCCCTCATGCAAAAGCTTCTTCTTTCCGGCGTCTTGGTTTGCGCCTTGAGCCTTACCGCTTCGGCGGCGGACGACTACCAACTGGGCCCGGATTCCATGCGCAAGGAAGGTGTTCCGCGCGGCAAGGTCGAGCAGTTCAAATGGACGAGCAAGATCTTCGCGGGCACGGTGCGCGATGTCTGGGTCTACACTCCCGCGGGTTACGATGGAAAGGCGGCCCTGCCGTTCATGGTGTTTCAGGATGGCGGCGGCATGGTCCACGAGAAGCGCGCCTATCGCGTCCCGGTCGTCTTCGATAACCTGATCCACTCCAAGGAACTGCCCGCCATGGCCGGCATCTTCATTAATCCGGGCGTCGTTCCCCCGGCGCGGAAGGGCGGGCAAGCCCGTAAGAACCGCAGCTTCGAATACGACACGCTCAGCGATCAGTATGTGACTTTCCTGCTCAAGGAGATTCTTCCGGAGGTGGAGAAACGTTACCCGCTGAAATTGACGGAGGATCCGGCCGGCCGCGCGATCTGCGGCAACAGTTCGGGCGGGATCTGCGCCTTTACCGCGGCCTGGGAGCGACCGGACAAGTTTGGCAAGGTGGTCAGCCACATCGGCAGCTTCACCAACATCCGCGGCGGTCACAATTACCCGGCCATGATCCGCAAGACGGACAAGAAGCCCATCCGCGTCTTTCTGCAGGACGGGACGACCGATCTCGACAACATGCATGGCAACTGGCCGCTCGCGAACCGCCAGATGGCCGCGGCCCTGAAATACAAGGGCTACGACTACAAGTTCGTCATGGGCGAAGGCGGGCACAACGGGAAGCACGCCGGCTCCATTTTTCCCGATACGCTGAGGTGGGTGTGGCGGGGGTATGGGAAATGAAAAGCTCCAAATCCCAAGCTCGAGAGAGGCGAACATTGCAAGGGGGGCGACGGAAGCGTAGTTTGCAGACATGACGGTGGAAGAAATCCAATCTGAAATTGATCGATTGACGCCGGATGACCGCGACTTGCTCGCTGCCTATCTGAAGCATCTGGCACGTAAGGACGATCCGGAGTATCAGGCGGAGTTGGGGCGTTTGAATGAAGAGTTTGAGGACGGCAGAACCTACTCGGTGGATCAGTTGAAGATCGCGCATGAGGCTTTGGCGTCGCGGGGACTTTGAGGATGGGATGGAAGTATGTCCTCAATCAGTCGTCCTTCGAATTCTACACTTCCCAGACCAGACGGGGACGCGACGATTTGATGCAAGGATTGGAACTGATCGCCGGGAATCCGGAAACGCCTTTCGGTTGGCGCGGCCGTGACGGCGCCGGCCGTGAGATTCATCTCAGAGTGTTTCGATCATTCACGTATTCGTATTGGCTGGATCCATGGTCCGAAGAAATCAGGATCACAAGAATAGAGAAGACACGATGAAGGGTATTGTTTCGTTCACATTGAAGCTTGGAGCTTGTTTGGGATTTGGAGCTTGGTGCTTGGGATTTCTGGCTCCTCCAGTATCCGCCCAACCGGTCAAACTCACTCCCGACCATCATCCACAGAAAGGCGTGCCCCAGGGGACCTTGACCAAGATACCCAAGTGGAAGAGCAAGGTCTTCGCGGGCACGGAGCGGGACTGGTGGATCTATGTCCCCGCCCAATACAAGGCGGACAAACCGGCGGCCGTGATGGTCTTTCAGGACGGGCACGACTATGTGCGGACGACCGGCAACTGGCGCGTCCCGACCGTCTTTGACAATCTGATTCACAAGGGCGATATGCCGGTGACCATCGGCGTATTCATCAATCCGGGGCACAACGGAAAGTACAAGCCGCAGAACCCTTGGCGCGTCAGCAATCGCAGTTTCGAATACGACACGCTCAGTGATCAATACGCGCGCTTCCTGCTGGAGGAGATTCTTCCCGAGGTCGGCAGGAAATATAACCTGACCGACGATCCGAACCGCCGCGCGATCTGCGGCGCGAGTTCGGGGGGCATCTGTTCCTGGACGGTCGCTTGGGAGCGGCCGGACGCCTTCCGGAAGGTTCTCAGCACGATCGGGAGCTTCACCAACATCCGGGGAGGACACGCTTATCCGAACTTCATCCGCAAGACGGCGCGCAAGCCGATCCGTGTCTGGTTGCAGGATGGGCGCAACGATCTGGACAACGTCCATGGCAGTTGGCCCATCGCCAACGAACGCATGGCGGCCGCGTTGAAATACCAAGGCTACGATTACAAGTTCGTCTACACCGACGGCGCACACAACAGCAATGAAGCCGGGCCGCTCCTGCCGGAAGCGCTGCGCTGGCTTTGGCGGGATTGGAACAAAACATGAGAAAGACACTGATGGCAATTGGTTTGGCGGCGGCGTATCCGCTTGCGGCCCAGGACCTGGGCGGCGATCTCGCCCTGCACAAGCTCCTGGTCGAAGGCGAGAAGTGGGAACTGGTTGTGGATGGTCTCGGCTTTGCCGACGCGCCCTGCGGCGATGATAAAGGCAACTTCTATTACTCCGACATGCGGAGCAAGGAGGGGCTCTTCATGGTCGCGCCGAATGGAAAGGTGTCGCCGTTGTTCCCGGAATCGGTTGGCGCGCAATCGATCAGCGGCGCGAAGTTCGGTCCGGACGGCAGGCTCTATTGCTGCCAGGGGAAAAAGCAACGGGTGATCGCATTCACATTGCCGGACGGAAAGATGGAGGTTCTGGCGGAGGACGTGAAGCCGAATGATCTGATTGTGTCGCACGACGGCTATTTGTTCCTGACCGAAACGCCGAAGAAGCAGGTGACCCTGATCAACCTGAAGACGAAGCAGGTTTCCGCCGTAAGCGTTGATGTCTTGAATGCGCCGAACGGACTGACGCTCTCGCCGGGGCAGGACACCTTGGCGGTGTCGGATTATCGCGGTCTGCATGTCTGGACCTTTCGCGTGGGCGTCGATGGCGCATTGGACGCCCCTTCGAACTACATGACCATGCGGACGAAGATCAAACCGGAGGAGGAGCGCGTCCCTGTTCCGACCATCGACACCTTCTCGCGTGGCGACGGTATGACCATGGACGAGAACGGCCGCTACTACGTGGCCACCGCTCTTGGCGTGCAGGTTTTCGATCCCACGGGCCGTGAATGCGGTCTGATCCCCAAGCCCAACGATTCGCCCATGACCAGCGTCTTTCTCGGCGGTCCCGGCGGGAACAACCTCTACACCACCTGCAAGGACAAGATCTTCAAGCTCAAGGTGAAAGCAAAGGGCGTGACACCGTGGAAGGGCGCGACGGACGTGAAGCCCGTGCCGTTCAAGCGGTAGGGGCGTTCTTCAAGGAGCGGCGACATTCCTGTCGCCGTGGCCGCAACGCGGCCACTCTGCGCGTTGGTTGTAAATCGCGCGTCGTTAATGCTCGTGTCGTCTGAGAGTGGCGGCCCAGTGTGCCCGCTTCGCAGGTAGGGCGACAGGCATGTCGCCCCTTCCTGGGAATCCCGACCTACTTTGGCGCCGGCCAATCCAGGTGCTTGTGGAGGAAGCGATAGGTTGCCTGGCCGTTGATGGTGTGGGGGCCGTTGAAGTATTCGATCTCGGTCTTGTCCGGGATTCCCAGGTAGGCGTAGGTGCGGCGGATCTTGGCGTACTCGTAGGCGACCCATTCGTCGGGCGCGACGCCGTCGTTGTGGCCGCGTTCGACCATGAAGGGGCGGGGCGCGAGCATGACGCCCATTTCCGCGTAGTTGTAGGTGTGGCCGAGATCGAATTCAAAGATCTCATATTCCCCGGTGAAGACGTAGCTGTGGCGGCGGTCGATCGTCGTGTTCTTCTTCACCCATTCGTTGAAATCCGCCGAGCAGATCGACAGGGCGTAGCGGTCCAGCAAAGAGGGTAGGCGCATGGCGGACTTGCCGCCATAGGAGAGGCCGTAGAATCCGATGCGCTTCGGATCGACGAAAGGCTGCTCCGAAAGCCAATCGAGGATCCGATCATGTTGGGCGAGGATGACGGAGAACAGCGTCTTGCCCAAAGGGTTGAGCTTGCGCTGCAGGACGCGGAACTCATCCTTTCCACGATAGGGGTTGTGCGGCGCGAAGGTGATGAAGCCGCGTTCGGCCAGCTTCGCGGCGAAGGCCTTGTAGGCGCGCCAGGGGCGGCTTGTTTCATCCTCGTCGATGACGTGTTCGGGCAGGCCTTCCAATCCATGTTGGCAGACCACCACCGGACGTTTCTGGCCAGGCTTGAGATCCTTCGGCAACAACAGGTAACCCCAGGCGTATACGCCGGAATAAACGTCCAAGACGACCTCGTGGCAGGTCCATTTGTCGGTCTCCTTGATGAGGCGGGAGCGGGGATTGGCGGGGACGTTGGCGGCGGGCAGGCGGCCGATGACATTGTCCCACAGGTCCTTCTTGTAGGCCTCGATGTCCTTGGCCCACTGCTCGGGCGTGGACGGCTTGATCTTGTTCCAGAAGGTCTCCATGCGGCTGTATTCGCAGAAGCGGAGCAGGGTTTGCGTGTAGTCCACCAATTCCTGGACCTGGCGTTTTTGGCGGACGCCGAGGTCGAGGACATCACGGGTGTCCTTGGCGGGAGGACCGTCGGTCTGCAGTGGGCTGTCGATGCCTAGTCCCGCGAGGAAGGGGATGAGGGCCTCCTTGGAGCCTGGGCCGATGGTGTTGCCTTCGGCCCCATAGACCAGCGAAAGGCTTTGGCTGAAGACCGGGCCGGCCAAGGCGGCGGCGCGTTTGAACTCATTCTCGACCTCGTGCACTGCGGGCGTCGCAATCTTGCCGGGAGCGGCGCCGGCGCGACGGCCTCTGCGTGGCGGAGGCGGCCCGTCGATCTGAGGCGCGGCGCTGTGTTCGAGGACCAAGGTTCGCGGGGCGATGGAGGCGGCGAGGTAGGCGTCGCCGAACTCGCGGATCAATCCCATCACGTTGCGGTAGATGGGCTCTTCCCAGACGCGTTCTCGCGGGCCGAAGTAGCCGCTGACGAGTGTCGCGTCGATGCGTGTGTCCAGGGCTGCGGAATAGAGGGCCAGCAAGCCGCCTTCCCCGTAGCCGGCGACGCCGATGCTGGCTTCGGCTCCGGCGACATTTTCAAACCAATCCACCAGGCCGAGAATCTTCTGGATCTCGTAGCCGATGACGTGACGTCCCATTTCGAAAGCCTGGCGGTAGATCCATTCCCGGTGGGGTTGGTTGGTGAAGATTCCGGCCAACTCGCTGCCGGACCAGGTGTCGTCGCGGTCGATGAGGGTGGGGATGACGACGAGGCAGCCCTGCTCGGCGAGGCGGCGGGCGAATTGGTTCTCCGGGTCGATCCCGGGCAGCAGGCCGGCGAGCATCTCAGGCGTTTGGTCGGCGTCCGGGATGGCGACGATGTGCGCCTTGGTTGGGCCCTTTGGTTGGAGCAGCAGCCCTTCGCCGTGGACGCCCTTCAGGACCTGCCAGCGGACGACATGGACAGAGTATGCGGACGTTTCCGCAATCTTGGATGGAACAGAGGTTGTGCCCATGTGCTCCAAGGCGTTGACGGGCAGCCGTTCATCCACGACCCCAAGGGCCTTGCGAAGACGAGCGCGATTGCGTTCGTGGGCCCTCTCATAGGCGGCGCGGGAACTGTGGTCGTAATCCCAGAGATCGGCGTTGGCGGCGCGGGAGTTCCGGATTTCCCGATCCAGATGGCGGCTGATCCCGGCGACCATCTGCGCGGACAGATCGCCTTCCATGGCGAGCGGTTTCGTTCCGGGAAGGATGGCAGGAGCGGCGTGGAGGAAAAGGGGGAGGAACGCGGTCGCGATGAGGAAAGGAAGTCCGCGGATGATTGAGGGGCGAATATGTTTGATTGCCATGCGCGTAAGGAATCAAAGGCGCGGAGCAGGGTCAAGCGCGTGGCGATTCGTAAGGCAGGGCCTCAGCCATTGAGCAATTCGCGCAGGCGGGCGGTCGTCTGATCGCGGTCAAGTTGGCTGGCCGCGACCTCCAAAGTGAGCCGTTCCCACTCGGGGCCATCGGGTGGTGTCTGGAAACCATTGAGCTTCAGGAAGACCAGGCATGCGCCGAGCGCAGTTCTCTTGTTCCCGTCGATGAACGGGTGGTTTCTGCAAAGATAGAAGAGGTAGGCTGCCGCGACTTCAATGGC
>CAZFLK010000210.1:0-8984 GCA_964519245.1 uncultured Verrucomicrobiota bacterium
CGCGGGGCGGGATTCGATGCGGAGCGGGGGCTGATTGGCGTGAGGCAACCCGGTGTCGATGATCCAGGTGTCCTTGCTGCCGCCGCCGAATTTCAGTCCGGACATCGGATTGAGCGTCGATTGGGAGACCTTGGTGAGGCCACCGGGAAGCACGACAAAGGAATCGCCGCGCGCGGCGACGTAGACACGGAGCACAACGGGCCGGGGTTCGATGCCCTCGCCGTTCCATACGGGCGCATGGGACAGCGGCACAGGGGTTTGCGCCACGAATGTGTGCGGGGCCTGCTGGATGCGCTGCGCGAGGGCCCGACGGTCGTTCTCGCTCATCTCCGGACCGCTGAACGTGCCGCGTTTGGAGCCCGGGAAGGCGCTCTTGACAATGAGCGAATCGAGATTCGCCAGGACGTGGTTCAATTCGGACGCCTCCCCGCACCACCAGGTTTCGGTGGACGGCAGGATCAGATCCTCGCCGAGCAGGTGGCGGCTGAGCAGGGGCAGGGTCGGCAGGATCGCCGGGGTTTCGACGGCGGCCGAGCCCAGGGCGTTGGCGATCAGGACGTTTCCGGCGCGGGCGGCCTGCACCAGTCCGGGCGCGCCGAGAAAGCTGTTGGTCGTCGTCTCCAGGGGGTCACAGTCCACATCGTTGACGCGCCGGAGCAGGACGTCCACGCGTTGGGGGCCTTCGACAGTCTTCAGGTGGACTCGTTCGTCCCTGACCGTGAGGTCCGCGCCTTCCGCGAGGGTGAAGCCGAGATAGCGGGCGAGGAGCGCATGCTCGTAGTGGGCCGGTCCCTTGGCGCCCCGGGAGAGGAGGACGATTCTGGGCCAATAGGTGGCCGAGGGCGCCAGTTCCGTCAGGTTTTGTCTAAGGGCGGCAAAGAACTCATTCAGGCGACGGACTCCGAGTCGGCGGAACTCCTGGGGCAGCAAGCGCGAGATGATGGTTCGATTCTCCAGGGCGTAGCCGAGGCCGCCGGGGGATTGCATGCGATCGTCGAGGACCTGCCAGGATCCGTCCGGGCCTCGGGCCAGATCGATGGCGCAGAGGTGAAGGAACGTGTTGTTGGGAATCGGGGCGCCGCGGCAGCAGCGCAGGTAATTGGGATTGGCAAAGACGAGGGCCGGGGGCAGGAAGCCGTCACGCAGCAGGCGCATGGTTCCGCGATAAAGATCGTTGAGGACGAGGTTGAGCAGTCGGGCGCGCTGAATGGCGCCGCGCTCGATGATCGCCCATTCCTGGGGTGAGACAATGAATGGAGCCAGGTCCAATTCCCAGGGGCGGGCGGCGGACTTGCCGCTGGCAGCGGCGCCGTAAGTGACGCCGTGGTTTCGGAGCGTCCTTTGGCCTGTCTCCCAGCGAACCGCCAACTCCTGTTGGTCATAGCCGGCAAGGGAGGCCAGCAAGTCGGACCATCGCTCGCGCGGGGTTCCCCCGGGCCCGAACGCTTCATCGTAGAATCCCGCCGGCGCCCGCCAGCTGGGCGGCGGGGATCCGGCTTGCGGCGGGTCCATGTTTTCGGTCATTGGATTGAACGACAAGGCGGAAGGGAAGCAATGATCCGCGGAGAGAATCAAGTTCGAAGATCGAGCGTCATCGGGTAGTCGGCATTGATCTCGGGGTCGGGCGCGGTCATGCGTCCGGGGGTATGACCGGTCTTGGTGAAGCGAGACAGCCGCCGGCTCTCGGCGGCAAAGGCGTTGACCGGGAAGTCCTCGTAATTGCGGCCCGCCGGATCGGCGACGTGGTATTCGCAGCCGCCCAGCGAGCGACCGTTCCACGAATCAACCAGATCAAAGACCAGCGGCGCATGGACCGGAATGGTCGGGTGCAGGCAATGCGGCGGTTGCCAGGCCCGGAAGCGGACGCTGGCGACATATTCGCCCTCGACGCCGGTGGGGTGGAGCGGAAGCCTTCTGCCGTTGCAGGCGAGACTGTGACGGCTGTCCGTCATGCCGCGGACCTTCACCTGGACCCGTTCCAACGAGGAATCCACAGCGCGGGACACGCCGCCGGCCATGGCCTGCTCGCCCAGCACATTCCATGGCTCCAAGGCTTGCCGGATCTCCACCTCGACTCCCCGTTGGGCAAAGGAACCGTAGGTGGGAAAGCGGAATTCGAAATGCGGTCCGAACCAGCGATAGTCAAAATCGTGGCCGTGGTCGTTCAGATCGGCGATCACATCCTGGAAATCCTGCTCGTTGAAATGCGGCAGCATGAAGCGGTCATGGATCTCGGTGTTCCAGCGGACGAGTTTCTGTTCGTAGGGGCGTTCCCAGAAGCTGGTCAACAGGCCGCGCAGCAGGAGCTGTTGGGCCAGGCTCATGCGAGCGTGCGGGGGCAGCTCGAAGGCCCGCATCTCGACCAGGCCGAGGCGGCCGGTGGCGCTGTCCGGGGAGTAGAGCTTGTCGATGCAGATTTCGGACCGGTGGGTGTTGCCGGTGAGGTCGGTGAGGAGGTTGCGGAACAGTCGATCGGAGAGCCAGGGCTGCGACGCCGCATCATCCGGCAGTTGCTTGAAGGCGATCTCCATTTCGGCGAGGGCCTCGTTGCGGGCTTCGTCGACACGGGGGTGCTGGCTGGTCGGTCCGATGAACAGGCCGCTGAACACGTAGGAAAGCGACGGGTGGTTCTGCCAGTAGGCGATCAGGCTCTTGAGCAGGTCGGGGCGTCGAAGGAATGGGCTTTCGGCCGGCGTCGCGCCGCCGAGCACGATGTGGTTGCCGCCGCCGGTTCCGGAGTGACGGCCATCGACCATGAATTTTTCGGTTCCAAGTCGCGCCAGGCGCGCCTCCTCGTAGACGGTCGTGGTCATTTCCTTGAGCTCATCCCAGTCGGACGACGGGGGCACATTGACCTCGATGACCCCGGGGTCCGGCGTCACTTTCAGGAGTTTGAGCCTGGGGTCGTGGGGGGGCTCCTCGCCCTCGATGACCACCGGCAGGTTCAGATCCCCAGCTGTCGTCTCAATGGCCGTCACCAGATCGAGGTAGTTCTCGGTCGTGGTTACAGGCGGCATGAAGACATGCAACCGTCCCTCCCGAGGTTCGATGCAGATGGCGGTTCTGACGATGTCGCGCGCGGACTCGCCGGCCTCCGGTGGACGTGTCTCACTGAGCGAAGGGCTTCCGATGGCATCTGGAAATCCGGGAGCGTCTTGGTGGAGTCGCGCCACATAGGGTTGGCGGGAGCCATCGGCGCCGCGGCGGCGCAGTTGTTCCTCCATGGGCAGGGCGGGGAACCGCATGGTCGGGGCGGGATGATGGATGTGGGGATAGTCGCTTTCGGCGACCCAGGGCAGGGAATCGAGGGGGAGGCGGAGGCCGAGTGGAGAGTCTCCCGGCGTCAGGTAGAGATGTTCCCGGCGCAGGAACCAGGATCCGGATTCCCAGCCATCGTCGTGGAGGGCGCGACGAAGAGGCATGACGTAGCCGACGGTCTCATCGAGACCCATTTCGAAGAGGCGCTTGAAACGTTCCCTCTCCCCGGGGGCCTTGAGTTTGGAATCCGTGGGGTCCACGTTCGAGGGGAGGTTGCGTTCGCGCCAAAGATAGTACCAGGCATCCTCGTGGGCCGGCATGACGTGTTCCTGCGTGACGGCCAGGTTTTTCGCGAGGCGGTTGATGAACTGGCTGGCTTCGTCGGGGCCGTGTCCGAGATCCTCATCCCGGGACGCCATCAGTGACTCATCGCGCCAGATGGGTTGGCCGTCCTTGCGCCAGTAGCAGCTCAGCGCCCAGCGGGGCAGCGGTTCGCCAGGATACCATTTGCCCTGGCCGAAGTGGAAAAGGGCGCCTGGCGCGAGACGCTTCTTCAGACGATGAATCAGATCCAGAGATAGCCGCTTCTTCGCCGGGCTGAGGGCGGTGAAATTCCATTCGTCTCCATCCCTGTCATCGATGGAGACGAAGGTGGGTTCGCCGCCCATGGTGAGCTTCATGTCGAGCGACTCGAGTTTGTGGTCGATCTCTTGGCCCAAGGCCTCGATGCGCGCCCATTCCTCCTCGGAGTAGGGTTTGGTGACACGGGGCGATTCATGGATGCGCGTGACCTCCATCTCGTGCAGGAATTCGGCCTTGCAGGGACCCGTGGCGCCAACGATCGGGGCGGCGCTCGTGGGCTCCGGCGCGCAGGCCACGGGGAGGTGTCCTTCGCCCGCGAAGAGGCCCGATGTCGGGTCAAGTCCGACCCAGCCGGCGCCGGGTAGGAAAACTTCGCACCAGGCGTGCAGATCGGTGAAGTCCCGATCCGTTCCGGACGGTCCGTCCAACGACTTGACATCCGGCTTCAACTGGATCAGGTAGCCGGATACGAAGCGCGAGGCGAGACCCAGAAGCCGGAGGACATTGACGAGCAACCAGGCAGAATCGCGGCAGGAGCCGGATTTCTTGACCAGGGTTTCGGTGGGCGTCTGCACCCCTGGTTCCATGCGGATCAGATACTTGACTTCGTTCGAGACCAATTGGTTCAAATCGACGAGGAAATCGATGGTTCGACGCGGTTTGCGATCGATGCGCTTCATGAACGACTCCATGGCCTTGCTGGCTCGTCGTTTGCGCAGGAAAGGAGCCAGTTCACGGCGGGCGGCGCTGGAGTATTTGAAGGGGAACTCCTCGGCCGCGTCTTCGATGAAGAAATCGAAGGGGTTGATCACCGACATCTCAGCGACGAGATCGACCTCGATGGTCAGGGAGCGGGTGGGTTCGGGAAAAACCGCGCGGGCGATATAATTGCCGAAGGGATCCTGCTGCCAATTCAGGAAGCGGTCTTCCGGCAGGACTTTGAGGGAGTAGCTGAGCAGCGGGGTCCGGCAGTGAGGGGCCGGTCGGAGGCGGATCACGTGGGGCGTGTGGGTTACCGCGCGATCATAATCGTATCGCGTTCGGTGATGCAGGGCGACGTGAATGGACATGGGATTGGTGTTTGGGGCAGTTCAGCCGAAACGAGCGCCTTCGAGTCAGCCGAGTCAGCCTTGGGCTTGTCCCCAGCGGGATGCCGTCGGGTATGAGTTCGGCACCTTGTGCGCGAAGAAGGTTTCGCGGATCGCGGCGCCGACCTCGTTCATCCGGTTCTGGAGCGTGTCCAAGTACTCGTGAAGGCCGCCCTGGATGATCTCACTGACGGGCTTGTAGGTGAGTTCCGAGCAGAGTTGGCCCAGTTTGCGCTCGGACTTGTTGGTGACAATGCCGGGCGCGGCGCCGGAAATGGCCTTCAAGGACGCCATTGCCTCATCCAGGCAAAAGCGCACGGCGCGCGGAAACTGATGATCCAACAGCATGAACTCCACCACGTCCTCGGGGCTGATGCGGCCATGCTTCTTCCGGTACATCTCGAAGGCGCTGGCCGATTTCAGCACCGCTCCCCATTGAATGTGATCGAACGGGGTTCCGACGTCGTTGGCCGTGCGCAGGAGCAGGAAATACTTCACGTCGAGAATACGCGAGGTCTTGTCCGCGATCTCTAGAAAGCGTCCCAATTGGTCAAAACGCCATGTTTCATCGCGCGTCATGCTGGAATCGGTGAGGCCCTTGAACGTGTTGGCGCCGCGCCGCACCTGCTCGAAGAAGCGCGACAGCGACTGGATCGAGGCGGGATTGCCGGTCATCTCCTTGACGAAGAGGTAGAACTCATTCAACTGGTTCCACATCGTCGTGGTGATGATCTCCCGGACCGTGCGCGCATTTTCGCGGGCTGAGCGGATGCAGGAGAAGATGGAGTTCGGATTCTCGGAGTCAAAAGCGAGGAAGCGGACGACATTCTCCTCGGAGGCCTCGCCGTAGCGTTTGGTGAAGTCCTGATGGTCGCCGGAGGTGTGAACCAGCGGCATCCATTGCTGCTCGGCGCCGACGTCGGCGTCGCGCATCAGGTTCTGGTTGACCTCGATGAAGCGCGCCACGTTGTCCGCGCGCTCCATGTAGCGGCTCATCCAGTAGATCGAATTGGCGACTCGGCTCAGCATGGCGTGCGTTCAGGGGCCGATCACCCAGGTGTCCTTGCTGCCGCCGCCCTGGGACGAGTTGACCACGAGAGAGCCCTTCTTGAGGGCCACGCGTGTCAATCCGCCCGGCATCACGAAGACGTCATCGCCGTAGAGAATGTAGGGCCGCAAATCAACATGCCTGCCCTCCAATTGGTCGCCGCAGAGCGTGGGGACACGGGAAAGGGCCAGGGTGGGTTGGGCGATGTAGTTTCGGGGATTGGCGCGCACCTTTTCGGCGAAGGCGTCGAGTTCTTTCTTGGAGGCGGCCGGGCCGACGATCAAGCCATAGCCGCCGGATTCATTGGCCGCCTTGACCACCAGCTTGTCCATGTTGGCCAAGACGTGGTCGAGTTCTTTCTTCTCGGCGCAGATGTGCGTCGGCACGTTGGGCAGGATGGGATCCTCGTCCAGATAGTATTTGATGATGCGGGGGACGTAGGCGTAGACGACCTTGTCGTCAGCGACGCCGGTTCCCAAGGCGTTGGCGAGAGCCACATTGCCGGCCTTGTAGGCGCGCATGAGACCCGGCACGCCGAGTAGGGAATCCTTGCGGAAGGCCTCCGGATCGATGAAGTCGTCGTCGATTCGCCGGTAAATGACGTCAACGCGTTCGAAGCCGTGGGTTGTCCGCATCCAAACCGTGTCGTCGAAGACGACGAGGTCCGTGCCCTCGACGAGCGTTGCGCCCATCTGCTGGGCCAGGAAACTGTGCTCGAAATAGGCGGAATTATAGGGTCCGGGGGTGAGGACGACGCACCGCGGTTCAGAAATCTGGTCCGGGGCGAGGTATTCCATGGTGTCCCGGAGCTCGTAGGGATAGCTGTCGACCGGGCGCACGCGGGCGGCTTCGAAGACCCGGGGGAAGAGATTCTTCATCAGATGCCGGTTCTCCAGCACGTAGCTCACGCCGGAGGGGCAGCGGAGGTTGTCCTCGAGGACATAGACCTCGCCATCGGAGTGGCGAATGAGGTCGGTTCCGGTGACATGGATCCAGATGCCGCGTGGAGGATTGAGCCCCTGGCACTGCGGGCGGAGTCCCTTCGACGATTCGATGATCTCCGCGGGCACGACCTTGTCTTTCACGATCTTGCGGTCGTGATAGATGTCGTCGAGGAACATGTTCAGCGCGGTGATGCGTTGTTTGAGACCGGCGTCGATGGTCTGCCACTCGGCGGCGGACACGATCCGGGGGATGATATCGAAGGGGAAGGTTTTCTCAACGCCCTGATTGTCGCTGTAGACGTTGAAGGTGATCCCCATGCGCATCATGGCGGCCTCCGCCGCGTTTTGCCTTTGGACCGCTTCTTCCTTGGAGAGATCGGCGAGGCGACGACTGAGGGCTTCCGCCGCAGGTCGGGGAACCCCTGGTTCGGCGAACATCTCGTCGTAAAAGTCGTCCAGCTTGTACTCTGCCAATTCCATGTTCGCCCGAAGGGAGCTTAGTCCGAGCCATTGGCGTTCACAATAGGCAAGGCAGTCTGAATTCGATGACTCTTCCCGTTTGATGGTTGTCGGCGTTGGTTCGTGCGGGAGGCGCGAAGCAGGCTGCGGATTGGGGGAAGGCTGACAAAATGCTTTTGTTTATTGGCCGAAGCTCAGTTGTTTCGGAAGTTCAGGAGGCGTCAATTCCTCGGGGCGACCGTTGTCGGCATTGAGGAAATTCATGCGGATGCTGAATATCTTTCAGCAATCAAAGGCCTGTTCCCGAACGCAGAAGGACATTTGTTCCCGTTGAACGGGGGCATCAGGTTCATTCCAAGCGCTGGTTTCCGCGGTTCAGGAACAGGAAACAACCGAGCTTGGACGCGGTGAGGATGTCGACGCGACCATCCTGGTTGATATCGGCGGCCGAGATCTGCACGCCGACACCGGAATCAGTGTCAATCAGGCGCGGTTTGTATTCGGGTGATTCAAGGGGCTTGCGAATCAGTTGGAACCAATAAACAACGGGCGGGGCGTTGGGTTCCACGTCGCCGGTGGGTCCGTGGGCCCAGCGGCGCTTGCCGACGACGATGTCCTTCAAGCCGTCGCCGTTGACGTCAGCGAGATCAAGTGCGTGAGGTTGTGAAAAGGCGACGCCGTAGCGGGATTCGTCCTCACGGGTTCCCATGATTTGATGCATCTTGAAGCTGATATCCCCCTTGTCGCCGGGAATCTGCTCCCACCAGGCGAGGCCCCATTCGTGACCGTGGAGGCTGGTGATGACGTCGTTGTTCCCGTCTCCGTCCACGTCGTAGGCGAACATCTGGGCTCCGCCGCGGTAGGGGGAGAATTGGAACTCATGTTTCTTCCACTGGACGGTTCCGGCGTTCTTGGCGGGCTGCTCGTACCAGCCTTCGGTCAGGATCAGGTCGGCCCTTCCGTCGCCGTTGACATCGCCAACGCCCGTTCCGTGATAGAACTGCGGCCACTCTCCGGTTTCGGAAAGCGGATGGAACTTCCAGGGCTTGGTTGGATCGGATTTGTCCGGGCAAACGCGTCCCCATTGCTTTTCGTTGTGGGTCAGCAACTCGGGAGTTCCGTCGCCATCAATGTCGAGGAACGGCGGCGATTCGCCCTTGATGCGCTCGTAGGCGAAATGCTTCTTCCACACCTTGCCGCTCCCGGCGGGGTTTTGATACCAGGCTGCCGCGTGTTTGTGGACCCGTCCCAGCACGAGGATGTCGTCCCAGCCGTCGCCATTGAAGTCCCAGACGCAGCTGAACATGCTGTTGGACGGACTGGCAGCCGGCGGCAAGGCGACCGGGGGATAGAAGGCGTGGCGCTTCCCGAAACCCGGGCCCTCCCACCAGAAGGGTCCGGCGACAATGTCCCGGTTGCCGTCCCGGTTGAAGTCGCCGTGATTGATGCCATCGGCAAAGTAGCGGTCGACCAGAACGCGTTTCTCGAACGTTGGCGCCTCAGAAAGGCCGAGAGCGGGCAGGAGCAGAGAGAAGAGGAGCGCGTGAGTTTTCATTTCAGGGAGTAGGCCTTGAGGTTTCCGCCGCTGTCCTTGCAGAAGAGACG
>CAZFLK010000211.1:0-8966 GCA_964519245.1 uncultured Verrucomicrobiota bacterium
GTTTGTCGAGGTTTCATAAGAAGATGAAAATGCATTGCGAAGGCTCGCTTTCCCGTCGTCAATTCCTGGGTTCCACTACTGCGGCCGTCACCGCCGGCGCTGGCGTTTATTGCCCACGGGCGGCGGCCGGTCCCGCGCTTCCCAGCTTTGACCGCGAGATGGCCGCCTTCATGGAGCCGCGGGGAATCCCGGGCGGCGCGTTGGCGGTGGTGAAGGATGGGCGATTGGTCTACGCCAAGGGATACGGCTTTGCCGACCGGGACAAGGAGATCGCTGCGACCCCGGAGACCCTGTTTCGCATCGCCAGCATTTCGAAGCCCATCACCGGGGCGGCGGTGATGAGGCTGGTTCAGGAGGGGCGTCTGAAGCTGGAAGACAGGGCGTTCGACTACATCGACCTGAAGCCCGTTGTGGCGTTTGGAAAGAAGCCGGATCCGAGATTGAAGACCATCACGATCCGTCAACTGCTGCAGCACACCGGCGGCTGGAACCGGGACGCCAGTTTTGATCCGATGTTTCGGTCGGACCGGATCGCGAAGATGGTCGGCGTCGAGCGTCCGGCCGATGCGGAAGCCGTGATCCGATACATGCTGGGCCAGCCGCTGGATTTCGATCCGGGAACGGACTACGCCTATTCGAATTTCGGCTATTGCGTGCTGGGGCGGGTGATCGAGAAGGTGACCGGGGAGGGCTACGCGGACTTTGTGAGACGCAGCCTCCTGAAGCCCATGAACATCTCGCGAATGCGCATTGGGCGCACCCTGGAGAATGGTCGGGCGGCAGGCGAGACGCGATATTACATGCCGGAAGGCAAGGACGAACCGGCGGCCAATGTGTTTGACGACCCACCGGGCAACGTTCCCTGGCCTTACGGCGGATTTCATCTGGAAGCCATGGATGCGCATGGCGGCTGGATCGCCTCGGCGGTGGATTTGGCTCGTTATGCGGCGGCGATGGACGGAGGTGAGAAGGCGGGCGTGTTGGAGGCGGCGTCGAAGCGTGAACTCTATCGTCCTCCGGCTCCTCCCGTGTCCCGGAAAGACGGCGGACTCACCCCGTACTACTATGGCCTCGGCTGGATGGTGCGGCCCAAGGGATCGGAAAAGGCGAACTACTGGCACGGCGGGAGTCTTCCGGGAACCAACACCCTGCTCGTGCGGCGATGGGACGGATTGAGCTGGGCCGTGTTGTTCAACCAGCGGAATCGCGACCAGCAACTTCCCGACGGGGCCATCGATTCCGCCCTGCATCGGGCGGCGAACGCGGTGGGGAAATGGCCGGAAGGCGATTTGTTCGGCGACTTCCGCTAAAAGTGGCGATCGGAGACAACGCCGCGGGATCAGGCGAGAATGCCTTTGACCACCTTGCCCTGGTTCTGCTCCACGAGCGCCTGAAGTAGGAGAGCGCTTCTGGACGACAGTCCTCCGGATGACATGATCACCTTTGGATACGAAAGGCTGCGGCTTTCTTCAACCAAAGTGTGGCGGCGACGGAGGCTCGGTCTGCCTCGCCCGCAGTCATTTTGGTTCAGTTCTCGCCATCGGCCGCCTCTGCTTTCGTGTTTGGATGGTCGCCGGCCTTGAATTCGCCGCTCGGTGAGACGTAGCCGATTTCCTCTCCCTTTTTGACGATGGCGTGCCCTTTTTCGAAGGATTCGGCGTAGTCGTATTCGAGGGGGATGACAGGCTTGCCGCTGCGATCGATGAAACCGTATTTGTTGGCCAGTCGCACCAGGGCGCGGTCTTCCAGGAAATGCTCGGCCTCGTCATACTTTGCCTCGATGACCCATTCTCCGCGCGGATCAATAAAGCCGAATTTGCCGTTGTCTCGAGCGCGCGCGCGATCACCGCGAAAGGGAAGCACGGCGTCGAAACCGGGCTCGATCACGGTTTTCCCGTTGTCTTGAAATCCCCATTTACCCGAGTCGCTGCGGAATGCCTGCCATTCTTCCGGGCCGTTGGCGGCGGATTGGGAACTGGAATCCGGCTTGCATGCGGTCAAGGCGAGGGCGGCAAGAAGCAGCGAGGTGATCAGAATGGGCGGGTGGGGCATGCGTGAATGATTGTCGGAGCAAGCATGGATGGCGAACGGAAAATGTCGTGCAAGGCGCTATGCATCCGTGAAACGGCGAAGCGCTTCCTGGTAATCGGCGGGGGTGTCGAGATCGAAGTCCAGCCCCGGGTCCGAGGCCGTCAGCAGCGCGGTTTGGTCGTGATGCGCAGCCAAGCAGGTCATAAAATCGGTCGCATCGGTGTCCGCCAGACCGCGGAAGATCGGAGCGGGAAGGAAGACCGGATGTTTGGGGCGTCCGTCAAGGGCGGGTTGGCATATCTGGTTGGGATGGACGTAAGCGTGCTCGATCAAGGCCTTGAGTGTGTCCCAGCGGATCTGGGGTTGGTCGCCGAGCGTGATCAGCCAATGCGTGATGTCGGGATCCCAGCCTCGCCAGCGGGCCGCGCACTGGATCGAGCCGAACATGCCTGCCTCGGGAGAGGGGTTGGGGATGCGGTTGCCGTTGGGATGATTGAGCCGGTCCAGTTCAGAAAGGATGGTCGCGTCGCTGGCCGAATGGACGACGCAGGTTTGCCGGGAGCCGAGATCTTCCCAAGTCTTGCGGATGTGGCCGAGGACGGTGGTGTCACGCCAGCGCAGCATGAGCTTGGAACGGCCCATGCGTTGCGAGGCTCCCGCGGCGAGAATGACAACCCCGAAGTTCATTTCGGCTTACGGTTGTAAACCTTGTCAGCCCGAATCTCAACCCATTGCGCCGCGATCTTCGCAACGCCGGCCGAGCCGTTCCGGAGCTTCCGCGGATCGAGTGCAACGGTGTCCTGTCTGCGGGATCAGCGGCAGCGGCTCGGCCAGCAGCTTCGCCCAGCGCCGAACCGTGCCGCTGTGCCACGGCCGCATGGCTGCGGCGGGTCTTCGACACAGACGCGCTCCATTCAGCGCTTCCGCCCTCCTGTAATCGCCTCCGTCCGGCTGGCTGGTATCGAGCGTGTTGCGTTCTTGCGCGAATCCGGGCGGCTCCTATCCTGCCGTCATGACCGACACATTGAAACATGCTCCCGATTTGAACCAACGCCCGCCCCGCAGTTGTCGTGTGCGTCTGGGCGGATACGTTCTGCTCGCCCGCATTATCGACAAGGGGCGCGCCGAGCTCGCCGGCACGGCCGGTGAGTTCAAATACAACAATCCGATCGATCGGCACTGGTTCAACTTCACCGGAATCACGCCGGAGGAGTTGAAGGCCGAATTGGCGTCCGGCAAAGGCGATGGCGAGATTCTGGAATGGGTTCAGCAGAATGCGCCGAACAAGCGGCAGCCGTGGGAGATCCGCCAATGGAATGAATATCACAACGAACGAGGACCCGATGGCGATGTCGAGACCTTGGAGTTCTTTGCGGAGAAAGTGGGGGAATTCAGCAAGACGCGGGAGGATGTGATCACCTGGTTCGACTTTCTTGACCTGGACGATCACGTGACCTTCGGCGGGAAGGCGTGACGGAATTTCTTCACATTGCGTTGCCGCCACGCGGCTTTGAAGTGGGGCCTTTGGGCCGAAGGCATGGGCCTGCGGGGGATTCTTGCGGGCGCTCAATAATCTCGTAGCCGCAGCCGTCAGGCTGCGCCGGGCGTGGCTCGTGACGTCGCGCGCCAATTTGCCATGCCGAACGATGCGCAACCTGATGGCTGCGGCTACGAAACTTGTTGAAACGCCCTGATCCAACCGTTCCCAACTCTGGATGAGCGACTTTGGAGGACGGCAGACGACGGCGCTCTGAACGACCCATCACACGGGCTATTTCACACTGATCGGTTGCCCAGTGCGGAGGTACGCGAACAAGTCGCGGATCTGCTGGTCGTTGAAGGAGGAGAGCAGACCGGCGGGCATGAGGGATTGCCCGGCGGGGCGCATCTCCTTGATCTCGCTGCGTTGGAGCGAGATGTTCTGTCCGTCGAGCCCACGCAGCACGACGACCTTGCTGTCCTGATCGACAAGGAATCCGGTGAGACTGCGTTCGTCGTTGGTCTCGATGGAATAGTTCTCAAAACCTTCGCGGATTTCGCCGTTGGGATTGACGATGCTGACGAGCATCGTGCCGAGGTCGTCGCGTTGGTAGCTGGTCAGGTCGGGGCCGATGTGGCCGCCCTTGCGGAAGAGCTTGTGGCAGGGCGCGCAGAAGACGTTGTAGTGTTTCTCGCCCTCGTAGATGTTGCCTTTGCCGGCGTCGATGACCCGGGTCAACCGCTCGATCTCCTCCTGCATCTCCTTGGTTGTGGCGACGCGTTTCCCGCCAAAGTGTCGTTGGATCAGCGACGAGATTTCATCGTCCTTGTGGCCGCGGAGGCGATCGACGATTTCATTGGGAACGGCTCGCTTGTCGATCTTGCCGGCGTCGATGGCCATGAGAAACTGACGGGTCCAGCCCGCGCGACTGGCGAGAAGGTTTTGCGCGGCGGGAAGGGAGGCGTCGTCAAAGTCTCCGTGAAGTTCCGCGATGCGGGCGCCGATTTCCGGTTGGTTGTAGCGTTGCAGCGAGGCGAGGGCGGTCTTGCGAAGCTCGGGTGATCTGCTTTCCTTCGCGGCAATCTCCAGCAGCGCGGGCACGGATTCTGCATGATTGATTTCGCCGAAGGTCTGCGCATAGAGCAACCGCTTGTTCAGATCCGCCTTGGCGTTCCTGAGGATGGCGATGGCCTGCTTGACGGCAGTCGAATCGCCGCGTCGGATCTTGAGGCCGAGTGACTCGGCGCCCACGGCGGCCATGGCTTCGGCCAGTTCGTCGGGCAGAGGCGGAAGGGAACGACCCTTGACGGCGAGCTCAAAACCGGACATGAGGGTTTCGGCATGCTCCTTGGAGGGAGCCTGCCGGAGAAGTTGCGCGCAGGCGAGCAGGTCGACGCGCTTCTCGGTCGAGGCGGCGCGGCGCATGAGTCGGCTGAGCAGATGCTCGGAAGCGAGGCGTCGCTGCCATTGGTCGGGGGAGGCAAACCAGGCGACCATCTCATCGCGGTGGGTTTCGTAGAGTCGCTCCATGGCCCACCAGAGCATCATGGGGATGTGCGGATCGTCGGCGTCGGCGTCGTGACGGAGCAGCGCCTTGACCACGGGCAGGGCGGAAGCTGGGGGGAGCGAGCGGGACGAGACGGCCAGTTGGGCGCGGACCATGGCTGCGGGGTCCGCGCCGGCGAGGCTGGCGATTCGGGAGGCAAGTTGTCGAGATACGACGCCGTCGTCGCAGGCGAGTCGGACCGTCCAGGCGCGGAGGCTCTCGTCCTCCGCGTCAAGGAGACGAAAGGCCGCGGCTTCGTCGAATCCGCCGACGGCGTTCAAGGCCCAGAGGGCTTCGAGGGCGGTTTGGGAATCGGCGCCAAAGGCGAGAATTTGCAGGCTTGGAATGGCGGAACGATCGCGCCGGTCCGCCAAGAGGCGCTGGGCTTCCTGACGAAACCACTTGTTGTCTCGCTTGAGGACTTGGATGAGTTCGGGCGTGGTCTTGGCGGCGAGGTCGAATGATTTCAGGGAGGCTCCTCCCTTCTCGCGCAGCCGGAAGATGCGGCCGTTGAAGGGATCGATTTGGCCTTGGAAGTGTTGCCCGTGGGCGATGAGTTCCTCGGTCCAGTCGGCAATGTAGATCGCGCCGTCGGGGCCAACCTTGATATCCACGGGTCGAAAGGCGGTGTCGTCGCTTTCCAAGGGATAGCCGAGGTCCTTGGTTTTGATAGTGGAGCCGTTGGGTTCCCGCTGGGTCAGGACAACATTCCGGTGAAGGGGATCGATACAGAACATCTTGCCGTGATACTTCTGGGATAGTGCGCCTCCTTCATAGACCACGAAAGTGTGGGTGAAACGCGGGACTTTGTCGTGGGCGATCCAGGGGAGTTCGCCGTAAGCATGGGGATTGGAAACGGGCCCGTACTTGGCGTGGTTGCCCTTGTTGTAGTAGCCGCCCTGCCAGTAATGGAACCCGCGGGTGTTGCCGCCGTTGTAGCCGGAGAAGACTCGGCCCTTGGCGTCGAATTCCACCCCGAAGGCATTGCCTCCGCCTTCGGCGTAGGTTTCCAGACGACGTGTGGTCGGGTGGTAGCGCCAGATCGCGGCGCCTTCCATGTAGACCGGTTCGTCCGTAAGCCCGGGTCTGCGCACCTGGCTGGAGGTGGTGCTGCCGTGGGCGGCGTAGAGCCAACCGTCGGGACCCCAGCGGAGGCTGTTCGCCACCGAGTGGGTGTCCTCCAGGCCAAAGCCGGTGAGATGCACGATCGGATCGGAGTCCGGAATGTCGTCGCGGTTCTTATCCGGATAGAATACCAGGTAGGGCGGGGTGAGGACCCAGACGCCGCCGCGGCCGATCGCGCAGGAGGTGGTGATGTTCAGTCCATCGACAAACACCTTGTGCGTGTCGAACTCCCCGTCGCCATCGCTGTCTTCATGGATGCTGATGCGGTCCATGCCGGGCGCGTCGTGCGGCGGCGGCGGCGGGATCCTGTCGTAGGTGGCCCGGTAGTATTTGTCTCGACTCAGCATCTTGATGCCGGCGGGGAAGGGATACTGCCGATATTGGGCGACCCACATGCGGCCCCGTTCGTCCCAACTAATCTGCAGCGGTTGCGCCACCAGCGGTTCGGCCAGGACGATGTCGACCTCAAAGTCATCCATCACTCTGGTCTTCTTGAGCGACTCCGCGGGGGGGAGTCCGGTCCCGCTGAGCAGTTTGTCCGGTCTCTCAATTGAGCTGACGGCATCGCGGAACTGGTCGAAGGCGGCCCTCGCGGGCTTGGTGGTGACGGCGGCGGCGGCGAATGCCTTGTCGTCGCCGGGCAGAAATTCCCAGGGTCCCTCGAGGACGCATTCGAGGAAGTAGCCGGAGATGACGGGCGCTTCGCCGAGGAAGCCGCCAGTCTGACCCTGGTCGTAGACCCGGAATGCGAGGCAGTTGTATTGGCTTTTCTTGAGGATGCCCGGCGGGATCTTGTAGCGGCGAACGACGTCGAATCCGCTCTGGAAGTCCGGAGGAAAGGTTCCGGCGCCGCCGATCCGCGTTCCATTGACGAAGACTTCGTGCGCATCGGCGACCTCGGCGACTTTCAAGGTGACGGACTCGACCCAGAGATTGCGGTTGGCGCTGACCCAGCGGTCGGGGACCTTGACGAAGCAGCGATACCAGGCGTGGCCGTCGAGTTCTCCGAAGTCCTGACTGTTTGTTTCCCAGGCCCCCGGAACGCTGACAGTTGGCGTTGCTCCAAAGAGCGCCGAGGTCGGGGAAAGGGAGAACACGAGAAGGATGACTGTCCCGAAAACGCGGAAAGACGGAGGCCATGACATGCCCGGATGATTCTTGGTCGCGCGCGTTGCATTCAAGGAAAATGCGCATTGGCTGGAAGCGACGCGTCTTGACCGGCGTCGTTGATCGCCGTATGAACCGGGCGTCCAGCGGCGGCGTGCTGCAACCTCGAAAAGACAGATGACTCCTCATGAAACTAGAACAACATTTACTGGGATACGGGATGGCCGCGGCGTTGACGGTCGGAATGGCATTCACCTCGGGCGCGGCGTCGGATGCGGCGCCGTTCGGCAAATCGAAGGATGGCAAGCCGGCCCATCTCCACACGCTTAAGAACGACAAGGGCATGGTTGCCAAGATCAGCACTCTGGGCGCGACCTTGGTTGAGTTGCATGTGCCGGACAAGAGCGGCAAGGTCGAGGATGTGATCCTCGGGTGGGATGACGCCGAGGGCTACCAGTCCGATGGCAATCAGTATTTCGGATGCACGACCGGGCGGGTGTGCAATCGCATCGCCAAGGGGAAGTTCACGCTGAACGGCGAGGAATACACGCTGGCGATCAACAACGAGCCGAATCATCTCCATGGCGGCGTGGAGCGCAGTCTTGACAAGGTGGTCTGGAAGGCGAATCGCTTCAAGCCGAAGAACGGAGTCGCCGGTCTGCGGTTGACCTACACAAGTCCGAACGGGGAGGAAGGCTACCCCGGCAAGCTGACCATCGCGGTCAGCTACGTGATCCTGGAGACGAACACCCTGCGGATTTCGTATTCGGCGAAGACGGACAAGGCGACGCCGGTCAACCTGACCAACCATGCCTATTTCAATCTGGGCGGGGCCGGTTCGCCGACGGTTCTGAATCATCTGCTCAAGCTGAACGCCGACCGGTATACGCCGACCGATGACACCTTGATCCCGACCGGGAAGATCGAATCGGTTGAAGGGACGCCGCTGGATTTTCGCAAGATGAAGAAAATTGGCGCCCGGATCGAGAAACTGACGGACACTGCGGCCCTTGGATACGACCACAATTTTGTGCTCAACAAGGAGGGCGACCAGAAGATGCAACTCGCGGCGATTTTGAGGGATCCCAAGTCGGGCAGGACGCTGACGATCCGTACGACGGAGCCGGGCATTCAGTTCTATTCCGGGAACTTCCTTGAGGGGCAGGTCGGGAAGGGCGGCAAGACTTATGCGCATCGCAGCGCCCTGTGCCTGGAAACACAGCACTACCCCGATTCCGTGAATCAGGAGAGCTTCCCGTCCACCATTCTCAAGCCGGGCGACACTTACACATCCTCGACCGCCTACGTGTTCACGGCGAAGTGAGTGGAAAATAGTTTCCTGTCAAAGCCGGCCTCGACTGGGGTCGGCTTTTATTTTTGCCTCTGTGCTGAACAAAACCGGCAACGAGTGGCGGTTCTACGTCAGCATTCCAAGCAGCGATCATTCAGCGGGGATCGATGCCGAGAGTGTGAATCTTGAATTGTCCCGGACCATCGATCCGCTCGGCGACCCAAGCGCGGATGTTTGAATTGTGTTGCTCCAAGCGGGTCATGCCTTCCTTTCCCAACGTCAGCAATCCAGTCGCCATGGCGTCTGTGTCGGTCGCTGAAGGGCTGACCACGGCTGCCAGCGCGGCGCCTTCGGTCGGGCGTCCGATTCGGGGATCCAACACGTGG
>CAZFLK010000212.1:0-8925 GCA_964519245.1 uncultured Verrucomicrobiota bacterium
GAGAGGTGCAGGGAAGTTGGACCGGATCCTCGGCCGCGGGGCCTGTGATTGTGGGGCGCAACTACCTGCACGACGCGAACAAGAACAAAGGCGACTGCGCAATTGTCTTTCGGCCGGAGATTCCGGCCGCGGGAGACCATCGGTTGGTTCTCTACGCGCAGCCACATGCCAATCGGGCTCCGCGGGTTCCGGTCTCCGTCAGGGTTGCAGGCAAGGACGTGGCCCATCTGATTGTCGATCAGCGCGACATGGCCAGCGGGGCGCGGCACGAACTGGGCGTCTTCGCGCTGCCAGCGGGGAGGGAGGTCGAGATTCGGATCGAGAATCGCGGCACGACCGGCGTGGTCGTCGTGGACGCGTTGCAACTTGTCCCGCTGAAATGATTCGGCATTTCTAGTCTTGATGCGCGGCCCGGCATGGGCAAGGCTCCCCGCGCATCGCCATGTCAAAGAAAGCTTTAGTCACCGGAATCACCGGACAGGATGGCTCTTATCTCGCAGAACTTCTGCTGGAGAAGGGGTATGAAGTGCACGGAATCATTCGTCGCGCCAGCACGTTCAACACCGAGCGTCTGGATTCGATCTACCAGGATCCGCACACGGACGACCAGCAGTTGCACCTCCACTACGGCGATCTTTCGGACGCCAGCGCCCTGGCCCGGTTGATCGGTCGCATCGAGCCCAACGAGATCTACAACCTGGCGGCGCAGAGCCATGTGCGGGTGAGTTTCGACAGCGCCGAGTATACGACGGATATCACGGCCACCGGGGCGGTTCGGTTGTTGGAGGCCATCCGGGAGACCGGCGTCGAGGCGCGCTATTATCAGGCGTCCTCCAGTGAAATGTATGGCAAGGTGCAGGAAATTCCCCAAACCGAGACCACGCCGTTCTATCCCCGAAGCCCCTACGGGTGCGCCAAGGTTTACGCCTACTGGATCACCACGAATTATCGCGAGTCCTACGGGCTCCATGCCAGCAACGGCATTCTCTTCAACCATGAGTCGCCGCGGCGGGGCGAGACGTTCGTGACCCGCAAGATTACCCGCGCCCTGGCGCGAATCAAGGCCGGCATCCAGGACAAGCTCTTTCTGGGGAACCTGGACGCCAAGCGGGACTGGGGCTTTGCCAAGGAGTATGTCGAGGCCATGTGGCTGATGCTGCAGCAGGACGAGCCGGACGATTATGTCATTGCGACGGGGGAGACGCATTCGGTCCGTGAGTTCCTGCAGGTGGCGTTCGATTATGTTGGATTGAACCATGAGGACTACGTCGCGTTTGATGAGCGCTACCTGCGTCCAGCCGAGGTGGAGTTGTTGGTTGGCGACTACTCCAAGGCGAAACGGAAACTCGGCTGGGAGCCCAAGACCAAGTTCGAGGACCTGGTGAAGCAGATGGTCGATGCGGACATGAAGGAGTTGCAGGATCGTCTGGCCGGTGTGATCAAACCGGATTCCCGAGACTGAGAAACCCGGTTTTGCGCCGCGAACTCACGAATCATGCCCTCAGCGCTCATCACCGGGATCACGGGGCAGGATGGTTCCTATCTCACGGAGTTGTTGTTGGACAAGGGCTATGAGGTGCACGGCATCGTGCGTCGCACCAGCAGCCTGGATCGGTCGCGGCTAAGCGATCTCTATCGGGACGAAGCGGTCTACGGGGAACGGCTTTTCCTGCATTACGCGGATCTTGACGATCCGACGACCCTCCGGCGCGTATTGGCCAAGGTCGGGCCGGAGGAGGTATATCATCTGGCGGGCCAGAGTCATGTCGGGCTCAGTTTTGAGATTCCCGAATCGACCTGCGATCTGACGGCGATGGGGACCCTGAGATTGCTGGAAATGATCCGGGATCTGGAAACGCCCGCCCGTTTCTACCATGCTTCCAGCAGCGAGGTGTTCGGACGGCCCGAACACTCGCCGCAGAACGAGGCGACCCCTTTTGCTCCGGTGACCCCGTATGGCTGCGCCAAGGCGTTTGCGACCCAGATGACTTCGGTTTATCGCAAGAGCTTCGGCCTGTTTGCCGTGAACGGAATCATGTTCAATCACGAGTCGCCCAGGCGGGGGGAGAATTTTGTCACCCGCAAGATTTGCCGCGCCGCCGCGGAGATCAAGGCCGGCAGGAGGACCGAGTTGACCTTGGGCGATTTGTCCGCGCAGCGCGACTGGGGCTACGCTCCGGATTACGTGAAGGGGATGTGGCTGTCGTTGCAGCATGAGACCCCGGAGGATTTCGTCTTCGCCACGGGGCAACTGCACAGTGTGCGGGATGTGGTGGAGGCGGCGTTTGGCGCGCTCGGGCTCGAATGGGAAGCCCACGTGAGGAAGGATCCGAGGTTCCTCCGGCCGGCGGAACCCGTCGCCTTGATCGGGGACGCATCCAAAGCGAAACGCCTCCTGAACTGGGCTCCGGAACAACCGTTCGAATCCTTTGTCGCGGAGATGACCGAGTCGGAGCTTGCCGCACTGGTGTGAAACCCCGCGCGTCGTATTTCAGCGGCGCAATTCCAGGGAACGGGCCGAATAGTCGGCGCAGACGCGCCGGATGCCGTCTTCCAGCGAGACATTCGGGCGCCATCCCATGGTGAAGAGTTTGGAGGAGTCCAGGAGCTTACGCGGCGTCCCGTCCGGTTGTGCGGCGTCCCATTCGATTCTGCCTTCGAAACCGACGATGCGTTTCACCATCTCGGCGAGTTGCCGGATGGAAACCTCGTCCCCCGTGCCGATATTGACGAAGCCCTCGTCAGAGTAGTTCTCCATCAGGAACAGGCAGGCGCTGGCGCAGTCGTCGGCATGGATAAACTCGCGCAGCGGGGAGCCTGAGCCCCAGCAGACGACGGAGTCCGCACCCGCGGTTTTGGCCTCATGGAACTTGCGGACGAGTGCGGGGAGGACATGGGATCCCTGAAGGTCGTAGTTGTCGTTGGGCCCATACATGTTGGTCGGCATCGCGGAGATGAAATCGCAGCCGTATTGGCGACGGTAGGCCTGGCACAACTTGATGCCGGCGATCTTCGCAATGGCGTACCATTCGTTGGTCGGCTCCAGCGGGCCGGTGAGGAGGAGATCCTCGGTCATCGGCTGTGGGGCCTCGCGCGGGTAGATGCACGAACTGCCGAGGAAGAGGAGCTTCCTGACCCCCGAGTCCCGCGCGGCGGAGATGACATTGTTCTGGATTCGCAGGTTCTGCTCCAGAAAGTCAGCCGGCCGGTCGTTGTTGATCCGGATGCCGCCAACTTTCGCCGCGGCAAGGAAGACGTATTCAGGCTTTTCAGTCGCGAAGAAGTCGCGGGTCGCCTGTGGGTCCAGCAGATCCAGCTCCGAGCGTGTTCGGCCCAGCAGATTCTGGAACTTCCTGGTCTCGAGGGCCCGCCAGATGGCGCTGCCCACCAGGCCCCGGTGGCCGGCGACGTAGACACGGGATTGGGGATTCCATGACATAGGGGCGGCATTTATACGCGATGCCATGGGCAGGGCAAGCGCGGGGCCGCGAATTGTTGTCGTTCCGGGCGTTCGGGCCGGTTGGATCTGAATCAATTTGCTTGTTTGTCAGGGGCGCGTGCCGCAACTAAATGCGGCCGTTTCGCGGCGGCCCGGGTTGAACATGATCGTCATCTACACCATCACCATCTTTCTCAGCGCCATCCTGCTGTTTGTGGTGCAGCCGATGTTTGCCCGGATGATCCTGCCTCTCCTGGGCGGTTCGCCTTCGGTCTGGAACACGGCGATGCTGTTCTATCAGGTTGCGCTGTTGGCCGGCTACGCCTATGCGCATGTATCCACACAACGGCTGGGCGTTCGAAAGCAGGCTCTCTGGCACGTGGCGTTGCTGGCGTTGGTCGTCCTGTGTCTTCCGTTCACGCTGCCGACCGGCGGGGCGCCGTCGGACGCCAACCCGACCTGGTGGTTGCTGGGCACGATGGCGACGACCATCGGACTCCCATTTTTTGCGGTCTCCGCGACGAGTCCGATTGTCCAGAGGTGGTTTGCGGCAACCGGCCATGTGTCGGCGTCCGACCCGTATTTTCTGTATGCGGCGAGTAATCTGGGCAGCCTGCTGGCGTTGCTGGGTTATCCGTTTCTCGTGGAGCGTTGGGTGGGACTGCGCCTGCAGTCCGGTTTGTGGGCGGTGGGTTATGGCGTGTTCGCCCTGCTGATGTGCGGTTGTGTCTGGTTTCTGTTCCGCGGACGAGGGGCGGGCATGACAGTCCCGGGACCCGGAGGGCAGGATGAGGTTCTCGGGGCCGGGCGTCGCGCGAGGTGGATTGCCTTGGCGTTTGTGCCATCCAGTTTGATGTTGAGCGTGACGTCTTACCTGTCCAGTGAGGTTGCGTCGGCCCCGCTCCTGTGGGCCCTGCCGCTGACGTTGTATCTGCTCACGTTCACGCTGGTGTTCGCCCGGCTCTCCTGGCTTTCGCACGCAGTGATCCTGCGGGCTTTCCCGATCGGGGTGGTGGCCCTGACGTTGCTGTTGACCGTCCGGGCGACGAATCCATTTTTCCTGATGGCCTTTGTCCACATGGCGGTTTTCTTCATTGCCGCGATGGCCTGCCATGGTGAGTTGGCGGCTGACAGACCCGCCTCAGGCCGGTTGACCGAGTTTTACCTGTGGATGTCGGTCGGGGGGGCTCTGGGCGGACTGTTCAATGCCCTTCTGGCGCCCGTGGTGTTTGATTCGTTCGTGGAGTATCCGTTGGTGTTGGTCGTTGCCTGTCTTCTGGTGATGCCCGTGGGAAGCGGAGTCGGGACGGGCGTCGGGCGACTGATGAATGTGTCGCTTCCCCTAGGGCTTGGCGCCATCACGCTGCTTTCCATGCGTTGGGTGCCGGAGCTGTTTCCGGCGGCGTCCTCCGCCGTGCATGCGGCGGTCTTCGGTCCGCCCGCCGTCTTGAGTTTCTTCTTGTCGGAGCATCGGCTTCGGTTTGCGGCGGGAGTCGGGGCTATCTTTCTGGCGGCTGGGGTCTACTCCGGCGAGACCGGCAAGGTTCTCTTCTCGGACCGGAGCTTCTATGGGGCTCATCGGGTCACGGTCAGTCCGGACGGCAGGTTTCATCTGCTGCTTCACGGATCAACCGTGCATGGCATGCAGCTCATCCGACGCGAGGCCTTGCCGATGCCGCTGAGCTATTACTTTCCCACCGGTCCGGCGGGCGAGTATTTCTCGCGCTTTCACGACCGGATTGAGGGGCCCGTCGCCGCAATTGGAATGGGGGCTGGCTCGTTGGCGTCGTATGGTCGGTCAGGGCAGGAATGGACCTTCTTCGAGATTGACCCCATCGTCGCGGACCTGGCCTCGAACTCCGGGTACTTCACCTACCTGAAGCAATCTCCGGCTGAGGTGAAGGTCGTGCTGGGAGACGGCCGCTTGTCCTTGTCCAAGGAACCGGATGGACGGTTCCAGTTGTTGATCATCGACGCGTTCAGTTCGGATGTGATTCCGATGCACCTCCTGACCCGGGAGGCGTTTGCGCTGTATACGGCGAAACTCCGTCCGGATGGCATGATCCTGTTTCATATCTCCAATCGCCATTTTGACCTGCGACAAGCGCTGACAGACCTGTCCCTCGATGCCAACTTGGTCTGCTTCTACCGGGAGGGAAGGAAGTTCAGCGACGTGGAATCAAAGGCCGGGCGAAACCCGTCCGAATGGATGGTGATGGCCAAACGGGAGTCCGACCTGGAGCCGATTCTGCGGAACATCCGTTGGGAACGCATGACCGAGCCTTCTGGAAAGGAACCTTGGACCGATGATCGATCCAGTGTTCTGGACGTCATGTTTGCCGAACAGCAGTAAAAATGTCATTTAAGTGGACAGCCCTGCTTTATTTTCAGGCGCGAATAAAATTTGACAATGGCGCTTAGTCTGCTAGAAGTGTACGCAATTGTGGTTGATGAAAGACAATCTGTGAACAACGATTCGAACTAATACTAACCCGTCTTTCCTCGCGTTCACGCCACAGCGCTGAAAGGAAAACAACATGAAACTGACCACCGCCAAAAAATCCGGCTTCACGCTCGTGGAAATCATGATCGTTGTGGCTATCATCGGTCTCTTGGCCGCGATCGCGATCCCGAACTTCGTGAAAGCCCGCAAGACGGCCCAGAAGAACTCCTGCGTGGCCAACCTGAAGCAGATCGACGGCGCCAAGCAGCAGTGGGCGATCGACGAGAAGAAGGGCGGCACCGACACTCCCGGCAAGACCGACCTGTATGGCACCGCGCTTTACTTGAAGCTCGAGCCGACCTGCCCGCTGTCCGGTTCCTACACGATCGCGAACGTGCAGTCGAACCCGACCTGCAGCCTCGCTGGCACCGAAGGTCACTCCCTTCAATAAGCTGGCGATCTAGCTGAAATTCAAAGCCCGGAGCGTTGCTCCGGGCTTTTTTTGTATTTGGCGCCAAAGCTGCGTCTCGCATTCGAAATGATCGGTGAATCAGCGCTTGCCCTGTTGTTTTGAGGGTTGTAGCCTGCCTAGGAAGAAGACATGAAGTTGTTCTTAAGGACAAAAACCAAGCGAGGTTTCACCCTGATTGAGGTGATGGTGGTGACGGCGATCGTTGCGTTGCTCGCGTCCATTGCCATTCCGAATTTCGTCAAGTCGCGAGAGGCTGCCCGTCGCAACGCCTGCATCAAGAATTTGAAGACGATCGACGAGGCCAAGCACTTGTGGGGCATTGAGAACGCCAAGACGGAAACCGCGACGGCGGGGCGGAGTGATCTCATTGGGACGGACAAATACATCAAGAAGATGCCCGTTTGTCCGTCCAACGGCAGTTATACCTTCAAGACCCTCTCCGAGACGGCGCTTTGCTCTGTCGAAGGGCATTCCTACTGATTTCCGTTTGGCGTTGATCGCGGCTTCTCCCGCTACGCCTGCCGGAGGTTGATTTCTCCACTGTCGGCCGCAGGACGGTCCCTGTCAGGAACTGACTGTGGCCTTTTCTCATAGCGGATCCACAGCCAACTGCAGATGATTGCCGTCAACAGGGACAACACCAGTCCGGGGACGAATGCCTGATCACGGTATTCCAAGGTAATCAGCGCAGAGCCGGCTGGAACCGGAACCGCCTGAAAGGCGTGGTTGGCGCGCCAGACGGGGATGGGTATTCCGTTGGCATGGGCATGCCAGCCGGGATGATACGTCTGGGCGAGGACGATCAACGCGGGCTCTTTCGCATTCGTGCGAAATTCGATGGAATCCGGCTCGAACCGTTCGATCTCGATGGAGGCCGGAATTCCGTAGGCGTTGTTTGTCACTGATGATTCAGCAGTTGACAGCAAGACCTCGGTCCTCAGGTCCACCTCTTCGGATTCAATCAGCGCAAAAGCATTCTCAGGCGTGACAAACCGGGCAGTTCGCCCGGCGGTGATCCAGGGAGAGGCTGTTTCCCTTGGTTGCCATTGGGTCGCCATTCGGCTGGAAGTCTCGTGCGAGACAGCGAGGAAATCGGCCAGCCCGGCTGCGTTGAACTGATTGGTCCCATAAATCAATTTCTGAATGCGGTCCTGTTCCCGCAGCTGCAGGGTTGAGGAGCCGTTCAGTTTTGGGACATCGTCGAGCAGGTTGAGATTCGACCAGAAAGCCAGGCGTTTGCCTTGGAAATCCATGGTGGCGTTGGTCACCGTGCTGATCAGGAATACGCGTTCAGCGGCGGGGCTGATCATGACGCGGGATACGCCGATGCGCGCTTCGTCCGCGGAAAACTCGTGCGCCGCTCGGGCGATGCCCGGGGTGAATTCCCGGGCTGCGATACGAGGATTCCAATGTGGCAGGTGGGTCGCGACGTCGAGAACGATTATGGCCAGGGCGACGAGGGAAAGGCGCAGACAACGACGGCCGTTGTCGCATTGCTGGGCGCGGAATAGCAGGACGAGGAAGGCGGCCAGGAAGGCGGCCCGCACGGCTGCGTTCCTGAAGGTGGCTCCGGGTTGATCGTAGATCGAGGGAAAGGCCTGCATGAACCAACAGGTCAACAGCATCAGGATGACGATTCCGGCCACCCAGACGGTCAGGTTGCGGGCTGTCGAGCCAGGATTGGAGGCGGCCCGCTCGCGAAACCACCCGAAGCCTGCTGCAGCGAGCAGCGGCAGGCAGCCCGCGAAGAGCGCCAGGAATTTGACGGGATAGCGCACGAAGCCCAGTTGGGGAGCCAGTTTCTTCAGGGCAAGGTAGAGAAACCCGTTTTCCCCCATGGCCAGAACGACGCTGGCGAAGGCGATCAAGGCCAGGGCGCGAACTTGGGTTTTCCGACTTCGAAAAGCGCCCCAAACCGCCAGGCTGAGCGCCGCCAGACCAGGATAGTAACTGGCGAGCAACGACTGGTTCTGCTGAAAGAAATCTCCCGTGTAGGTCTTGGCATAGTGAAAAAGGGGCGTCAGAAAATTGGCGATTCCATGCCAAGGCATGGCCCATTTCTCCGAGGTGAAATGAGCGTGGCGTTGAGAAAGCGACAACAGTTCGAAGAACGGCAGCAGTTGGATTGCGGCCAACCCTGTGATCAGCAGAACCACGCCCGCGCAGCGTTTGACGATCTTCAACCGCGCGGCGAACTCAGTGAGCTTGAGGGCGTCGACCACCAGCAGCGCGAAGATAAACAGCCAGGAGAGGACGATGAACTCAGGCACCCCTGAAAGCATCTGCATGGTCCCCGCCAGGGCGGCGAGGACGATGGACCGCCCGCCCTGGCGGCAGGCGCGCTGCACAGCCAGAGCCATCCAGGGAAGCCAGCCCAACGCGACGGTGTAATTGGGCCATTGAAGGCAGGACAGGGTGAACCCGTTGAAGACGAAGACTGTCGCCGCGATCGTTGCGGGCAGACCTGCGCCGAGATGCTCGGCGGCCAGCCGTCGCATGCCCATGCCGCCGAACCAGAGGTGGATCAGGCAGAACATGCCCAGAGACCAGGGCAGCGGAAACAGAAGATGG
>CAZFLK010000213.1:0-8797 GCA_964519245.1 uncultured Verrucomicrobiota bacterium
GTGCAGAACGGCTGGACCGGCGGCCCCGGCCGCGATCCCGCGGCCCTGTTCATCCTCGACAGCGGCGAGAACAAGAGCCAACTCGCAAAAGCCCTGTCAGATGTCCAGTCGAAGTGGACCGACAGCGGCAAGCAACTGAAAACGAGCAACGTGCGCGGCGTGCAATTCACCGAGTACGAACTGAAGGGCGCCGACATCCAGGCCTCCATCAAGCGGATCTTCCCCATGCTGGACGACGGCTCGCCCGACGGGGAGGACCCGCCCAACCTCACGATCCACATCGCACAATCCGATTCACTGCTCCTGATTGGCAGCGACCCCAAGGCCTTTGAGAAACTTCTGGTGCGCCAATCGGGCGGCTCCGTCCCGGCTCTCGGGCGACTCCCGGCATTCGAGCGGGACCACAACGCCCTGTTGCGCGAAGCCGGCGTCTACGGCTGGATGCACCTCAAGAAATTTGTCGATATCGCCCTAGAACAGGCTGAGGCCGCAGGCCAGGCGGCGCCCCAGGCCAATCCCCTGATGCCCGTGCCGCCGCCCGACAAACTGATGAAGGCCCTGGGCATCGCCGGACTCAAGACCGCCGCGCTTCATATTTCCCAGAAAGACGATGGCGAACTCGCCGGCGCCTTCCTCGGCATCCCGGAACAGGAGCGCTCCGGACTGTTCAAACTCTTCATGGCCGCCGCCAAGGACTCCAGCCCACCCGCGTTCGTTCCCGCCGACGCCGCCAGCTTCAGCCGCTGGCGACTCGACGCCAAGAAATCCTGGAACGATTTCGAAGCCCTGCTCAACGGCCTTTCGCCACAATTCGGCGCAACGTTGAACTTCATTCTCGCGCCGGTTGGAAAAGACAAGGACCCGAACTTCGACATCCGTCAGGCGTTCTTCGGCAATCTCGGGGATGACTTCATCTCCTTCGCGAAAGCTCCCCGGAGCTCCGAACTGGACGACATCGCCCAACCTCCCTCGCTGGCCCTGATCAGCTCTCCCAATCCTGCGCAACTGGCCAACGCATTGAAAATGCTCGCTTCCCTCTCGCCGCTCGGCGGCGGCGCCATGGATGAACGGGAATTCCTCGGCCGCACGATCTACAAGCTCGGATTGCCCTCGCAACCCGATGGCAAGGGCGGCTTCAAGGAACTCGGCCTCCACTTCGCCGCCACTGGCAATTTCGTGGCCCTGTCGATGGACTCGCCAATGCTGGAATCCTTCCTGCGCGACAACGCGACCGGACAGCCCCTCAGGGCCAATCCCGAACTGGCCCGGGCCGCGGAGCGCGTCGGCGGCATGAATACCGGTTTCTTCTACTACGACAACCCCACCGAGACCCTGAAACTCATCTTCGAAACCTTCCGCAAGAACCCAGACGCTTTCGAGGACATCTTCTCCACCCAACTCACCGGCATGCCGGGCATCGAGCTCTGGAACGCGGAAAAACGAAAGGAATGGGTCGATTTCTCGCTGCTGCCCCCGTTCGAACAGGTCGCCAAATACTTCGGATTCAGCGTGTTTGCCGTCCGCGGCGGCGCCGCCGGCATTGAATTCAACGGCTTCACCCCCACCCCGCCAGCGCTTCGCTGAGGCTCGTTCAGCCATTCCCACCACATTTCCGACAATTTCCGTACTGCTACGTATTCCAGACAACCCTCATAATGGCCTAGAACATTCAGACGGACAGTTGGTTCGCCGGTCCGATGATTTCCGGCGGATTGATTGCTTGAGCGGCTTGACATCTACTCCCAAGAGGCTTAACAAACTCGCCCCAGTGGCCCTGAGCCCGAGTGGAAACCAAGCGCCGTTCAGGCGGACAAATTGGCGCGTCAAACCCCCTGTTCTCACCTGGAACAGGTGCGCCGACTCGCCGCAGAACTAGATGCCTGACCGGCGTCACCCATCAGACAAACGCAACGCAGACACGAAAGAAAAAGCAGACATGAAGAAACGCATCACAAAATGGGTCAGGTTTTGGCTCGCCGGCGCCTTGGTCGCAGGCAGTTTCCTGACCGCCGACACCACCAACGCTCAGGTCGGCGGGCTCGACCAGAAGCGCAAACAGCGAATGAACACCGGGAAAGACGTTCCGCTCGGCGATTACTACACCGGCAGGTCCCCCTACAAGCCCTTCAAACGCGATGAGGCCCCGGCTCCCACCTACACGCCGCCGCCGCCCGCTACAGTGACCTGCGACCGGGTGCACACCGAATTGCACAGCATGATCAAGACCATGCCGCGCGAAGTTTCCCTCGGCGAAACCTTCACCTTCGAAATCAAGGTGACCGCACGCGCCTGCCTCGCTGACGTCGTCGTCACCGACATGCTCCCCGCGGGCCTCGAATTCGTCAGCGCCGAACCGGCTGCGACGCGCAACGGAAACAACCTCGTCTGGAAGTTCTCCGAGATGGACCCCAACACCTACGCCACACTCAAGGTAAACGTGAAGGCGACCAAGGAAGGCGATATCACCAACTGCGCCAAGATTCACGCCCTTCCCCGCACCTGCGCCCAGGTCTTAGTCGGCAAGGCGTCTCTCACGCTCAAGAAGACCGGCCCCGCTCGCGCGCTGCTCGGCAGCGATGTCACCTATGACATCACCGTCACCAACACGGGCACCAGCGTCGCCAAGAACGTGGTTGTCACGGACACCATCCCGGACGGCCTGACCCACTCCAGCGGCAACAAGTCCGTCACGTTCAACGTCGGCGATCTCGCGCCGAAGCAGTCCCGCACCATCCCGGTCACCCTCAAGGCGGCCAAGCGCGGCAACCACTGCAACAAGGCGATGGCCAAGTCTCAGAACGCCGGCGAAGCCAGCGACGAGGCCTGCACGCTCGTCGTGGCTCGCGGCCTCGAACTCGTCAAGACCGGCGACAAGAAAGCCATCCTCGGCAAGACCGCCAACTACAAGATCGTGGTCAGCAACACCGGCGACACCGATCTCACCGACGTGATCGTCACGGACAGCGCGCCGGCTGAAACCAGCATCGTCCGCGCCTCGGACGGCGGTTCCGTCAGCGGCAACTCCGTCGTCTGGAGCCTCGGAACGCTCGCCAAGGGCGCGAAGAAGGAACTCACCGTCACCTTGACGTCGCGCATCGCCGGCACGCACTGCAACAGCGCGACCGTCCGCACGGCCGAAGGCCTGACCAAGTCCTCGCAGGCCTGCACGGTCTGGGAAGGTCTGCCCGCCCTGCTCCTGGAAATGGTCGACAACCCGGGTCAAATCCGCGTTGACGAGGGCACGGTCTACACCATCACGGTGGAGAACCAAGGCACCGCGAAGGACACCAACATCCGCCTCGAGGTCACCTTCCCCGAAGGTGTGAAGCCGGTCTCCACGCCGGACGGCGCGATCAACGGCAACAAGGTTGTCATGACGGTCTACCCGACCCTGCAACCGGGTGGGCGCTTCGCCTACACGATCAACGCCAAGGGCGCTGCCGAGGGCATTCACGTCATCACCGTGACCCGTATCTCGGACTCGATCCCGGTGAAGATCTCGGAGGAAGAGACCACCCGCGTCTACTAATCTGAGACTCGCTTGAACTCACAGCCGGCGGGCCGCAAGGCCCGCCGGTTTTTTTGTGCCCCGGTCCCTCCTTGAATCGAATTCCTTGCCTCCGGAGCCGCCGCAAAGCAGGATGAGCGACATCCAGTCATGATGAATCCGATCAATCGCCGCCACTTCCTCAAAAACTCATTCCTCAGCGCCGCCGCCGCGAGCCTGCCCGTGCGCTCATGGAGCCAGGTGCCCGGCGCCAACACCGACATCCGGGTCGCCGTCGTCGGCTTCAATGGCCAGGGACGCGTGCACATCGAAGGCTTCCGCAAAATGCCGGGCGTCCGGGTGGTGGCCCTTTGCGACGCCGACCGGAATGTGCTCGATCGCGAGGCCATCAAGTTCTACCAGCGCGGCGAAAAGGTCGCGAAATACACCGATGTTCGCCGACTCCTGGAGAACGCCGACATCGACGTCGTGACAACCGCGACCCCCAACCACTGGCATGCGCTGGTGTCCATCTGGGCCATCCAGGCCGGCAAGGACGTCTACGTCGAGAAACCGGTGTCCCACAATGTCTGGGAGGGACGCCAGATCGTGCGCGCCGCGCGTAAACACGGCAAAATCGTTCAAACCGGCACCCAGAGCCGATCCAGCAGCGGCGTGCGGGAAGGCATCGAGTATCTCCGCTCCGGCGAACTCGGCCCCATCAAACTCGCCCGCGGCCTCTGTTACAAACGCCGCCAGACCCTGGGCCTGGTGAATGGCGCGCAACCCGTCCCCGGAACGGTCGACTACGATCTCTGGACCGGCCCCGCCGCGCTCGAGCCTTTGAACCGCTACCGTCTGCACTACGACTGGCACTGGGTCTGGAACACCGGCAACGGCGACATCGGCAACCAGGGCATCCACGAGATGGACATGGCCCGCTGGGCGCTCGGACAACCAAGACTCTCCCCCGCCGTCGTCGGCGTCGGCGGACGCTTCGGCTACCAGGACGACGGCGAGACCGCCAACACCCAGATCGTCGCGCACCAATACCCCGAAGCCCCCCTGATCTTCGAAGTGCGCGGATTGCCCGAACGTTCAGGCTCCGAAGCCATGTCGACGCTAAGAGGCGCGCGGGTCGGCGTCATCATCGAGTGCGAAAACGGCTCCCTCGTCATTCAGGCCAATCAGGCCATCGCCTACGACGCAACCGGCGTCGCCGTGAAGACCTTCGGCGACAAACGGGAGGACCATCGACTCAAGCACCGCGTCAACTTCATTGAGGCCGTTCGCAGTCGCGACCACACGCACCTCAACGCGGACATCGAGGAAGGGCACATTTCCAGCGCGCTGTGTCACACCGCCAATATCTCGCATCGGCTCGGGCAGGCCGCCGGCCCGCACGAGATCCGGGAGGAACTCACCGGCGACGCCGCCGCTTCGGAAGCCTTCGGCCGCCTGACCGAGCATCTGCAAGCCAATCAGATCGACCTCAATCTCAATCTGGCCACGCTGGGCGCGCCGCTGGTCATGAATCCCGAAAAGGAAACCTTCTATGCCAACTCCCGGGCCAACGCGCTGCTCACCCGGGAGTATCGAAAGGGCTTCGCCGTGCCGCGGCGGGTGTAGGATCCAACGATGAATTCAAGTCTTCCAGAACACCTCCGAACCGCGCCGCTCTGGCAACGGAAGTTCTCACTGCTTTGGACGCTGGCCTTGATTGCCTTGAACGCGGCAGGCGCCGCAACGCTCGACCTTCCGGAATCCAAGGTCACCGAGTGGAACGGTTTCAACCATCACGCATTCCGGTTCGACGGCCGGGCCTGCCGGATTGTCGCCCCGGAAACCGCCGCCAAGGGCTCCCCCTGGATCTGGCGGGCGCGTTTCTTCGGCCACCGTCCGGAAGTGGATATCGCCCTGCTCAAAAAGGGGTTTCACGTCGCCTATATCGATGTCGCCGGCCTGTTCGGCAGTCCCACGGCGGTCGGTCACTGGGATCGCTTCTACAGCCTTCTGGTCGAACGCAATGGATTCGCCCGGCAACCCGCCCTCGAAGGCATGAGCCGCGGCGGCCTGATCGTCTACAACTGGGCGGCCCGCAACCCGGACAAGGTTGCCTGCATCTACGCCGACGCGCCGGTGTGCGATTTCAAGAGTTGGCCTGGCGGCAAAGGCTCCGGCAAAGGAAGCCCGCGGGCCTGGCAGACCTGCCTCGCCGCCTACAATTTCAACGAGGAGGAAGCCCTCGCCTTTCGCGGGAACCCGATCGACAATCTCGCCCCCATCGCCAAGGCCCGGGTCCCGCTGTTGCATGTCTCCGGCAACAACGACCTCGTCGTCCCCCTCACCGAGAACACCTCGATTATCGAGAGTCGCTATCGCGCCCTCGGCGGTGAGATCCGAACCATCATCAAGTCCGGCATCGGCCATAAGCACGGACTGACCGATCCCTCACCCATCATCGAGTTTGTGTTGGAGCATACCGTCCGCCCCTGAGCCCGCCCTCGCCCGAATCACCCCAAAGATTCGGCGACGCGCCGGTCGAGGATCGCTTCGGTGCACGAGGCCAACAATTCGACGTCGCCGCGTCCTCCCAACGTTTCGTGGGAGTCAAGATGCGCGTCGGTCAGCCTTTGATTTGAACTGGAGATCCGGCATAAATGCCCCGTCCGAGGCGACTTCGTTATGGGCCATGCCCGACGGCGACACAATGCCCGCCCGATGCCCGCTTCCAGACACCGACCTACCGTGCACCTGGCGCATCTGAGACTCCGCGACTTTCGCAACTACGGCCGGCTCGACATCGACTTCGAGCCGGGCTTCCACGTGCTCCTCGGCGACAACGCGCAGGGCAAGACCAACATCCTCGAATCCATCTACCTCCTGGCAACGCTTCGCTCATTCCGCGGCGTCGGCGGCGCGCAGATGATCAGCCATGAGAAATCGGGTTACTTCGTCGGCGGTCGCGTCATCGGCCAAGGGGAGCGCGAAATCAAGATGTACTGGTCGCGCAAGGAACGCAGATTGACCCTGGATTCGCAACCCGTCCGCAAACTGACGGACTTCCTGGGGGCCTTGCGGGTCGTGGTCTTCTGCACCGAGGATCTCCAGTTGATCAAGGGCGCGCCGCGAATCCGCCGGAGGTTCATCGACCTGCTTCTCTCCCAGACGCACCCGGGCTACCTGCCACTGCTGCAGCGCTACATGAAAGCGGTGCGCTCCCGCAACGCCATTTTGAAGCAGCGCCTGATCGACGCCGCGGCATTGGACAGCTTTTCGCGGGAACTGGTGAAGTGCGGCAATCAGCTGATTCAACTTCGCAGGGAGTTCTTTCCCAAGTTGTCGCCGCTCGCGCGCCTGGCGTTCCGCCGGATCACCCATGACGCCGAGGAACTGCGGGTGGAGTATCGCCCCAGCGTGAAACGCGACTTCGCAGTGGAGCTGGCGCAGGCCCGCGATCGCGAGCAGAGCCAGCGCACGACCGTCATTGGCCCACACCGCGATGACGTGCTGCTCCACCTGAACCAAAAATCCGCGGCCAACTACGGCAGCGAGGGCCAGAAACGCTCACTCGCCATCGCCCTGAAAATGGCGCAGGCCGAATACCTCGCCGGCGTCCACGGATCCCCACCGATTCTCCTGATCGACGACGTCATGGGCGAACTCGACGTCAGACGCCGCAGCGGATTCCTTCCCTTGCTCGAGCGCGCGCACCGCGCCCGCGGCCAGGTCTTCATGACCTGCACCGAGGAGAACTGGCCCCGGGAGCTCAGCCAGAAACTCCATCGCTGGACGGTCAGCAACGGCTCGTTGGCGGTGCGGAAGTGACCTGGCCCGCCCCCCCTACGCGAACGCGCCGGCCCGGCCGTCCCTATTGCACTGCTCGCGCCGCCTCGCCCAGCCGAGCAATGCCTTCCTTGATCCGCGCCGGGCTGGCCGCGCCGAAGCTCAAGCGCATCTCGCGGTTCGGCTTCCTTCGCGACGGATCCTTCGCGTAACAGAGTTGGCCGGGCACATAGAGCACGTCGCGCTCCAAAGCCTCCTCGAACAACCTCGATCTCAGCCCGGTCGGCGTGGTTCGCGGGAACGTCGCCCAAACATTCAATCCCCCGCACGGCGATCCCCATTCCGCCAGGCCGGCGCAATGCTTTTCCATGGCTCCAAGCATGAACTTCGCCTTCTGTCCGTATCGCTTGCGCAACGCCAACACATGCTGCGCGTAGACGCCGGAAACAATCGCTTCGCGCAGGATCTGCTGGGACAAATGGGACGTGCCGAAATCATGGTTTCCCTTGATCCGCAGGACCACGGAATGAATCTCCCGGGGAGCGAGCCCAAATCCCACACGAATCCCGGTGGCAAAGGGCTTGCTATAGGTCCCCGCATAGATCACCCGCTCCTCCGCCCCGGGCAAGGTCAAGGCCGATGCCGGATCGTCGCCGGCAAAACGCAACTCCCGATAGGCCGCGTCCTCCAACAAATAGATCGGATGACCGGCATCCTTCTCGAACGTCGCCAGGAGTTCCATGGCCTTGGCCTTCTTCTCCAAACTCGTCGTGGTTCCGGTCGGATTCTGATGGTAGGAAACCAGATAGAGCGCCTTGACCCGGGATAACTCCCCTTGATCCTTCAGCCGCAACAACACCCTCTCCAGCTCCGCCAGATCAATGCCATCCGATTCCATGCGAACGCCCCGGCATCGCATGCCGCGGCTTTGGGCAATGCCCAGGTAGACAAAGTAGGTCGGATCCTCGACCAGGACGATGTCGCCCGGATCGAACAACGCCTCGCTGACCATGTAGAGAAACTGCTGCGAACCATGCGTCATCATCAGGCGACCGGCATCATGCGTGGAACTGTCGCCATCGACGCCGTCCAAGGCCCGCATCCTTTCCACGGTCAACTCCCTCAGGTCCGCATCGCCGGCGCTCGTGCCGTACTGCAGCGCCGCGCCCCCCCGTTTCGCGCATCCCAGGATCCGTTCCAGGATTTCCCGCGTCTGCTCCACCGGCAGCGAGGGATTGTCGGTGAATCCCGCGGCCAACGAAATCAGCTTCGGCCGTTCCAACGCCGCCTTCATCAACCAGGAGATCGACGGCTCATCGGTTCGACGCCCCAATGCGGACAACGCGGTTCTTTGTTTCGACATGCGGATGTTGTAGCCCGCGCCCGCGCATTTGTGAATGCGGGAAGGGAGAAGACCGCTGAAGGCTTGAAGGACTGGAGGACTGGAGCAGCGATTTCGCGTGGACCACTCCACCACTCCACCACTCCACCACTCCACCACTCCACCACTCCACCACTCCACCA
>CAZFLK010000214.1:0-8779 GCA_964519245.1 uncultured Verrucomicrobiota bacterium
CGGATGGTAGGGCCGACCCACGGATGGCAAGGCCGACCCACGGATGGCAAGGCCGACCCACGGATAAAGATGGCTTTCGCGTGGGCGGGCGGAGGTAGAACGGAATTCATTCCGTTTGTTGGCGTTGGAGGACGGAAGGTCGTCGGTGCGGTCCGGAGCTCCGGCGGCTGCGTGGTGTCGGCTTGGAATGTCAAACACGCAGCAATCGGGATGGATCCCGTTCGACGCTGGGACCGGGGGGCTGTGACCCGCAGCAACCTTCGGTCGGGCGGGGCGTGGAGCAGTTTCTGGCTGGCGGGTCTTCAGCGGCGCTGCGGCTCACAGAGCCGCAGTTCGGGAGCAGGTTTGAAACGGTGGAGTTGTCCGCCTTCCAACACGCGAAAGCCCGCGTCAGGGCTGACGCGGGCTTGGGTGATTGGGATTGTGGTCAACAATCAACCGATCTTGGGCGGCTCGAAGCCCTTGCGGTAATTCCGCTTGAGGATCGTCTTGTTGGCCTCGTCGTGGTTGGTGAACTTGTAGTTCGCCGAGTCCCAGCGCAGTTCCTGTCCGGGGAAGCGGGTCGCCTTCACCGCCAGCAGGGCCGGTTCGGTAATGCGGACGCCGATCTGGAACGGGGCCCACAGGGGTTTCTTGGCGCCCATGCAGTTGTCGGCCCAGTCGTGCCAGTGGTGGCGCGGGGCGACCTTGGGCAGCGGCTCGTTCGCCACATGCTTGCCCTTGCGGAAGATTTTCAGCCCGCCATTGGCTTCCAGCAGCAGGACGCCGTCCTCACAGACGACCATGGTGCGGTTGGCACCCTCCTTGAGCGCCGGCAGGCCGAGCGCTGCGTAGGGCGGTTGGAGGCCGCTGTCGTTGTAGTGTAACACGAAGCGTTCATTCGCGAAGCGCTTGTCCACCTCGTAGGTGATTGTGCTCTGGTTGTAGTCGGAGTGGCCGAAGTTGGCCGCCCGGATCGTGTTGGTTTGCACCGCGGTGGGGGAAGGCAGGTCGTAGGCGAAATAAAGCAGATCAAGAAGGTGGCAGCCCCAGTCCGCCAACTGGCCGCCGCCCGTTTCCCAGTAGGCGCGCCAGCGACGAGGCGCGATGTCGTCGCTGTAGTTGATCTTCTCCGGCAGCGGACCGTTCCAGAGATCCCAGTGCAGCCCCTTGGGCGTTTCTTTCGCCTTGGGCATCTCGCTCCACGGATCGTTGAAGTAGTGGCCGCGCTTGATGCCGCCGGTCCAGACCCATGCTTCCACCGGCTTGCCGAGTTGGTCGCTGCGAAGGATCTCCACCGCCTGCTGCCGACCTTGGATTGCGGAGCGCTGGTTGCCCATCTGCGTCACGGCGTTGGGTCGCTTGGCGAGGGCGTCTTTCAGCAGACGGAGTTCGTCCAGTTGCTGGACCAAGGGTTTTTGCCCATAGACGTGTTTGCCGGCCTTGAGCGCGGTCACCATCATCGGCGCGTGGTGGAAATCCGGGGTGTCGACGATGACCGCGTCGAATTGGTCCGCCCGGTTCGCGAAGGCCTCACGGTAGTCGTTGAGCTTGAACGCGCCCTTGAAGCCGCCGGCCACCTTGTCGAGCGTGGTTTGGTCCACGTCGCAGAATCCGGCAAACTCGACCTTCTTGTGGCTCTTGAGCGCATTGCGCTGCATGCCGCCGATGCCGCCCGCGCCAATCTGGAAGATGCGCAGCCGACTGTTCTTGTTGGCCGCCGCCGGAAGGGTGACGGTGGAAAGCGAGGCTCCCGCGGCAGCCAAGGCGCTGGATTTGAGAAAACCGCGGCGATTCAGGGATTGGGTGGAAAGGGGTGTGGATGTCTTGCTGGAATTCATGGCTCCGGAATGTAGCGGGGGAATCGCGTGTGAAAAGCAAATTTGGCGCGTCTTGCTCGGCGGCTTGGGGGAATCCTGGGCCTGGCCCAGTGGGTTGCTGGAGGCGGCGCCACGTCGGAGGTTAAGCCGCCTAAAGGCGGAACTATCGAACGGTCGGGCCGAAGGGGGCATTCGACAGCTCACTTCCGGATCGGTGCTTGTGCCGAGGATTGGAACCCCGCGTCGGCGGCAGGAGCGCATCCAACGTTTGGAGTTCCGCCTTCAGGCGGGGAGGCGTTGGCAGGTTGTCGGCTTGGGAGCGCTCCCGGATCCAGGCCAGTCAGCAGCTGCAGGCGCTTCCACATCGGAGGTTAAGCCGCCTAAAGGCGGAACTCCGAACGATCGTGCCGAAGGGGGCATTCGGGCGCTCAGTTCCGGATCGGAGGTTGGGCCGTGGATTGGAATGACGCGTTGTCGGCGTAGGCGCGTCCGACGTATGGCTCTGCGATCCGGGATGGCTTGTTGAATCAGTAGCCGCCGGTTCCAATGGCTCCGGCGTCTGAGGTTGGCGGTTCTTCGTCCGTGTCGCAGGCTTGCCGGGACAGACAGTCGTCGAGCATCTTGGCGGTGGCGGTGGCCCCGCAGCGAGTGGCTCCGAGGTCGCGGACCTTGATGAGCCCGTCGAGGTCGCGGACGCCGCCTGCGGCCTTGACCTGGACTCTCTCGGAGACGTTCGCGCGCATGAGGGCGAGGTCGTGTTCGGTGGCGCCTTTGTAGGAGTAATTGCCATCGGCGCCCTTGACGAAGCCATAACCGCTGGAGGTCTTGACCCAATCCGCGCCGGCGCGCTCGCAGATCTCACAGAGCTTTTTCTTGAAGTCGTCGGATGAGAGGCCCGCGCCGCCCTCGGTCAGGTAGTCGTTTTCGAAGATCACCTTGACCATGGCGCCGCGTGAGTGGGCTTCGTCGCAGACGGCCTTGATGTCCTGTTCGACGTAGGACCAGTCGCCGCTGAGAGCCTTGCCAAGATTCACGACCATGTCGATCTCGACAGCTCCGTCCTTGCAGGCGAGTTCGGTTTCGTAGCGTTTGGATTCGGTAACGGAATTGCCGTGAGGGAAACCAATGACCGCGCCCACCTTGACGGTGGAGCCTGCCAGCCATGCGGCGGCCTGCTTGACGGCGTAGGGTTTGATGCAGACCGAAGCGACGTGGTACTTCGCTGCCAGTTTGCAGCCATCCTCCAGATCCTGGTCCGTCATGGTTGGATGCAGGAGGGAGTGGTCGATCATCTTGGCGAGTTCATCGCAGGAATACTTCATGGGGTTGGGAATGTGGTTGGTGGTGTTGTTTGAATGGTTGCCTTGATCATGTCTGGGGGCACGATGACTTCCAGGAGCATGCCGGGGAGGAACTCCTCTTCAAGGTTGGCGAGATTGCGATCGTCCCGGATGACGCATGTGAAGCCGCGTTGTTCCGCTTCGCGAATGACAGCCTTGACGCCGCTGACGCTGCCGTACGCGAGCAGGCAACGTCCGCCGGGATTGAGGTGCGAGGGAAGGCCGTCCATGAGCGTGATGAGCAGATGCCACCCTGGGTCGTAAAGCGCGTATTCGGCGAGATTCTTGACCTTCTGGTCGACCCAGGGCGGATTGGAAATGATGAAGTCGAAGCGCTCGGCGGGGTCGATCACCTCGAAGGCCCCAGGCTGACTCTCGGAGACCAGGCGGGTTTCAATGCGATGATTGAGATTGAGCAAGGCGGCGTTGAAATTGGCGCAGGTGACAGCGTTCGAGTTGATGTCCGTCGCCACAATGCGCTGGGCGCCGACCTGGGCGCAGCAGAGGGAGATTAGGCCGGTTCCCGTTCCGATTTCTATGACAGTCTTGTTCTTCACCAGGTCGGTGGAGCGGATCAGGAGGCGGAGGCTGTCGGTGTCGGCCGGTTCCCAGAAGACTGTATCGAACTGGGCGATGGCGCGAGGCAGGTCCTCCACGTTCCGCCAGGCGGCAACGGAGGCGTAGATGGCGCTGTCCTTGGGCGACTCGTGTTTGGTGGTCGAGCAGGCGGTGAGGAGGGCCAGGACGCAGGCGGAGAGGAACGGAAGGGAAGGCCGCGATCGGCGGTGATGCCGCGCTTGGGCGGTGAAAGGCTCGGTGTGTGTTCGGCGCACGGCGGAAATGTGCCGTAAAGCGACGCTGTCGTCAGCGCTCGATTCGCTTGATGGCGTCGCGCGCGCGGCGGCGGACGAAATCATAGCGATCCTTCAGCAAGCCGCGTATCTCGGGGAGTGCGGGTTCCGCATCCCGCTCCATGGCGGACAGGGCTGTGAGGGCAAAGACGCGGACCCCGGGGGAATCGTTGCGCAGGGCTTCGCGCAGCAGGTCGAGGTCGCGGACCCGCATATCGCGTAGGGCGGCGAGGGCGATACTGCGGTCCTCGCTTTCGTCCAGCATTTCGAACAGGGCGAGGGTCGCGTCCTTCGATTTCAGTCGATGCCGGCCTGCGGCCTCGGCGGCGGTCTGGCGCACTTGGGCTGACTTGTCCTTCAAACCGGCGATGACTGCGGTTTGGAGCCGGTCTTCATCGGATTCCAGGGAACAGACAGCAAGGAGGGCGGCATTGCGGCTGGGAATGTGAGCGTCGTTCAACGACTTGCGGATTGCCGGCAACGCGGCTTGGGCGCGAAGACCCAGCTTCCCCAGGCTGGCGAAGACGACGGGCTTGAGCTCGGGGTCCCTGGTTTCGGCGAGTTGGATGAGTCTTGGGGCGGCGTCTTCGGCGGCGTCGGAGCCGAGGGAGCCGAGTGCGCGCACGATATCAACGCGGAGATTGCCATCCGCCGAGTCGAGCATGGCGATCAGTTTCGGCGCCGCGTTTCCGGCGGCGGATCCGACAGAACCCAGGGCGCGGACAGCGTGGGAGCGCACTTCCTGATCTTTGTCCTCAAGGGCGGCGACCAGGAAGTCGACGGCGGGTTCGGCGTCGTCACCCAGGTCAGCGAGAACCCGGGCGGAGGCTTGCCGAACCATTGGGTCGACGTCGGTGATGCCTTTCTCCAAGGTTGGCAGGAGGGAGGACGTTGGCAATCCGAGCGCGCGCAACGCGAGTGTCGCCTCGGCCCGCACACGGGCCTCGGGGTCGTTGATCAGCCGGCGGATCCGCGGCAACGCGTCTTTGCCGGCAGGGCCGATGCCCCGCAGGGAGATGAGGCAGGCGAGTCGCACGGACGCCTGCTTGTGCCCCAGGGAGCCTCGGAGTCGGTTGAACGCAGGCAGTCCGATCCGTTTCAGGATGGCGATCGTCCAATCGTCCTCTGCGAGCGTGTCTGGCTGACGTTTCTCCAATTCCTTCAGCAGCGGGGGCACGGCCGGGAAACCGACGCCAACCAATGACGACGTGTAGATCGACCGCTGGTCGGCATCGGCGGCGCTTGCAAGCTCGATGAGCCGGGGGGCGGCTTCCCCGGAGGGTTCGCCGATGCGGCCGAGAATGTAGGCCGCTCGCTCGCGTTCGAGCCGAATCTTCGAATCCAGCTTCTGTTTCAGGGCGAGGACTGCGGACGTTTCTGCGGGTCGGAGTCGAAGCAGCGCGTTGACGAGGGTCTCGTAGGCTCCCTCGTCGTCGGTGTTGAGCAGCGCGACGTAGGCCTCGGCCAGTTTCTTGGGCGCGTGATTGATTCTCGCGGAGGCATGGATGGCCTCCTTTTGCAGCCGGGGATTTTCGTTGGAGGCGACGAGTGTCAACAGCGCCTTGCCGGCGGGCGCGGCTTCCGCGCCGATCTCCCCGAGGGAATAGATGGCGTTCCAGCGGGTGTCCTCGTCGCTGGCAGCAAGCGCCTTGATCAGCGGTTGGACGGCGGGTTGGCCGATGCGGCCGACGGTTTCAGCGGCGGCATCCTGGACGCTGGAGCTTTCATCGGCGAAGCGCCCAATGAGTTGAGGCAGGGCGGGAGCGGCGTCGGCCTGCAACCATCCCAACGCCTTGGCGGCCCCGGCGCGGATGCTGGAATCGCTGTCCGACAGGGCTTCGCGGAGGGCGGGGAGAGCGGGCTTGCCGATCTTGCCCAGTGCGAAAGCGGCCCGATAGCTGCGTTGGGACCGGTAGCGTCCGTCGCCGCGAAGACCGCGAATGAGCGAGGGGACCGCCTCCTTGGCGGCGGGACCGATGTAGGCGAGGGCGGTGATGGAATTGAACCAGACCTGGTCGTCCCGGTCTTCCAAACCGCGGATCAAGTCGGGAACGGCCGGCGCGGCTTGAGGCCCCATCTGGCTGAGGGCCAGTGAGGCTTTGCGTCGGACAACGCGATCGTCGGATCGGAAATCCTCGATCAGGGCCTGGACCGCCACGGCGGCATCCTGGGCGGACGAGGAGAACGCCAGCGCCGAGAGGCAAACGACAAACAGGACAAAGCGGGCGCCGGGAAGGGCGCTTGTGCGACGGGTCGGCATGTCGTTGGAGGCTATCCGTGCAGGCCGCGGAGTTTTCCGGTGGAGTCGCCGAAGCGGTCTGCGTTGCCGCCCATGCGTCCGACCATGGAGAGGAAAAGATTGGTCATCGGCGTTTCATCGGGCACGCGCATGTGGCGTCCGGTAAGAATGGAGCCGCCGCCCTTGCCGGCCATGAGTACGGGCAGGTTCTCGTTGTTGTGACGGTTGCCATCGCTGATGCCGCTGCCGTAGAGGATCATGGAATTGTCGAGCAGGGTGGCGTCGCCTTCGCGGATGGATTTGAGTTTCTGCAGCAGGTAGCTCAGTTGGTCCACGTGGAAGCGGTTGATGCGGGTGATCTTTTCGAGTTTGACCGGGTCGTCCTGGTGGTGCGAGAGGCTGTGGTGGCCCTCCCGGACGCCGATGGGGAGGTAGCTGCGGTTGCTGCCGGCCCGGGCCATCATGAAGGTCGCGACGCGGGTGGAGTCGGTCTGGAAGGCAAGGGCGATCATGTCGCCGAGCAATCGAATGTGCTCGCCGTAGTCCGAGGGAATGCCGGCGGGACGGAGGCGGGAGGACACCTGTTTGGCGTCGGGGCCGTTTTCTGCGCGTTCGATGCGTTGTTCGATGTCACGGACGGCGGTCAGGTATTCGTCGAGCTTCTGTTTATCGTCGCGGCCGACCTTGCCGCTGAGGCGGTTGGCGTCCTCCAGCACGAAGTCGAGGATGCTTTTCTTGAAGCGTTGGCGGCGGAGCTGGCTTTCGGACATTTCCTTGGCGACCTGGTTGCCGAAGAGTCGTTCGAAGACGAGGCGAGGATCGACCTCGGCGGGCAGGGGGGTGGCGGGATCGCGCCAGGCGATGTTGTTGGAGTAGGCGCAGCTGTAGCCGGAGTCGCATTTGCCGGAGGAGCGTCCGCCTTCGGCGGCAATCTCGAGGGAGGCGAAGCGGGTTTCGCTGCCAATCTGCCGCGCGATCAGCTGGTCGATTGACACGCCGGCGCGAATTTCGGAGCCTTCACTTTTCAGGGGTTGCGCGCCGGTGAGGAACACGCCGGCGTTGCGGGCGTGATCTCCGGGGCCGTCGTCATTGGCGCGGCCCTTGTCATGGGTGAGTCCGCTGAGGACGAGCAGGTCGTTCCTGACCGGGGCCAAGGGCTCGAGGATGGAGGGCAGTTCGAAGTTGGCGCCGGTTGTCTTGGGCTTCCAGTTGTCCATGTGGACGCCGTTGGGGACGAAGATGAACGCGGCGCGGACGGGCGGTTGGGCGGCAGTTTTGGCGGCGCCGAGGGCGCGGCCGGGCGTCATGGCGTCCAGCATCGGGAGGGCCATGGCCGTGCCGATGCCCTTCAGGAAGGACCGTCTGGGTAGCGTATTGTTGCTGCTCATTCGGATATGTTTTGGTTCATCTGGCGCAGGAAAGGATCGCTGGTCACGATGCCGGTCACCAACGCCGTGAATTTATATTCGTTGGATTTCAGCTGTTTGCAAGCGTCATCGATGGCGCATTTGTCGTAGTATTCAAGGCCGCGACCGAGAGCGTAGGTCAGCATGTTCTTCGCCAGCGCCCGGGTGAAATCCTCGCGTTTTCTGAGGATGGTCTTGAGGTCTCCCGGCCCGGAGAACTTGGCTCCTCCGGGCAGCTCGCCTGCCGGATCAATGGGAAACTTGCCGTCGAAGTCGCGCCAGGCGCCGATGCCATCGAAGTTTTCCAGAGCGAAGCCGAGCGGATCCAGTTTGTTGTGACAAACCGCGCAATCGGGATTGGCGCGGTGCTGCTCGAGTCGTTCGCGCAGGGAAGCGGTGGCGTCGACTCCGCTTTCTTCCTCGAGTTCGGGGACGCCGGGCGGAGGGATCGGAGGGGGCGCGCCGAGGATTTGCTCCAGGATCCACTTGCCGCGAATGACCGGGGAGGTCCTGGTGGGGTTGGAGGTGATGGTGAGGATGCTGGCGTGGGTGAGGACGCCGCCCCGGTTGTGCTCGGGCTTGAGCGCGACGCGCTGGAATGTCTCCCCCTTGACGCCGTCAATGCCGTAGTGCCGGGCGAGACGTTCGTTCAGGAAGGTGAAATCGGAGTCGAGCAGCTCCAGGACACTGCGGTCCTCGCGCATGATGGCTTCGAAGAAGAGTTCGGTTTCGCGTTTCATGGAGGCGCGCAACTGGTCGTCGAAGGAGGGGAAATGCTCCGGGTCGGGCGTCATTTCCTCCAGGTTGCGGATCTGCAGCCACTGGCCGGCAAAGTTTTCGACGAAGGCGGCGGATTTGGGATCCTTGAGCATGCGTCGGGCTTGCTTGGCGATCGTCTCCTTGTGGGTGAGTTTCTCCTCGTCGGCGAGGCGCATCAATTCTTCGTCCGGCATGCTGCTCCAGAGGAAGTAGGAAAGGCGCGACGCGATCTGATGGCTGTTGAGTTCGCGGATCCCGTTATTCGTTTTTGCGCCGGGGTCCAGTTCCCAACGGAACAGGAAATGGGGGGAGGTCAGGGCGGCCTGCACGGCGAGTTGGATGCCTTGGTTGAAGCTGCCGCCCTCGGCGCGGACAATATCCACGA
>CAZFLK010000215.1:0-8624 GCA_964519245.1 uncultured Verrucomicrobiota bacterium
CACGCACGACGCACCACGCACGACGCACCACGCACGACGCACCACGCACGACGCACCACGCATCCCATGCCCGAGAAAACGTTTTCCAACGCCGACCAGGCCGTCGCTGCGGCCAATATTCCTGATCTCCAGGTCATTGGGGACGGGGATTTGTTCCAGGTGCTCACAAAGGCTTGGTCCGACTCAGAAGGCTGGATGAAGTCGACCAAGGCCTTGGAGATCAAGGGTGTTGGTTGCCTGGTTCAGGTTACCACCCAACAACGCAACCCCGATGGAACACACAGCGTTGCCGAAGCGCTTTCCTTTATCCCCGGAGTCAAGCTGGACTACTCCGAAAGTCCGCCCGTGCTGAAGAACGCCGGCAGCATCCGCTGAACTGCCTCCCCCCCGCCATGCGCCTTCCATACAAACTGACCTCCTTGCCCCTCGCCGGCCTCGCCCTTGCGCTGCTGGCAACGACCTGCGCCGCGGAAGACTGGCCTGAATTTCTGGGTCCCCGCCGCAACGGGACCTCTTCGGAAACCGGACTGCTGAACCGATTCCCGGAAAACGGACCGACCATCGTCTGGAAGAAGGTCATCGGAACCGGCTATAGCGCGCCCTCCGTCCGCGAAGGCAAGCTCGTCTTTCACCATCGGTTGGGCTTTGAGGAAATCGTGGAATGTGTCGACGCGAAAAGCGGCGACCCGGTTTGGCGTTTCGGCTACCCGAGCCGTTATCGGGACCCTTACGGCTACAACAACGGCCCACGCTGCACGCCCTTGCTGACCAAGGATCGCGTTTACGTCTTCGGGGCCGAAGGCATGCTCTACTGCCTGAATCTCGCGAACGGCCACCAACTATGGCGACGCAACACCGCCGCCGACTGGAACGTCCCGCGCGCCTTCTTTGGCGTCGGCTCCACCCCGATCCTGGAGGATGGCAAACTGATTGTCATGGTCGGAGGCCAACCGAATTCCGGCGTCGTCGCCCTCGCCCCCAACACCGGCGCAACGCTATGGGAAAGCGTCGGCCGCGACACCTGGGAAGGCGGCTACAAAACCGGTTGGCCCGGAACCCCGCCCATCCGTTGGCGCGGAACCGAGAAGATCGCCAGCTACGCCGCGCCGGTCGCCGCAACCTTCCACGGCAGGAAACATCTTCTCTGCCTGGTCCGCCAAGGTCTCGTGTCGCTCAATCCCGAAGACGGATCCGTCAATTTCAAACGCTGGTTCCGCGCGCGGGTCAACGATTCCGTGAACGCGATGAATCCGGTCGTGCTCGACGACACCATCCTGATCTCCGCCGCCTACTACGGCGTCGGTTCTGTCGCCCTGAAGATCAACCCGGACGGCAAGGGCTTCGAGGAAATCTGGAGCACGGACCAACGGCGCGCCCTGGATCGCCGCGTCGAACCCGCCCTGGAGATTCACTGGACCACCCCCGTCCTGAAGGACGGCTTCATCTATGCCTTCAGCGGCCGCAACGAGCCTGACGCCCGTTTTCGTTGCGTCGAAATGAAGACCGGAAAAGTCATGTGGGATCGCGACGAAAGCTGGGTCAAGACCGCCTCCAAGACGCCGGACGCCTACGGGCGCGGTTCCGCGATCCTCGCCGATGGCAAGCTCATCATCCTCGGGGAAGGCGGACTGCTCGGCCTCGTGCGCCCCACCCCCGACAAGCTTCAGGAGATTTCCCGCTGGCAGGTCCCCGAATTCCACCATCCCTGCTGGGCTGCGCCCATCCTTTCCGACAAGAAGGTCTACCTCCGCTCCGAAGACCGTCTGATCTGCCTGGACTTCAAGGCGGCGAATTAGAGCCGACTAGCGCACCGTCATAAACTCCGGTTTCAAGACGATCGCCCAGAGCAGGTCCTCGATCTGCTCCTCGGTCGGTTGATCGCCCAACGCCTGTCGAATCGCGTTCACTTCCGACGCTGTCGGAGGCCGGGACAGGGCCGCGCGAAAGAGATGTCGCGCAAGGTCGGGGCTTCCCTCCCATTCGCGAGCGGCGAGGGAGCGCGCGCCCTGCTGCAGCGCCTCGGCGAACACCTCGTTGTTATGCAGGTCAACCGCCTCCAACGTGCTCAATTCCGACGGCCTCGACGTGACGATCTGTTCGCGCAACGGTCGGCCCAGGCTGCGCATCAGGAAGTCGCTCTTCATCAAGGAGGCCCGCACCATCGGCATGCGACCATGCGAAATCTGCCCCAGCAAGCTTTGACTCTGCGGCTTCGTTCTTTCCGTCCAGACGGAAAGGGCTTTCAGGACAACCACCGGCTCCCATTTGCCCTTCACCGACCCGAGGCGCCCCTCCCGTGAGTTGGGCAGTCTGGGATTCCACTGCCAGTCCGGACCGCTGGCGACCTTCACGTCATCTCCGTTCTTCATCTTCAACCGGGCCTCGAAGAAGAATCCGGCCAGGTTCGGCGTCTTGCCGGCATTGCGGGCGCGCACCACGATCTGGTTGCTCCCCTTCTTGAGCCGATCGTGCAGGGCGACCGCCACGGGTTTCGTCCAATCGGCGCTCCGGATCACTTCCCGCCCGTTGACAAAGAGCACAAACTCATTGTCGCAGGTGATCACGGCGCCGCCCTGGGCGACCTCCTCCTCCAGTTTCAGCGTCTTGCGCAACAGGATCTCCTCGCCGGCGTCCGGCGCCTTCCCCCCGGCCGCTGACGCGCCCCAGATCCATTTCGCCTCCAACTCCATGCCGGCCGATTCCCCATCCTCCACCCGGCCCCGGATGATCGGCGCATCAAACGACTGCGGCGCGGCGCCGGTCAGGCTCCAGACGCCGTCCACAAACTGCTCGGCGGTCATGCGGCGCGCGCGCGGACCACGATAAGTGAACCCCTTCGCCTCGGACCCGTCCTCGGCAATCTCACACCGGGACTGGTAGGCCTCCGAAGTCGCGATCAATTCCAGGACGGATTTCAGATCGTAGCCGTTGTCGGTCAGGTGGACCGCGAGATGATCCAACAGGTCCGCATTCCAGGGTTCGGTCTGCATCGCGTCCAGGGGATGCACCAGGCCGCGTCCCATCAACCGCCCCCAGAGCCGGTTCACGATGGTGCGGGTCGTGCGACCGTTCTCGGGATGCACCATCAGATCAGCCAGCTGTTTCAGTCGGGTTTCGCGGTCGGCCGCGGCATCCACCTGCCCGATCTCAGGGAACAGCCAGGCCGCCTTCGCCGGGCGCCCCACCGGCTTGTCGCAGCGGTGAATCTCGAGCGGGCGGGTTGAATAGATCGCCGCCAGGCCATAGGCCTCATCCAGTTTCCAGCGATCAATGAAACTGTCGTGGCAGGATGCGCACTTCATGTTGATCCCCAGGAACGACTGCGAAATGCTCTGCGAAAACTGGATTTCCACGGTCTGTCCGGCGCTGACTTCCCCGCGCCACTTGATGCCGTCAATGTAACCCCGACTGGCGGATGTGAGCGGGGCGATCAGTTCGCGCACGAACTGGTCAAAGGGCTTGTTGGATACGAGCGCCTCATACAGCCATCCGCTGATCTGCTTGCGCCCGCCGGTGATGAACCCCGTGCCGGTGTAGTCATTGCGCAAGAGATCGTTCCAAAAGGTCAGCCAGTGATCCGCGTATCCGAGGTCGTCCGCCAGCAAGCGCCGGATCGCCTTCTCCCGTTTGTCCCGGGAATCATCCGCCAGGAAGGCGTCAAGCTCCGCGATCGTGGGCAACAACCCGACCAGATCCAGCGAGGCGCGCCGCAGGAACACGGCGTCGTCCACCGGCCCGGGGCGGGAAAGGTTTCGCTCGGCCAGCCAGGCATCCAGGATGCGGTCCACCGGATTCGAGCGCCCGTCCACAACCGGAGGCAGTTTCGGACGTCTCGGTTTCAGCGGCGGCTCATAAGTCCTGGCTCCAAACGTGAATCCCGATTCCCACGGCATGCCTTCCCGCACCCACGCTTCCAGGATCTTGAGCTTCTCGCTCCCGAGTCTCTCCTTCTTCGCGGGCGGCATCTGATCGTCCGGATCCGCGGACCGGATCAGCTTGAGGAAATAGGATTCCTCCGGCTTTCCGGGGACGGCGGATTCATCGTCAAGAAACAGCTCACGGGTGTTGATGGAAAAACCGCCTTTGGCCTCCTCGCCGCCATGACACTCCACGCAATGCTGGCGCAGAATCGGCGCGACCTCGTGCACAAAATCGACCGCCGCCGCGCTGGCTACAACGCTCCCCAAAAGGCAGGCCAATGCGACCACGCCGACTGCCCCAGCGTTGCGGGATGAATCTATCCGAGAAATCATGGCGGATTCTTACCGGGCCGCGCGGCCTGACGCAAATGATTCAGAGAATACCAGGATGGCAGGCAGATCGCGATGACGGCCGTCCGTTTCCGAACGCCCCGGCCTGGTCGCCTCACTCGCCCCGCTCCAGTTCCTCGCGCCGGGGAATGCTTTCGGAAGCGCCGGCCGTCATGACGCTGAATGCCGCGGCCTCACAGGCGGTGTTCATGGCGTCCTTGGGATCAACGCCATCCGCCAACTCGGCGAGAAAATAGCCGATGAAGGTGTCGCCCGCAGCCGTAGTGTCGACCGCGTTCACGGCAATCGCCGGAATCGAGTATTTCTCTGCCCGGTTCGCCAGGATCGCGCCCTTCGCTCCCAGAGTGAGCACAATCGAAAGGTTGGGGAACTCCTTCACCAATGAGGCCAACATGCGATTCGGGTCCGACTGCCCGGTCAACCCCTCTCCCTCGCTTTCATTCATCACGATCCAGTCGACAAGTTCAAACGGGTAATCGGCCGCCGCCGGGGTGATCGGCGCGGGATTGAACAGGATCTTGCCCCCCTTCCCCGACGCCAACCGGATGATCTCATCCACGGCGCTGATCTCGTTCTGCAGCAGCAGCCAATCGCCGCCGCCAAAACCATCCAACGCCTTGTCGGCCGCGGCCAGGGTGAAGCGATGATTCGCTCCCCCCGCAGTCAGGATGGCGTTTTCGCCCTCCGGGGAAACCTGGATAATGGCGTGTCCGGTGGCGCCGTCAATGATCTCCACCCGGCCAACGCCAACCCCCTCCTCCCGAAGAAACTCCTTCAACCATTCCCCACAGGCTCCAATTCGCCCGACCATCGAAACCTCGGCTCCCGCGCGGGCCAAGGCGACCGCCTGATTCAACCCCTTGCCTCCCGCGTATCGTCGATACCCCCGACTCGGCAAGGTCTCTCCCGCCACAACAAACCGCTCCACCTGGTAGACGTGGTCGATGTTCAACGAACCGAAATTGACGATACTCATGTCCCTATCCCTCCGCGCCGCTCAATCCGGGGCCCTGTTTCCCCGGCGAGGCATTTCAAACCCGTGCAAAACACTGCGCAACTCCCCGGTTCATTTCGAGTTCTTCTTCTGCTCCATGGCCTTGACTCGTTCCCGCAAGGCCTTGAGTTCCTTTTCCATGGCGGCGTGGCGTTTCCGCTCCGCTTCGAGGGCCGCCTTGAGCTCGGCTCGCTGGGCTTCCGCGATCCGAACGGCTTCCTCCGCCCGCTTCCGTTGCATCACCGCCACCTGCTCCGCTTCCACCGCGCGTTTCTCATTCTCGATCGCCCGATCCCGTTGCATCACGGCCTCCCGTTCCGCAGCCTGGACGCGGACATCGGGACCGCCGTCACCGCGACGCTCCCGCCCGCCGGCGTTTCCTCCCCGCATGCGACGCTCTGCCTGTTCGTGCATCTGCCGGGCCCGCTCCCGGGCCTCGGCCACCGCGCGCTCGTGACGCTCGCGCTGCTCCACGACTCTTCTTTCATGAAGTTCTCGCTGCTCCCGCATCTCCGCGCCGAAGGGATCGTCAACGCCGTCGCCCGAAGAATGAACCTCGACGAACTCACGGTGTATCACCCGGACCTCCGGTCCCGGAGCCTGCAACGCAGCCAATTCCCGCTGCAGCCCCAACAGTCGCATTCTCAGGTCAAAAGAGGCTCCCGGTTGGTCCACAAACTTCGAACGCGCCTCCTGCCGGTCCACTTCAACGGCAAGCAACTCGATCTGCTCGCGCAGGAGGTCGCGCTCCCGCTCCAACTTGTGCTCTTCCTCCTCCGGGGAATGCCGGATCAACTCGCGCTCCAACTGAAAACGCATCAGCCTGAGTTCATTCACTCGGGCCGCATCCGCCGCCCCTGCGGCGCGCCGGCGCTCCTGCTCCTCCAACGCCTCGGCCACCAACTCGATCTGCCGGCGGATCAACTCGCGCTGTTCCTCCTGAAACTCAGGTCCGCGACGGGACCGAACCTCACGGCGCTCCGTCCGGATGCGCCGGCCGCCCGCATGCATCTTCTCCAATTCACGTTCGAGCTCCGCCACCTCCGCGTCGGAGCCGCGCCCATTCTTCCGGCGTTCCCTCGCCTCGGCCAGGGCGCGCTCGACGCGGTGAATCTGCTCCTCGCGCTGGCGGCGGGCGGCGGCCTCATCCTCGCGCCGCTCCGCTTCATGCCGCTCGACCCGGCGTCGCTCCTCGCGTTCAGCGCGTTCGCGCGCCTCCAGCTCACGGTCAGGATCACGATCACGATGACGCTCCCCGCCTCGCGGACGGCGTTCCTCGTCATTCGGACCGGCGACCGCATCCGGAGATGTCATCGCTACCGCCAATAACATCGCGCCGCTCAAGAACGCCGCCGCGCGGCCGTCTGCGCCCCCCCTGGTTCCAACCGCCTGCTTCCAACTTGAATTCTCTTTCATCATGTTTCTCCTGCTGAACGACCTTCGACCGTCCGTTGCGCTTCCAATCTTGCCCCGGAGCCGAGGAGTCCCCCAGTTTCCGGGCCTTCTTAAACGTTCCTCCAGAGTGGCCTTCAACTCGCTCCTGTCCACTCAATACTTCAGAATGAGATTGGAAAAATAGGAAATTCGGCCTAGTTCTCACGACGGCTTCGCCCCTGTGACCGAAGCGAGCGACCATCATGAAACCGACCGACCTGCGGGGCATACTCCGCTACATTCCGCAATTCCGCCGCAAGACGTTTGTCATCAGCGTCGACGGCGCGGTGGCGGCCGATGACAACTTTGCGAACATCCTCCTGGATATCGCGGTTCTGCGGTCGCTCAATATCCGGATCGTGCTCGCTCACGGCGCCGCCGCCCAACTCGCGACTCTGGCAAACGAACGAAACCAGACGCCCTCCAACCTGGACGGAACCGGGATCACCGACGACGCCACCCTCGAACTCGCCATCGCCGCCGCCAATCGCGTCACCCACGATATCCTGGAGAAACTTTCCGCCCAGGATCTCCGAGCCGCCTGGTGCAATTGCGTGACCGCCCACCCCGTCGGCATCCTGAAAGGCGTCGACCACCTGCGCACAGGCAAGGTCGAGCGGATCGATGTCGAGATGCTCGACCGCCTCCTTCAAGACGGGTTGGTCCCCGTGATCCCGCCCCTGGGATTCGACGGCGAAGGCTCCAGTTTCCGGTTGAACTCGGACGCCGCCGCCCGTTCCGTGGCCGAAGCCCTCGGCGCCGTCAAGTTGATCTACCTGACCAATGCCCCGGGGCTGGCGCGCAACGGCGAGTTGATCCGCCAGATGCAGGGCTCGGCCCTGGAAGCGATCCTCGGATCCGACAACCACGGGATCGACCCCGAAAACGTCTCGAAGGCGAGCCACGCGGCCATCGCCTGCCGCAATGGCATTCCCCGCGCCCACATCCTCAACGGCTGCGTCAACGAGGGCCTCCTCGCCGAAGTCTTTTCCAACGAGGGCATCGGCACGCTGATCTTCGCCAACGAGTATCGCGCCATCCGCCCCGCGAAGAAGAAGGACATCCGCAATATCCTGAACCTCACCAAGGAGCCCGTCGCAAACGCCGAACTCGTCGAACGGTCCCCCGCCGAAATCGAAGCCCGCTTGAACGACTATTTCATCCACGAAATTGACGACAATCCCGTCGCCTGCGTCGCCCTGCACCGCTACGACGACGCCGACAGCGCGGAGCTTGCCTACCTCTGCGTCAACGCTTCGCACGAAAACCAGGGCATCGGCTCCAAGCTCGCCAGGTTCGTGGAGGAAACGGCGAGGGAACGCGGCATCCGCAAGCTGTTCAGCGTCTCCGCCCAGACCTTCAATTTCTTCGTCAAACGCGGCTTCGTGGAGTCCACGCCCGAGGCCCTGCCCCCAGACCGGCGGGCCGCCTACGAGAAGAGCGGGCGCAAGTCCAAAGTGCTGGTCAAGGACCTGACGCCCGCCTGACCGCTCGCCATGAACACTGCCGCACCCAACGCGACGTCGTCCGCCCCGCTGCCCGTCGCCCTGACCCGGAAATGCGCCGAACTCAACGCCACGCTCACCGATCACGTGCTGGTCGTCAACGCCGCCACGCAGCGCCTGACGCACTATCAAGCGGATGCCGACGCTCCCGGGTCCTATCGCCAGGTCCGCGGCTATGTCATCTCCACGTCCCGGGTCGGGCTTGGTCAACAGGCGGACTCCCACCGCACGCCGCTCGGACTCCATCGCATCGCCGAGAAAATCGGCGGTGACGCCCCCAGGGGCACGGTCTTTCGCGGGCGCCAACCGGTCGGCCTCGCCCAGGAAGGCCTCCCCGAGGCCCCCATCGCCCATCGCATTCTCTGGCTCGACGGCCTCGAACCCGGACGGCCAGTACGCGAGTTCGCGCTGCACCTGCGC
>CAZFLK010000216.1:0-8610 GCA_964519245.1 uncultured Verrucomicrobiota bacterium
CCACTCCACCACTCCACCACTCCACCACTCCACCACTCCACCACTCCACCACTCCCTCACTCCCTCACTCCCTCACTCCAACATCCCAAAGAAATCCTCCAGCGCGTCCAGGTAGCGATCACGATTGACGAGGAGGGTGTCGTTGTGCCCGCCCTCGAGCTCACGGAACATCTTGGGTTCGCTGGCAGCCGCAAAGAGTTTTTCCCCGTGATGAAACTTCACGATTTCATCGTCGCGCGCATGCAGCGCCAGAACCGGGGCATCGATGCGTTCCATACGGTTGATCGTGTCATACTGAATCGAGCCGAGCAATCGGACCGGGAGGAAGGGAAACAGTTCCGAGGCAACATCCGGCACACTGGTGAATGTGCGTTCGAGGATCAAGGCCTTGACCGGCTTTTCCATAGCCAACTTTGAGCCGATCCCGCCGCCGAGGGATTCCCCCAGGACAATGATGTCCCCGCTCTGAAAGCCTTTCGCGATCAACCAATCGTGCGCGGCGCGAACATCCCGGTAGGTCCCCTCTTCGTCCGGCTCCCCCTCGCTGCGTCCGTAGCCGCGATAATCAAAGGCGAAGAGGCTGACACCAGTCGTCAACAAGGCCTGGAAGTGCATCAGCCGTCCGCTGATATTGCCCGCATTGCCATGGCACTGCAGGATCACCCAGTTCTTCCGGGGTGAAGAGGCATCCGCCGGAAAGAACCAACCATGTAATGCCACGCCGTCCTCGGCCGCGAACCGGACATCCTCGAAGGGGCGACGCAAGGACGCGGCATCACCGTAGGTTTCCCGGCTGGGATGATAAACCTGGCTGTGTTCGAATTGTCGAAACATGGTCCAAATCAGGAGCGCGCCCCCCGCCGCGACGAGCCATTTGAAAGCGACGCGAAATCGATGCGCTGAAGGCGTCACGCGGCAAACCTGCGCCTCACCCAGGTCCGCATGTCCTCCATCGAGGCCCAATCAGGCTCCTCGGCCACACCAAAACCCGGACATTGCAGACTCGCACAACGGACCTCACCATCCCGGATCCTCACATACCATTCCCCTCCGCGCTCCTCATACAGATCCGTGTGGTGGCGCGCGATGGATTCCTTGTCCTTGGCGCTGACGAAGGCAAGGCCGCGATTCAGATGATGCCCGTTGCGTTCGCAGTTGTCCAATCCCAGGATGCCGACCGTGACGAAGTCCTGGTGCAGCGGCGCAATCGCCAGGTTCTGCAGATCCTCCGCGCTTTGAAATGCCGGCTTGCCCAGATCGTTGTAGTGAACCACCCGCACCCGGTTGATCAGCGACTTGAAAAAGCCCTTGCAGTTCTTGTGCGACGTCCCGGCGTAGCCAATGGCGTGCGCCCGCTTGTAGGCGTCCACGGAGCCGTCCGCCTCGTCGATCAACAGCAACTTGCGCTCCGAGATCTTCCTGATCTGCGCCGCAGTGGAAGGATCCAGTGTCAAAGCCCGCGGCAGCGGCTGTTCGATGTAGGAGGTATGCTGAAACATCCCCGAAACCTCCCGTTCGAACCGATCGACAAATCCGGCAAACACCTCGAGATCGGAGTAGGCCTCGTTGGCGTCGAGCGTCACCACCGTGTCGACATCCTGCGGCAACGCCTCCCAGATCGAGCGCAGGCGGGCGATGTCGGCAGCCGGATCTCCGCCGACCTTGATCTTGAACTGGCTCAATCCATACCGGCGAATGCTGTCGTCCACCGCCTCCGGCAAACCGTCATTCACGCGCATGTCCGCGGGCACTTCGGAAAGCCGCACAGGGTCGGCCGGCCCGATCGTATGCCGCAGTTTGAGCCGCGTCACCGGACGCCCCGGCAGCCAGGCTGCAGCCGGCAAGCTTGGAAGGTCCGGATCGGCCTGATGGGCGGCAAAGCCCAGTCGCTCATCCCGAAGCATGTCGAAGACAGGCGCTCCATGCAGCCGACAATAGGCGTCCACCAAAGCGCGCTCAATCAGGGCCGAGGCAAAGGATGAGCTCAGTCCCTCCTGTTTCGTCTGCGCGCCGGCGGCAATGATCTTCGGATGCGCCTGCAGCCATTTCTGAAAGGGCGTCGCCAACTCAGGCTCCCCGAGATAGACCTCCCGCGCCTCGTATATCAAATCGATCAACTCACGCAGCTTCTGCCCGCGATCACGCCCCGGACGTTTGTCCAGCCAGCGAACGGACAGTCGATCGCCACTGCAACCGAAAGCCTCACGGCCCTTGTCATCGGCCAGGATCAACCGGACATGCGCCAAGGGATTCGTCCGCCGCTCCGCCTTGGCGGCGCTGCCGATCTTGAAGGCAATGCGGCCCGGGGCCGTTTCCCGGACATAGAGTTCGATGTGTTTGATCGTGTAGGTCATTCAAATCCGTCGCGCTAGCTCCGTCACAATCAAACCATGCGCCCAATCATAGCGGACCACAAGACGAGGTTGCCGCCATGCCTGCATCAATCCAACAAGCGAAGCGCGCTTCCTCGCCCGGCGGCTACGAAGCGCAGAACGCCTCAAAGGCTCCGCCGAAGAGATCCTTCACATCGCGTTCCAATTCCTCGTCACTGACCACCCACCCCGTTTTCTCAAGGTCGGCATACTTGTCGACCAGGGCGTTGGTGATGACCTCCCGGGAATGCGACCACTTGTAGATGATTTGATCCATCACCCGCGCGTCCGAATGCTGCGGCGTGACGCTGAGCCCAATCAGTTCCAACCTCATACGGGTCATCTCGTTGATCACATGCGGAATATTGGTGAACCACCAGCACCCGAATACGTGCAGATTCCGGAACTTTCGGGCCGCCACGCACAGCTCATGCTGGTTCTCGCGGGAGAGCGCCGTGACAGCAAACTTGTTGTCCGGATAGGTGGAAAACAGTCGTTCCAGGTTCGCCACATCGATCTTGGCCAGCCCATCGCCCGCCAACTGCAATTGTGGGTTCACACCACGCTTCACGCCCGGCATCAGCGCAAAGGGCAACCCGTGCTCACGACAATGCGGCAGGACAGCCTTCTCGATCAATCTCCCGCAGGGACTCGCATCCGGAAACGCGAATGTGGGAGGCAGGGAGACCATGGCAAACTGCGCATCCATCTTCACGCTCCAGTCCGCCAGGAACCGGCGCACTTCGGCGAGGGTCGAGTCGTCCAGATTCGCGCTGACCTGGTAGCCCCAACCCGCCATCTGCTTGTGGGTATTCTCCCAGTCCAGCAGCATCGGATCAATCCGCAAAGCCGCCACGAAGCGCGGATCTCGATCAAAGCCCCGCTCCCAGACCGGTCGCTCCAGGTCGTCGAACGGCGAGTTGGTCATGCAGATCTTCCGCACCTTCGCGGCTTCCATGCACTTGCCCACATACTCGGCCGGATCCTGCTCCGCCATCCAGGCGCGGATTGCCGCCAAGTCCCGCCCGGCAACATTCAAACCCAACCCCTTCAAGGTGGTCAGCACACCGCGACAAGCCTCCGATATCGGCGAATGCTTCAGAAACAACACGTCCCAAATCTTGTCCGCCTGTTCCGCCTTGGTCAGTTTCCAGAAATCCTCGTAGGGAAAATCAAAATAGCGAAAGGCCTCGGCGACCAGGTAATGGTAGGTCAGCAAATCATCGATCCCCCATAGCAACAGGTCGCCAAAGGCGGGATCGTACAGGTGTGTATGGATGTCGTAGGCTTCCGTATCGGAAACCGCGCGCCGAATGCGCGCCTCGATTCCCCCCAAGGATTGACTGACTTGTGTTTCACTCATGCGCGGCGGAAAATAGTGCAAGCCGCGTTCGCCTTCAAAACGAAAACACATCCGCCCCGACATCCGATTCACCGGCGGTCGCCCTAGCCAACAACGCCCTTGGTCGAGAGTTGCCAAGCCCGACCGCATCCCGAGATGCAATCGCGGCGCCGTCGACCGGGAAAGCGGACAATCGATCAGGCTGTCGATCGATTGTCCGCCTGCCCCCAGTCCGATGGGCGATTGAGCTGACCAGCGGCCTGAGCCGCCCCCCGGTCATCCCGGTCCGCCCGTTCCGTGCGCCCTTGACGCCTCGACGGCTGCACTTGGCAAAAGAACAACTGCGTTTCCGCAAAATCCACCGCTCAGTTGGCAAGTTTCATGCCAAACAGCCCCGACTCCCCAAGAAAATTGCATCCTTCCCCGGCCTCACCGCCATCCTGTCGCCGCTTGAACGATCTTTCCCATCCGCCGGTAATCTGGTTAACTCCCTGCCCACCAACACACAACGCGACCATGGCCGAAGCAAAGAAGAATTGGGGGTTGATCCGGCTGCGACCGGATGGCCGACAGGACAGGATCCCGTTCCCGGAGGGAACGCTCACCGTCGGGCGCGACAAGGACAACAGCATCCCAATCAAGGATGTTTCTGTTTCCCGATTCCACGCTGGGTTCGAACTCTCGAATGACGAAGTGACCGTGCGCGATCTGGGAGCCAAGAACGGCATTCTGGTCAACGGAGTGATGAGGTCCGACGCCACACTTCAAGCCGACGACGAGATCAGCATCGGGAACGCCCGCTTCCAGGTCGTGTCCGGAGCCATGGACGCCGCCGTCCCAAAGCCCTCCGCGAGACTTGAGCCGGAGTCTGACGCCCTGCTGCAGACCGCGCTACGCCCCCTCAACCTGCCGAGCGGCCCCGCGGAACGGCAACTGGCCATGCTCTATCACGGGTGTTCCTGGTTGGCTTCCGACCTGGCCGAGGACGAATTTGCCATCAAATGTCTGCGAACGATCCGGGAAGGCATGTCCCCAGTGGAGGCGCAGTACTACGACGAGAAGGGACGCTTGCAGCATACTGTGTTCGATGAAGAGGAGGGCAGGACCGGCATCCGCCTGGCCGCCTACCTCGCCGAACGTTTCAAGAACGTGCCGGAAGCGGTCATCATCAACGGCGGCGACATCAAGTTTCATCAGCGCAACATCAAGGACTTCAACTACCTGGTCGGCACGCTCTGCCCGGACAAGGCCGAACGGGGCAACTACCCTTTCATTGTCCTGATCAAACCGACCGCCTGGAAGGAATTCGACATCAAGGACCGACTGCTCCTGCAGGCGCTCTGCCAACTCTGGCATCGACGCGCCGCGGCGGACCAGAAGATCCATCGGCTGAATTCGGAGAACAAGAAGCTCAAACAGACGAGCGGAGCGGAGCTCATCGGATCAAGCAAGGCCTTGGAGAAACTCCGCACGGAAGCCGCCAAGGCTGCCGCAACCCGTTTCACGGTGACCCTGATGGGCGAAACCGGCAGCGGCAAGGAGGTCGCCGCTCATTTCATTCACGCGAGCAGCCCCCGGGCGGACGGACCCTTCATCCGAGTCAACTGCGCCGCCATTCCGCACAGCCTGATGGAGAACGAACTCTTCGGACACGTCAAAGGCTCCTTTACCGACGCCCGAACAGATCAGAAAGGAAAATTCGAACTCGCCGACGGAGGCACCCTGTTCCTCGACGAGGTTGGTGAGCTTCCGCTCGAACTTCAGGCCAAGATGCTGCGCGCCCTGGAATCCGGCGAGATTGAGAAGATCGGCAGCGAGAAGCCTCTGCATGTCGATGTCCGGGTCATCGCCGCAACCAACCGAAACCTCAAGCGAATGTCGGATGAGAAGACGTTTCGCGAGGATCTCTATTTCCGGCTCACCCCCCTGATGGTGCGCATCCCCCCCCTCCGCGAGCATGTCGAGGACATCGAGGAGATTGCCCAAAGATTCCTCGACCAGTTCACCGCGGAGTATGGGGCCGCCTCGTTCCGGCTTGACCCCAGGGCCATCAAGGTCCTGCAGAAGCATCCTTGGCCCGGCAACGTCCGGGAACTCAAGCACGTCATGCAGCGCTGCGCGCTAGGCGCCGACGACGCCGTGATCTCCGCCTCGCTGGTCAAGGACAAGCTGGAAGACGCGACCCCCTGACCTGCGACATCGCCCGCCCGTTCCCCATGAATATCAAGATCCAGGAAGCCGACATCCACCTCACCAACCTGCGGACGCGGATGCCGTTCAAATACGGCATCGCCACCATGACGCACATGCCCATGGCTTTCGTGCGGGTCAGGCTGGAAGTGGACGGCAGGACCCACACCGGAGTCGCCTCCGACCTGCTGCCACCCAAGTGGTTCACCAAGATCCCCTCCAAGGGGGTCGCCGAGGAGATTCGGGAAATGTTTGAGGTCGTCGACGAAGCCCGCGAGGCCGCGGTCGGATTGCGCGGCCCTGACGTCTTCACCATCTGGCGCCAACTCTACGAGTTGCGGGACATGACAGCGCAGGCCAGAGCCATGCCCCAACTGCTCATCCACTTCGGAACTTCCCTGATCGAGCGGGCCATGATCGAGGCCTTCTGCCGGTCGCAATCGACGACCTTCGCCGCCGCCCTGCAATCCGGGGCGCTCGGACTGCGCCCCGGCGACATCCATGATGAACTGAAGGATTACGACCCGGCCAAGGCTCTTCCCGAAGCCCCTGCCAACCGAATCATCGCAAGGCACACGGTCGGCCTGGCCGACCCTCTCACTGACGATGAGATCGCGCCGGACGATCGCCTTGATGACGGACTGCCCCAATCGCTCGCAGCCTGCATCGACCGTTATGGAATCCGCCATTTCAAACTCAAGGTGAACGGCAATCCCGAGGCGGATCTGGAACGACTGGAGCGCATCGCCGCCGTCGTCCGCGAGCGAGCCCCCTCCGACTACGCCTTCAGTCTCGATGGCAACGGGCAATTCAAGTCATTGCCGGATTTCAGGAATTTCTGGGAGGCGGCCACGATGCGGGAGCCGCTGCGAGAGTTTCTCTCCCATTTGCTTTTTGTTGAACAGCCACTTCATCGGGATGCGGCGCTCGACGCGTCGGTGGCGCCCGCCTTTTCCGATTGGCCCGACCGACCGCCCGTCATCATTGATGAATCGGACGCCTCGCTGGAAAGCCTTCCCACCGCCTTGAGCCTCGGCTACAGCGGCACGAGCCACAAGAACTGCAAGGGCGTGTTCAAGAGCGCGATCAATCGCTGCCTGCTGAAACACTGCGGCGACCGCGACCAGGATTCCTCCCTGCTGATGAGCGGCGAGGACCTGTGCAACATTGGCCCCGTGGCATTGTTGCAGGACCTGACCGTCGCCGCCGCCCTGGGCATCGAAAGCGTCGAACGCAACGGGCATCACTACTGCGCCGGCCTCGCCATGTTCCCGGAAGCCGCCCAACAGGCAGTTCTTGCCCACCACGCCGACCTCTACCACGCGAGCCCAGCCGGATGGCCCACGCTGAAAATCGAGAACGGCTGCTGCGAGATCGGCTCCCTGAATCAGGCTCCCATGGGCGTCGGCTTCGATCTGGACGTCGAGGAGTTCACTCCCGCCTCAGATTGGGAACCCGAGATTGTCGAGTAGCTCCATCCGCGCGTAGTCGCATTGGTCAGCACGTGGCCGCCCCCCTTCCGCAACCGCGACCGCCCGCATGAATTCGATTGTCAGCCGCAATGCGCCGGCGCTACATCCCTCCGATCATGGATTGGCTGAACAACATCTTTTTCCCCGGCGGCAATTTTCTGGGCATCGAATGGCATGTCTGGAAGGTGATCGGCTGGATGGGCAACATTACCTTCACCTCGCGCTTCTTCGTGCAGTGGTACTACACGGAGAAGATGAAGCAGGTGGTCGTCCCGGTCGCCTTCTGGTGGCTGAGCCTGATCGGCGCCTCGCTGTTGGGCGAAACAAGAGAGAGAGAGCGCCTAGTCACCATTTCGTTTTCGCCGCCCAGTAAGCCGCCGACAGCTTTCCCTTCTTGATGTTTTTTGCATGGCGCTTGTACCAATTTACTCTCCTCGTCCTGTTTTCTTTTGTCTCGCCTTTCTCGAAGGGGCTGCCTTTGACACCCTGTTGCCCAAATCTTATGACCTTGACTATCCCACCTTCTTTTGCGACCACTAGGTGAGATTTGTTACGATGACTCGGTGTTTTGATCGGTTTGTTGAATGCTTTAATGCCGTAACGTTTCTTGTACGCGTCGATGCTCATTCTCTTTCTAAAATAATTGAAAAAACTTTCTGTTTTCTGACTAAAAATGAACTTCTGGACTATCGTCGTGATCACCTTCTTTGCACTCTCTTTTATAGTGTTCGGTATCATCTTAGTGATTCGCTCTGCCCAGAAATCGCGGATGCGACAGAAACAACAAATTTACCAAGCGCAACGACGACGGCAACAACGGCAACAAGGGCAAATACCCATGGCTACGCCCGTGGCTGAATACTTGGGCAACCCAAGAGACGACCCAAGAAAAAACCCGCGAAGATTTCGTTCTATGAGCGAGATGTTATAAAATCAATCAAGTTTTTTTACCGGTTTCGTTTCTGTTTCAAGTAATTCGAAGGTCATATCGCTGTACATGGCATGGAATTCTAGCCGTTCGTCTTGCTCGGCTTCCAGTACGGCGGTGCTCAAGTCGTCGTCCGATTTAAACAAATCGCGGGCTATGTACGGCAGCACGTCTTCCAAATCGACGTCGCAAGAAGTCCATGTGCGGCACAGGTTTGTTACGTCGCGATTTATCTCCAAAAAACGAGCCTCGACGTTAATCAATGATTTGCCTTTGAGTGGTCGGTAATTGCGATGTAAAGGAACA
>CAZFLK010000217.1:0-8587 GCA_964519245.1 uncultured Verrucomicrobiota bacterium
CGTGTTGCTCCAGCCAGAACGACAAGGGGAATTCCCAGGGCAGGAATTCACCCGAGCCGCCTGATTTCTTGTGCTTGTTGACGGGATGGGTGAACAACGCATACGGCCGGTCGAAGCTCACCGTTCCGCTGGGCGCCGTTGTGCTGGGGCGTCCGTCATGTTTCGTGTAGATCGAGAAATCGGCGGGCCAGCGGTTGTAGGCGGTCCAGGTCAATTCGCTGCATTGGAACAGCAGGTCGCACGGGCGGTCGTCGCGGACGATGAAGATGATGTAGCTTTGGATGTTCTCCTTCTCGGCGGTCAGTTTTCCCAGGTAAACACCGCTCAACCAATCCTTGGGAATTTCGAATTCCACCGAGGGCTCCCATTGGCATTCGCGCACATAGTTTTCACCAACGGGCGGGTCCGGTTGCGTGATGCCCTTGAGGGAATCAAACCGCTTCATCAGCCGGGCCCCTTTTCCGCCGTAGTAGCCGGTGCGAAAGATCTCCAATTTGAACTTCGAGACAGGATTCGTGCTCACCATGACCTTCAACTTTTCACCGGCACGCACGCTGTTGGCGGAACAGTAGCCTTCGATCGCTGTACAGCGCCCGTTGAGCAGGATCTTGTTGATCTTCCCGGGAACGGTGCGGGTCTTGGTGAGCTGCCAGTCGCGCGTCCCGGGCTTGGCGTTTTCCTTGCGGATCAGATCGCGCTTCGGTGACTTGGCGGATTTCGGCGCTCCGATGGCGCTGGCCGCCATCCCGAGACCTGCTACGGCTGCGCCCTTGAGCGCGTCGCGACGATTCAGGCCGTGCTTGGATTTGTTGGAGTCTTTCATGGGGAGATTAAGATTAAGAGTAAGAAGGAGTCATTTGGCCTGTGACAGGTAGGCGATGAGGTCGGCGATTTCTTGGGGTTTCAACATGCCGTCGAAGACCTGCGGCATCAGCGAGGTGTTGGAATATTTTGCCTCGATAATGTCCTTCAACGGAACGGGTTGCTCTCCTTCCGGACCGGGGCCCGCGGCGATGATTAGTTTGTCCACCCCGTCCTTGAGCAGGAGGCCCATGGTCTCGCCCTTTTTCGTGCGGACGTTCACCAACTCGTAGTAGCGCGCGATGGAGGCGCTCGGATAGACAATCGCCTCCAGGAGATCGCGCTTGGAGCGGATGGCGCCAATTTTGGTCAGGTCCGGGCCGAACTCCACGCCTTGCTCGCCCTTGACATGACAAAGAATGCACAGCGATTTGGCGGCGTTGTCGAACAGCGCTTTTCCTCGCTTGGCGTTTCCCTTGGCCAAATACGCGCTCAACTCCTTGAGTCGCGCCTTCTGACGCGCCTGTTCTTTCGGATCCGCGTCAATCGGATCGGCCAGTTGGATCTCGGGCCGGGAATTGGGAGCGGGATCGCTATGGGCGATTTCGCGCATGCGCCGAAGCTGCGCCGCCAAGGGATGATCCGCGGGGACCTTGCCGTCGTCGCCGATCTCAAACAACGCATAGGTGATGGCGTGCTTCAGAAAGGGTTCCGACACGCTGGCGCTTGCATCCACTAGGGGCTTCACCGCGGCGCCGTCGCCGATCCGTCCCAGCGCCATGGCGGCCAGCCGGCGCAGCAGCGCGTCATCCGAATCGAGGGTTTCAATCAACGGGGCAACCGCGCCCGTATCGCGCCAGAGTCCGGCGCTGTGGATGGCCGCGGCGCGCACATCGGGAGGTCCACCGGCGATTCGTTCCCGCACAGCGTTGCGCGCCGCTTTGGCGGGGATGCGATGCAACGCCCAGATCGCCGGCAATTTCGCTTCGGCTTTGCGCAGCGCCTCAACATTCTCCTTCCGGGCCAGGGCCTCGATTGCCCGGCTGACAACAAAGGGGCGTTCGTCAGACAGATAGCTGACGGCGGGCTTCTTCCAGTCCAGCTTGAGCCCGCGGGGATCGCTGTGAACGGCCGCGCCCTTTTTCTGGATACGGTAGATGGCGCCCAGAATCTTCGGCTTGGACAGCTTCGAAGTGGGGCAACAGACGTGATACCAGCTGCCGGTGTCCGCCACGAGCAGGCTGCCGTCGGCGTCTTCGATCACGTCGGTGGGATGGAAATCCGTTTGATCGCTTTCCAGGAAAGTATCCGTCTCCACTGCGTAGGACGATCCACTGCGAGTCAGCTTGTGCCGGGAGATCCGGCGCAGATTGAAGTCGGCGCAAAGCAGATCGCCTTTGACGCCCAACGCGTCGTTCCGGGGCATGAGCAGGCCGGACGAGGCGGACGGTCCCAGCTGCGCGAGGATGGGCAGCAATCCCCCGGTGTGCGGATGCTGCGCCAGGACCCGTTCGTTGCGCCGGCCGTACATCCCCCCATAGACGGCGTGCAGAATCCCGTCGCGCCTCCCGGGCTTGGACAGATCGAAAAACGTTCCACTGAGAAAGCGTTCGCCCGAGTCGCTGAAGGCCAGACCCACGGGGTTGTTCATTCCGCCGGTGATGACAACTTCCATCTCACTGCCATCCGGCTTGGCGCGAAAGATGTGAGCGGCTCGTCCCATGTGCCGTTGTCCGTCGCCCAGGCGCAGGGACTGCTCCTGAAATCCTCCCTTGGTCCAATAGAAGCAACCGTCCGGTCCGAGATAAGGCCCATGCAGGTCGTTGCCGCAGCCACCGACCGTGCCGCCATTGAACCAGGACACCCGTTCATCAGCGACGCCATCGCCGTCCTTGTCAGTGAACTTCCAGATATGCGGCGGCCCGGTCACATACACATCTCCCTGGTAAACCAGAATGCCTTCCGGAAATGGCGCTTTGTCGGCGAACACGGTCGAATGATCGAACACACCGTCCCCATCGCGATCTTCCAGTCGCAGGATGCGGTGGCTCGGCTCCTTGACCTGAACTGGCGCCTTTCGGCTGTCCCCGGAACTGTCCGTCACATAGAGCGCGCCCTCGTCATCGAAGCACATGTGAATCGGCCGCTGGACCAGCGGCGGCGCAGCGACAGTCTTGAGAGCGTATTCCTTGGGCAAACTGAACGCATGCGGCGGAAGGGAGATTCTTTCCACATCCGCCGCAAGCGCCGGCAGACATGAAGCGCAAACGATCGCGAAGAGCGGCAGCAAGTCAGTCCGATTGAGTTTCATTGAGCGAATCACGGCTGGCAAACGGTGGGATTCAGGAATCTTTCAAAATCGCCGACAGGTTGAAGTTCACGGTTTGCTCGGCGAGGAAATCCACGGGCACGCCAGCGTCTTTCGTATACCAGCGGGCGATTCCTACGATGGTCTGCAGGATGTGCCGCGCCGTGATGTCGATATTGAGCCCACGGAGTTTCCCGGTCTCCGCCAACTCACGCATGGCCTTGCGCAGCAATTCCAGATAGTTCTCTATCTGTTGAGTGATGACTTGCTGTTGGGCGGGTTCCAGATGGCGCCTCTCGGGAAACAGAAGCGCAAATTCCAGCCCGTGATCGAACAGTCCGTGAACATGCAGCCGGATCGTCTCCCGCAGCCAGGCTTCAGGATCCTTCAGATGTTTCGCCGGTTCGATGACCACGCGATCCAACCCATCCATGGCATGCTGAAGGATCTGAAAGAGCATGTCCTGCTTGCTCCTGATGTGGTGGTAAAGACCCGCCTTGGTCATGCCGACCGCCTTGGCAATGTCGCCAATGGAAGTCGCTCCGTAGCCCTTCTGCACCATCAGTTGGGTCGCCGTCCGGTAGATCTCCTCGTTCCGTGCCCGCCCTTCCGGCGTCGCCATGGGCTTCGCCGTTTCCGCCATCGCCATCGGTGTCATTTCAACAACCTAACGAACGTTCGGTTGCCATCAAGAACCAAGTTGCTTGGCCTGTAAGTTACACCCTTGACCAAGGCGCTCTCAACGACTTCCAACTCCAGTAAAACCTCCAGTAAATGGCAGGGGCGAGCACGCCTGAGGATTTAGAGAGTAGTCGCAAGTAGCACTTGAAATCTCGAAAACTCCATGCGTAAGTCATTGCAAATCAGCAGGATTTCGTGCGAGTCCTACCGCTGGAGCCAACCTACCGTACCATACTCTCACAGAACAATTCCCCGTTCAAAACAGGCCGAGATCGCAGGATTCTCGCAATTTCGGTAGCCTTTTTGCCCCAAAAGGCGTTCGAGTCCTGACTGATTGACCGAGTCACCAAGGAACAAAGGTACCCGTCCGGTGAACGGTGGAACGGTGAACTGGCTTTGTCAGGTTTTACGGACGGTTTAGATCGGAAGGGAGTCCCCAGTGTAAGCGCGGCCGCCTACTACGCACCAAGGGGAGCAGTGGAACGCCAGGGGCCAGGGACAGTGGAGACAGAGATCTCACGGTGACAGAGACCTTCTTGGGCGGACCCGCGCAGGCAGCGGAGTTTCCCCTCCTCAAACCTTTGAAATCCGCAGTGTCGAAGAACTCGATCCAGTGCAAAAGCTCTCCAGATGAGGGACGGAGTCAAGGATGGAGTTGACTGATATCGGGTCTGGCTCCTCGAAGTAGATCGACGCCGTCAATTGACAACATTCGAACCGGGGTCACGTTTGTTGATGATGGGAATGTCTTGTAGGCTCACTTCATTTCGCAAGGTCATAACGACAAGGCCCTCCAAGGACCTGTGGAAGGCTTCAAAGAATGCGCTGGGAGCCAAGTTTTGAACGATCCAGCGGCATCTCGCGGCAGGCGTTTACCGGAGCGCGTGCAGCTGGTCTGGTTCAAGCGTGATCTCCGCGTATCCGACCATCGGCCACTCGTAGAGGCCTCCGCGCGCGGGCGTGTCCTCTGCGTCTACATCTACGAGCCGGAGCTTCTGCATTCGGCAGAGTTCGGCGGCCGGCACCTGCAGTTTATCAATGAGGCTCTTAAGGAGTTGGCGGTCGAACTCGCGCGCCTTGGGGGTGTATTGATCACCCGTCAGGGAGAGGCCGTGAAAGAACTGAATAGACTGGCGCGCGAATGCAACATCGCGGCGCTTTGGAGTCATGCCGAGACCGGCAATCGCATCACTTATGACCGGGATGTCCGCGTGCAGACTTGGTGTGAACAACAGGGGATTGAATGGAGGCAGTTTCGACAAGACGGCGTGGTTCGCGCCCTGCGTGACCGCGATGGTTGGTCGCGACGCTGGAACCAACTCATGTCTGAGGAGTTGCTGCCCGCTCCGGAAGTCATTCGAGGAGTAAGGCGCGTGTCTTCCGCTGGATTTCTCGATGCGAGGAGACTTGGGCTCGATCCGGATTGCCTTGATGCTAGAGATCCCGGCGGAGAGACGGCGGCGCGCAGCTCGTTGAATTCGTTTCTGGAACGCCGCGGAGTCAATTACCGCAGCGACATGTCCAGTCCGGTAGATGGATGGACGGGCTGCAGTCGCCTGAGTTCGTATCTCGCTTGGGGCTGCATCTCGGTGCGCTCGGTGCACCATGCTGCTCGAGAACGACAGGCCGACATCACGGCCGCGCGCTCGGCCGGCGTGTCGGTCGACCCGCGGTGGTCGCCATCTCTCCGGTCCTTCCAGAGTCGGTTGCGATGGCGTTGTCACTTCATGCAAAAACTGGAAGACGAACCGGAATTAGAGTTTCACAACCTCTGCCGCTCCTACGACGGTCTGCGAGAGAACGAATTCAATGAAGAGCGATTCGAGGCATGGAAGAGCGGCGGAACGGGATATCCCATGGTCGACGCATGCATGCGAGCGGTGGCGGCGACGGGTTGGTTGAACTTTCGCATGCGGGCGATGGTTGTCTCATTCGCCAGCTACCACCTCTGGCTTCACTGGCGCAGGACGGGCGTTCATCTCGGCCGCCTCTTTGTCGATTTTGAGCCCGGCATTCACTACAGCCAGGTTCAGATGCAGTCAGGCACAACAGGAATCAATGCCGTTCGCATCTACTCCCCCTCCAAGCAGGTTCGGGATCAGGATCCAACCGGCTTGTTCATTCGCCGCTGGCTGCCTGAACTCGAGGGCGTCCCCGACAAGTTCCTGCCGGAACCGCATCTCATGTCGCGGGGCGATCAACAACGATTTGGTTGCCTGATCGGCCGCGACTATCCCTTTCCGATTGTCGAGCACGGCAGCGCCTACCGGGAGGCCAGGCGGCGTGTCATGGCGGTCAGGAAGAAGCCGGAGGTTAGAGCGGCCGCGCAAAAGGTCTTCGTCAAACATGGCAGCCGCAAGAAGAACAACCGACGAAAACCAACGCGAGTCCGCGGCAACAAGGCGCAACTACCCTTGCTTTGACCCAAATCGCCTCATCTTTTTCGCGATCAAAGCCCAATATTCGTGAACTGCCATGGGCATGATTAACATGACGGAAACACTGCTTTTGGCGCATCTCGCGGCGACCTTGTTCATGATCGGAATTGTCTGGTTCGTGCAGGTGGTCCATTACCCGTTGTTTTCCAAGGTTGGTGCGTCCGGATTCGCCGACTATGAGAGGGACCACGTGCGTCGTACAGGCCGGCTCTTGGTGATGCCGATGACGCTCGAACTGGCTCTCTCGATCTGGGCGGCGTTGTCTCTCGGCGGCTCGCTAGCGTGGACGGGGTTGGGATTGGTTTCCTTTATCTGGATCACGACTTGGACAGTTCAGGTCCCGGCGCACCGTCGGCTTGAGTCCGGTTTCGATCCCATTGTCTGCCGGAAGCTGGCTCGATCCAATTGGTGGCGGTCGGCTGCGTGGACTTTGCGTGGAGGCGCGGCGTTCGCTTTGGCTTGGAGCCATCGTCTGGAATCGGCTGCGATTGACAATCGAACATTCGCGATAACGTTCTTTTCATGATCGTCAACGCAACGAGCGCTCACCCTGATTCCGCCGTGAGGGAGCATTCTTTTCAGGCTATCCTGGACGCAACCGACGCTGGAGCAAATTGAGCAGAGAGAGAGTCCGTCATGAAGGGAACCTATCTTGTTTTTGGGGCCACCGGTGGCATTGGCGGCGCGCTGTGCCGGCAGCTGACGGAATCCGGGGCTGAACCCGTTCTCATCGCGCGAGATCACGACAAGCTCAATCGAATGGGCAATGAACTTGACGCGCAGGCTCATGCTGTTGACTGCAGGAATTGGGAGGATGTGGAGAGTCTCGTCTCTCAGATTGCCGAAAATTCCGGTCCTATCGACGGCGTCGCAGTCTGCGTGGGGTCGTTGTTGCTTAAGTCGGCCCATTTGACGAGTCGAGAAGATTTCGAAAGAACGGTGGAAACCAATCTCACCGCGGCATTTGGGTTACTCCGCGCGGCCGTTAAACCCATGATGCCGGAGGGCGGATCGATTGTCTTGGTTTCCTCCGCGGCAGCGCGCATCGGCATCGCGAATCATGAGGCGATTGCTGCAGCCAAGGCCGGCTTGATCGGTTTGACGTTGTCGGCTGCGGCGACCTACGCAAACCGGGGCATACGTGTGAACTGTGTGGCGCCGGGATTGACGGAAACTCCTATGACCCAACATCTGACGACGAGCGAAGTCGGCCGGCGAACATCGGAAGGAATGCATGCCTTGGGCCGACTGGGAAAACCGGAAGACGTCGCCAGAGCGATCGCATGGCTTCTGGACAGGCAGCAGTCGTGGGTTACCGGTCAGACAATTGGTGTGGACGGAGGCTTGGGCGTGGCTTTGGCGCTCGGGCGGAATTCGTGAGCGCGCGACTCATGTGTTTCCATTCCAGCCGTTAGATTCTGAATTTCGCTCTCAAAAGACGTATTTCCCTCTGCCACGTCGCCGGACGCTCCGGTTTTGGCGAAGAAAAGGTTGGGCGAGAGTCGTATGGCTCACCCAAACGGGCGGCGCTTGCGACGGCAAAGTCTATCCGCGCATTTTGTCGTAGGCGAGCAGGGCGCGGGCGCGGGCGGACTTGTGGTCAACGATGGGGTGGGGATAGTTCTCGCCGAGTTTCAGACCGGCCGCCTCTAGCGCGTCGCGCGGGGCTTTCCAGGGTTGATGAACGAACGCATCAGGCAGGTCTCTCAAGGCCGGGATCCAGCGTCGGACATAGGCGCCGTCCGGATCGAATTTCTCGCCTTGAGTGATGGGATTGAAGACGCGGAAGTAGGGCGCCGCATCCGCTCCGCAGCCAGCCGTCCACTGCCAGCCCAAGGTATTGCTGGCCAAGTCCGCATCCACTAGCGTGTCCCAGAACCACTCGGCTCCGCGCTGCCAGGGCTGCAACAAGTGCTTCACCAGGAAGGAGGCCGCGATCATCCGCACGCGGTTGTGCATCCAACCCGTGAGCCAAAGTTGACGCATGCCGGCGTCAACAATCGGGTACCCTGTCTTGCCCCTCTGCCAAGCACGCAAGCGGGCTTGATCCGGCTCCCAGGGAAATCGCTCGAAATCCTGCTTGAGGGGCTGATCGACGGTTTTGGGAAAATGATAGAGCAGGTAATGCGCGAATTCACGCCAGCCGACTTCGCTGAGGAAGACGCGAGCTCCGTTGGCGTCGGGAGCGGCGGCTTGGATGCGCGCATAGACTTCGCGCGGGCCGATTTCGCCGAAATGCAGATGCGGCGACAGGGCGGAGGTCCCGGCGATGGATGGTGTATTGCGTGTGTCTTCATAAGCCGCCTGTGGTTCCTGAAAATTCGCGCACGTTGATAGCGTTGCACTTACAAAAACCGTC
>CAZFLK010000218.1:0-8504 GCA_964519245.1 uncultured Verrucomicrobiota bacterium
AGGTTCCAGAGCCAGTTGAAGCCGCGTCGGATATCCTCGAGGACGAGGTAGTTGATGGGGACGAGAAAGAGGGTGATCAGGGTGGCGAAGAGGATGCCGAAGCCGAGCGAGATGGCCATGGGGATGAGGAACTGGGCCTGGGTGCTTTTCTCGAAGAGGAGCGGCATCAGACCGACGAAGGTGGTGATGGAGGTGAGCATGATGGCGCGGAAGCGTCGGGCTCCGGCGATGCGGACGGCTTCGGTGATCGGCATGCCTTCGAGGCGGCGGCGGTTGATGAAGTCGACGAGCACGAGGCTGTCGTTCACGACGACGCCTGAGAGGGCGAGCATGCCGAAGATGCTCATGATGCTGAGGTCCTTGCCCATGATCATGTGGCCGATGATGGCGCCGACGAGGCCGAAGGGGATAACGGACATGACGATCAAGGGTTGGACATAAGAACGAAACGGGATGGCGAGCAAGGTATAGAGGGCGAAGAAAACGAAGACGCCGCCGACGGCGAGGCTGCCGAAGGAGTCGGCGCGTTCGCGGGCTTCTCCCTCGAAGGTGTAGGTCATGCCGGGGTATTGGGGAATCAGTTCTGCGAGGAACTCGCCCACTCCGGCCTCGACCCGGGCCATATTGACGGATTCCTTGTCGGCGTCGGCGGTGATGCTGATGGTGCGGTTGCGGTTGACGCGTCGGATGGTTGAGAAGCTGCGGCCCATTTGGGCGTCGGCCACGGCTGAGAAGGGGACCTCGGTATTGTCCGGGGTTCGGATGCGCATGGATTCGAGATTGGCGAGGGATTCGCGTTCCTCTTCGGGGTAGCGGACCATGACCCGGATTTCCTCGCGGCCGCGTTGGATGCGCTGGGCTTCCTGGCCGAAGAAGGCTTGGCGGGTCTGTTGGGCGAGGGAGGTCATGGAGAGGCCCAGCATCTCGGCTTCGGGTTTGATGCGCAGTTTCACCTCCTCCTTGCCGTCCTGAAAGGTGTCGGTGATATCGAAGACGCCGGCGTAGGTCTTGAGGTGTTCCTTGATTTTGCCGGCGGCCTCGGCCATGTCGTCGAAGCTAGGCCCTGCGAGTTGGACGTCGATGGGCGAGCCGCCGCGCCCGATCTCGGCGCGGAAGTTGAGTTCCTTGGCTCCGGGGATGTCGCCGATATTCCGACGCCATTCATTGACGAGATCGCGGGTCCCGATATCGATGTTGCGGTCTTCCGGGGGGGAGATTCGCAGGGAGACTTCTCCGGCGTGGGATTGGCCGCTGGTGGCGCTGCCGCCGCGCGGACCGCCGCCGCGGGTCTGCCCCTGGCCTCCCATGACGGCGAGGATGTTCAGAATGGCGCTGTTGCCTTGGTCGTCGGTGTATTTTCTTTGCAGTTTCTCAGCTTCGGCGCGGATTCGCTCGACGTGTTTCTGGGTGATATCGGAGGGGGCCCCGAGCGGCATGGAGAGAGTGGCGGTGGCGGTTTCGCTTTCGATGCGCGGAAAATAGATGAATCGCACACGCGTGCTGCTGACCAGGGCGAAGATGACGACTGCGGTTCCGATGAACAGCGTCAGCGTCAGGTAGCGGTTGTCGGAGGCGAGCCGAAGCACGGGGCGATAGACCTTGAGGACGAAGGCCTCCAGACCGTCGGCGAACAACCGCTGGAAGCGCGACAGGAAGTTCAGTTCCCTGGGGTCCCTTCGGCCGGTGGAGAGGTGTTTGAGATGGGCTGGGAGAATGAGTTTGGACTCGACCAGGGAGAACAGCAGCACGGGGATGATCACCAACGAGATCTGGGCGAAGATCTTGCCGCGGGTCCCTTCGATCATGAGCAGGGGGACGAAGGCCACCACGGTGGTCAGGATTCCGAATATGACGGGCACGGCGACCTCCTGGGTGCCCTTGATGGCGGCTTCCGTGCCGTTCTCCTCGTTTTGCAGATGGGTGAAGACATTCTCGCCGGTGACGATGGCGTCATCGACGACAATGCCCAGCACCAGGATAAAGGCGAACAGGCTGAAGATATTGAAGGTGACGCCGATCAATGGCATCAGGGCGATGGCGCCGGCAAAGGAAATGGGAATGCCCAGGAAAACCCAGATGGCCACGGACGGGCGCAGGAACAGGGTGAGAACGAGAATGACGAGCCACATTCCCCACCAGGCGCTGTTCAACAGGGTGTCGAGGCGGCCGGCGACAATGCGGGCGCGGTCATTCCAGAAGTCGATGCTGACTCCGGGCGGCAGGCTGGAGCGCTTCTCCTTCATGTAGTCCTTGACGATCTCGGCGAGTTCGATGGCGTTTTGATCGCCGACCCGGGAGACATTGATCAGCACGCAGGGTTCGTTGTTGAAGGTGGCGAACAGGGGCTCTTCCTGGAAGCCGTCCTTGATGTCGGCAATCTCTCCGAGGGTGAGCCGAGTGCCGTCTTCGCGGGTCAGCAGGACGATCTTCTCGAAGTCCTCCTGAACGTAGGCCTGACCTTTGGTGCGCAGCAGGATCTCGCCGGCGGTGGTCTTGATGGCGCCGGCGGGAAGGTCGATGGAGGATTGCGAGACGGCTCGGGCGACCTGGGCCAAGGTCAGGCCGTAGCGTTGGAGGGTTTGCTCCGAAATCTCGATGCCGATCTCGTAGGGGCGCACAGCTCCGAGCGAGACCTGCGTGATCTTGGGCAAGTTGGCGATCTCGTCGCGCGTCAGTTCACCAAGCTGACGCAGCGAGCGTTCATCCATGTCGCCGGAAAGGACGACCGTGATCACGGCGCTGGCGCGTTGGGCGACGCGGACCATGGGCTTCTCCGCGAGGTCAGGGAACGTGTTGATGGCGTCAACGCGGTTCTTGATGTCGTCGAGCATGTCCCGGACGCTGTATCCCTTTTCGATCTCGACGGTGACAGCGCCGGCGCCCTCGGCGGACGAGGAGGAAATCTCCTTGATGCCTTCGAGGTCCTGAATGGCCTCCTCCACCTTGACGACGATGGATTCCTCCACTTCTGCGGGCGTGGCGCCACGGTATTCCACGCCGATCTCGACGACATCCAATTCGAAGTCGGGGAAGACCTCGGTGGGGACGGCGCCGAGAAAGGAGGCGAAGCTTTGTTGGAGCCCGTAGAACTTGGGGTTTTCTGATTGCTTGACAGGGAAGCTGGCCATCAGCAGCGCGCCTCCGAGGCCGAGAATGGCGGCCATGAGGAGGTTGGCAGCGACGCCGTTCCGGCAGAACCAGGCGATGATTCCCTTCATGGCTTGCCTCCCTTGGCCTTGCCGGGTTGCGATCCCTTGGCCTTGGCGCCCGGAGGCCCGCCTTTGCCCTTGCCTTTGCCTTTGCCTTTGCCGCCGCCTTGGCCTTCGAGCACGCGCTTGCCCTCGCCCTCGATGTCGGGAATGCACAACGCCCCATCGACCGCGAAGGGCACCTGGGTCAGGCAAAGCAGTTCGCCTTCCTTGAGGTTGTCGCGCGTGACCACATTGTCTGAGTCGCTCCAGAGCACGTCGATGGTTCGGCGGAAGAGTTTGTTGGCCTTGTCGATGACGAGCACTTCGCTGCCGGAGCGCAGGGCGGAGCGGGGAATGATGAAGGCGTCTTTCAGCAGGCTGCCGTCGATCTCGGCAGTGACGAACTGGCCGACTTTCAGGGGAGGTTGACCGGTTGTCGTGCGGCCGTAGGGATCGTCGACCTGGGCGATGACGAAGAGTTGGCGGCTGCTGGCGTCGTAAGCGCCCTCCGTGCGGACGATGCGTCCCTGCCAGGCGGCTTCCTGGCGTCCGACCTTGCCGTGGAGGGTGACGGACGGGCCTTGCTCCACGGCGGCAACGTCGTCGCCCCGATAGCGCTCCGGCACATCGACGAAGCCGATTTGGTCGTCGGAGAGCGGGAGTCGCACCTCGGCGTAGTCGATGGCGTAGACCGATGCGAGGACGGCGCCGGGCGAAACGTATTGTCCGACATCGACGCTTTTCTGGAGGATGCGACCGGCGTAGGGGGCGCGGACTTCGGTGCGTTCGAGGTCGCGCTGGGCATCGGCGACGCGGGCCCTGGCTGAGCTGAGGGCGGCATTGGCCTGGGCGAGTTGCGGTTTGCGCAGTGCGAGCGCGGATGGCTTGGATCCGTCGCCGAGCGATTTCCAGTTTTCCCTTGCTTGGTCGGCCTGGGCTTGTTCCTGTTCGAGGGCGGCTTCGGCCTGGGTGACGGCGGCTTGGGCGACGACCAGGGCGGTTTCGTAGTCGCTGCGGTCGATTTGGACGAGCAGTTCGCCATTTTCGAAGAAGCCGCCCTCTCGGAAGTCCTTGGAAACCGCGACGATTCTGCCGGAAATCTCAGGGATCAGGGTGCTTTCCGTTCGGGCGCGGACGACGCCCTGGGAAGTGACGGTGGTTTTGTATTGGGTCCTTTTCAGGCGTTTGGCCTCGACGTTGAGTTGGGCGGTCTGCGCGCCCCAGCGTTTGGCTTCGGGCGGCGAGAGGATCAACTTGCGCGCGACGCTGAAGCAGATTGCCAGGACCGCAATGGGGAGGATGATCTTGAGGGGTTTCATTCGAGAATCAGGGCGTGGGGGAATCGTCGTCGGCGTCCACCGGCGGCAGGGCATCGAAATCGCCGCCGATGGCGAGGTGCAGGTTGAGGCGGTTCTGGAGTCGCTGGTTGGAGATGAGGATCAGCGAGCTGCGGGCGTTGAAGGAACGCCGTTGGGATTCGAGCACGGTGATGATGTCCACCAGGCCGCGCTGGTATTGGCTCCAGGCGAGTTGTTCGGCCTGGGCGGACTCCTCGGCTGCGGCCTGAAGGGCGGACTCGCGTTCGCGCAGGAACTGTCCGGCGGCGAGCGTTGTCTCGACTTCGCGGAAGGCGGTCAGCGCGATCTGGGTGTAGTCGGCGATTGCGGCTTCGACCGCGGCCTGGTTGGATTTGGCGATGGCGCGAAGGCGGCCGCCTTGGAAGATGGGCTGGGCGAGGTTGGCGGCGAATCCCCACACATTGGAGTCTGGGTCCAGCACATCCTTGAGCTCGCTGGATTGGGTTCCGCCGTTGGCGCTGAGGCTGATGGTAGGCAGGAGGTCCTTGCGGGCTGCCTTGAAGCGTTCATCGGCTGCGGCGAGTCGGCGTTCGGCCGCGAGGATATCGGGGCGACGGTTCAAGAGCTGGGAGGGAAGTCCGACGGGGATATCGCGGGCGATGCGAGGCAGGTTGTTGGCGGCGACGAGGCGGTTGGCGGGATAGCGGCCGAGGATGGCTTCCAACGTGCGGATGGCGGTGTCGCGTTGTTGTTCCCTCTGGCGCAGGCTGGCGCGCGCGTTGGCGACGTTGGCCCGGGTGAGGCGGACGTCGAGGGCGGGGTTGACGCCGCGGTCGAACCCCTGTTCGATGACCATCAGGTTCGTTTGGAAACTCTTGAGGGTCTGCTCGCTCAGGCGCACTTGAAGCTCCGCTTCGACGGTGTTGAACCAGGCGGCGACGGTGTTGGCGGCGAGGGAGAGGCGGGCGGCCTGGAAATCGGCGGTGGCGGCTTCGAAGTCGGCAGAGGCCGCTCGGGCGCGATTTTGGATTTTGCCCCAGAGGTCGAGTTCCCAGGCGATTCCCGCGTTGAGGGTGAAACTGTCGTTGACGGGGTTGGTGAGGCGGAAGCCCGCGGCGCCGGAGCGTTTGTTGCGCGAGGCTCCGCCGCTGGCGCTGGCGGTGGGGAACAGCCCCGCCGTGGCGGCCCGGGCGTTGGCGGCGACGGCCTTCATGCGGGCGGCGGCGGCGCGCAGGTTGGGATTATTCTTCTGGGCCTCGGCGACGAGTGAGTTGAGGAGCGGATCGTTGAAGCCGGCCAGCCAGCCTTGGTCGGAGAGGGCGCCGGGGGCAGATTGGGCGGCGAAGGCGTCGGGCGCCTCGAGTTCCAAGAGGTCCGAGCGGTCCTCGGAGGTTGTCCGGCAACCGCAGAAAGCGACGAGAAGAGCGGCGACGAGCGCGCGGACGAGGCGTGTCTTCATGATTGGCTGGAGCGACAAACGAGAGAATCTAGAGGGATGGCACGCGAGGGGCAAGCAATGGCTGGAGGCGGATTGGTTTGAACTCGACGAATAAACGGCGGGGAACTAGGAAAGGTTACGGCAGATGTGGTATTGGCAAGGGGCGGTTTGACCGCGGAAGAGAAGTGACCAACTGAGTATGAAAACCATCGTTCAAGAGCGGGAAGCGGGATTCGTGGGGCTGAAGGTGGCCGGGATCCTGGCGGGCGCGGCCGTGTTCGGGATACTGATGCTGCATCTGGCGTCGAAGGCGGACTATGAGAAGAGGTTGTCCGCAACCGTGGTGAAGAACACGGAGTTGAGTCGGAAGGTAGCGGAGCAGGCCGCGGCGTTGGAGCAGGTGAGCGGGCAGTTGGGGGAGATGAAGCGGTTGCGGCGGGAGAACAAGGAGATCCATGAATTGCGGGCGGCTTCGGCGGATGTTCAACGATTGCAAAAGGAGAACGAGAAGCTGATGCGGGAAATGGTGGTGTTGCGTTCCCAGTTGAGCCATGCGCAGACACAGGCCACGCAACTGCGGGAAACGGCGCGTGACGCGCAGCAGGAACTGCGGCAGACGCAAAGTGTCGTTGTTGCCAACACGGCGCGGGAGCAGCGCAATGCCTGCATCGCGAACCTGAGGTGGATTGACGGAGCCAAGCAGCAGTGGGCCCTCGATGAGCGTAAATCAGCCCAGGAAATACCGGCTGTCGCGGAGTTATTTGGGCAACAGCGCTACATACCGATTGAGCCCGTTTGTCCGACGAGCGGAGGCCGGTATCAGATCCTGGCCGTGGGATTGCCTCCCGCCTGTTCCCATCCTGACCATAAGCTGTAAGGCAGACGGGGCTCTTCCGATCCCGCCGAAGGCGCATCACTCGAAGTCGAGTTCTATGTTCTTGCGTTCCAGGGTGGAGGCTTCGCTGCTGGCGACGCTGGCGAGGGCCTTGTTGTAATCGGCGATGGCCCGGATCTCGGAAGATCGGGCGTTGGTGACATCGCGTTGCATCTGGAGGACGACGAAACTGGTGCTGGCTCCGTTGGCCAGTTTCTTCTCCTCGGCGGCGAGGGCGGCTTCGGCGTACTCGCGGGCGTCGCGGGTTGCCTCGACGCGGCGGTAGGTGGACTCGGCGTTGCGAATGGCGTTGTCGATCTCGACGAGCACACTCTGCTCGGTTTGCTTGACGCGCAGGATGGCCTGCATCTTGGCGACCTTGCTGGCATGGTAACGGTTGCGGGCGGCGCGGTTGCCGAGCGGTATGGTGACGCGGGCGCCGATGGAGTAGTTCGGGTTGTTGCCGGCGAGGGCTTCCCCGATGGTGTCGCCCGGATTGGAGTCCAAGCCGACCTGGTTGTAGGACGCGGTCAGGTCGAGGGAGGGGAACAATTGGTTGTGGCGGTAGCGCACGTTGATGTTCTCCCGCTCCAGTTGATCCTTCAGGATGAGAAGGTCCGGGCGGGACGCGATGCCCTTCCGCCAGCTGGCCTGTTTGTCGAAGGGCGCTTCCACGGCGATGAGTGTTTCCCGGGGTTTGATCTCGATGTCGCTCCAGGCGATGTAGTCGTCGGTCAGCAGGTTCTTGAGCGTGTTCTGTTGGGTGGCGAGCGATTGGATGGCGGAGATGAGGTCGGCGCGACGGGCGGCGACCTGTGATTCGGCCTGCTTTTCCTCGAGCGGGGCCATGGAGCCGACTTTCACGCGTTTGCGGTTGTCCTCGAGAAGTTGCTCAGCCAGGGAGAGCGACTTTTGTTGCACCTCGACATTGCGGGCGGCGAAGATCAGGTCGTAGTAGGCGTTCTCGACCAAGGTCACTGTGCGGATGATGGTGTCCTTGAGGCGATGCTTGGAGATGTCGAGGTCGAGGCGGCCGGTGCGGATGGCGAGGCGGGGGGCGTCGATCCAGAGGTTTCTCAGGAGCGGTTGGGTGAGTTGGATGCCCAGGGTGCTGTCGTATTGGGAGCCGCGGAAGCGGTTGCCGGAGCGCCGGTTGGCGGAGGAGAACAGGCTGTAGTTCAGGCCGGTGGGGATGACGCCGCTGATGGTGGACTGGCCGGATTCCGTGGTGGTTTCCGCGCCGCCGATGACGACGTTGAATTCGGGGTCGATCTGCACATCCGACTTGCTGAAGCGTTCTGTTCCGGAAAAGGTCCAGTTGGGGTCGTAGCTGCCGCGCGAAGCTTCCAGATTGAAGCGGCTGATCTGCGGGTTGAAGCGTTGGATCTGCACATCGAAGTTGCGCGCGAGGGCCATGCGGATGCAGTCTTCGAGGGAGAGTTCGCGAACGGGCGGGGCCGGCGACACGGACGCCAGTGAGGCGGCGGGCGCAAAGCACGCCAAGGTCGCGAACAGGGCGAGAACAAATCGGAACATGGGCGCGAGATTGGGGGATACACCAAGGTTCGTCAATGGGTTGTGGCGTGAACCGCTCATCGGGGGGGGGGCGCGATTGAGAACGGGTGGCGCCATGCCAAGTCCCCAAGGGACGAAAAGAGGTCTTCCTGATCACAGCGTTGGCTATGGCTCACCTGCAGCGCTTT
>CAZFLK010000219.1:0-8328 GCA_964519245.1 uncultured Verrucomicrobiota bacterium
TGATGAATTTTTGCTCCGAGATCACGTCTTTTACCAGGTCGCCGATGGAGATGATACCGACAACCCAGCCCCGATTGACGACGGGTAAGTGTCGCACGCGCTTCCCGGTCATCAGCCGCAGGCCCATATCCACGGTGTCGGACGGTTTCAATGTGTCCGGATCGCGGCTCATGATCTCCTCGACGGCCGTCTTCCTGGACGCCTTGCCCTGCAGGATCACCTTGCGCGTGTAGTCCCGCTCCGAAATCATCCCAACCAGTTTTCGCCCCTTCATCACCGGCAGGGCCCCGGCCTTCTTCTCCGCCATCATGGCGATCGCCTCATAGACCGTCGCGTCCGGCTCAATCGACCAGACTTGTTTCCCTTTATCCGCGATGATTTGACTGATGAGACCGCTGACTCCGCTCATGATATGCCCTTTCGTTTCTGGATGCTGCTGGTGTTTGGGTCCCAAGCGCCACGATACAACCGGCCTTTTGCGTGATAAACATCATAAGCAATGCTTTTCCTGCCACGCAACCCGCGATCGAGTTTTTCCCCACAATTTAAATCTGGCGAAACAGGCCCGTGATTTGTACAAGGATGGTTTACACCATGGCGAAGGAGCAGCAGAAAGAAGCTTGGAATTCACGCCTCGGCGTCATTCTCGCCGTGGCCGGCAGCGCGGTGGGGTTGGGCAACTTTCTCCGCTTCCCGGGGCAGGCGGTCAAGTATGGCGGCGAGGACGGCGGCGGAGCCTTCATGATCGCCTACTTCATCTCGCTCGTCATCATCGGCATCCCGATCTGCTGGGCTGAGTGGGCGATGGGACGCTATGGGGGATCCAAGGGCTATAATTCCAGCCCCGGAATCCTCAACCTCATCATCAAGCATCCGGCGGGCAAATACATCGGCATTCTGGGCGTCATCATTCCGGTGGTCATCTACATGTATTACGTCTACATCGAGGCGTGGTGTCTCGGTTACGCCGTCAACTTCCTGCGGGGCGGGCTGAACCTCGGATCGGATCCGGACGCCTACGGCGCCTTCTGGGGAACGTTCATCGGCATCCAGGAGGATGGGTCCGCCATTGGCTTCGGACTGGGCCAGGTCGGCGGGTACCTGATCCTGGTGTTCGCGCTCAACTTCTTTCTGATTTACCGGGGCATTTCCAAGGGCATCGAGTGGTTCTGCCGCTACGCCATGCCCACCCTGCTGGTCTTGGCGGTGATCATTCTCATCCGCGTGCTCACCCTGGGCGCGCCGATCGCCGACAAACCCGATCAGAATGTCATCAACGGACTGGGCTTCATGTGGAATCCCGGGGCGCTGCTGACCAACCTCCGCAACCCGGAACTCTGGCTCGCCGCCGCCGGACAGATTTTCTTTTCCCTTTCCGTCGGCTTCGGCGTCATCATCACCTACGCCAGTTACCTGTCCAAGGACGATGACGTCGTCCTCAGCGGACTGACCGCCACCAGCGCCAACGAATTCTGCGAGGTCGGACTCGGCGGCATGATCACCGTGCCGGCCGCCTTTGTCTTCCTCGGTTCCGCCGGCGTCGTCGGTATGGGAACCTTCGGCCTCGGCTTCAATGTCCTGCCGCTGGTGTTCTCCCAGATGCCGGCCGGCCAGTTTTTCGGCTTCATCTTCTTCTTCCTGCTGTTCCTGGCCGCCGTCACCAGTTCACTCTCCATGCTGCAGCCGGGCATCGCCTTCCTGGAGGAAGGTCTCGGCATCAACCGGAAACAGTCCGTCGGCCTGCTCGGCCTGATCACCGCCATGGGCTGCCTCTTCGTCGTCTTCTTCTCGAAGGACATCAAGGCCTTGGACACCATGGACTTCTGGGTCGGCACCTTCCTCATCTTTGTGCTGGCGACGATCCAAATCATCGTCTTCGGCTGGGTGATCGGGATTGAACGCGGCTGGCAACTCGCCCACCAGGGGGCGGAACTGCGCATCCCAAACGTCTTCAAGGTCGTCATCAAGTATGTCTGTCCCCTGTTCCTGTTGGTCATCTTCGCCTGCTGGGTGGCGACCAATGTGTTCGGCTACAATTTCAGCACGGGCGAGTTCAAACTCAGCGGCTACGTCCTTGACCTGGTGGGATCCGATGAGAAACCCGCCAATAATGTCGCCCGCGCCAGCATGGCGTTGATCCTGATCGTCGCGGCCTTTATCGCCGCCCTGATCGCCCAGGCCGGCAAACGCTGGGCAAAACTCGAGAACGCAACGGAAGGCGAATCATGAGCGCGGGAGGTTGGATCATCATGCTGGTTTCCGTCGGCGGCGTCAGCGCCCTCTTCTTCACCTGCCTCTACAAGGTCCTCACCGGCGGCGGGGAAAAGGTCGGTCATATGCACGGCCTCGACATCGACACCCACGATATCGAGGAAGATTGAGCCTCCGGCCAGCCTCGCCCTTCGCGCCCCGCTCCAACTCAATCCGCCACCAAGCCGTCCACCAGTTCGACGATGCGCGGCGCCGCCTCCGCGACCTTCGAATCATGTGTCGCAATCACGAGTGTGACATTTCGCTCGGCGCGTAACTCAGCCAGCAGCGCGATGATCTCCTCGCCGGTGTGTGAATCCAGGTTGCCGGTCGGTTCGTCGGCCAGGACCAGGTCCGGTTCATTCATCAGCGCCCGGGCAATCGCCACCCGTTGGCGTTCCCCTCCCGACAACTCGGTCGGACGGTGCTCCATCCGCTCTTTCAACCCGACGCGCGCCAGCAGGTCCTTGGCTCGGACTGACACTCTCCCGCACGCTTCCCTCGCCATCCGGGAAGGCAGGCAGACATTCTCCAGCGCATCCAGGTCCGGCAGCAGATGATACGCCTGGAACACAAAGCCAATGTTGCGATTCCTGAACCGGTTCAACTCCCCACCCGAAAAGCCCCCGACATCCCGCCCCTTGAAGAGGATTGCGCCGGAATCCGGCGAGTCCAAACCGCCCAGCAAATGCAGCAGCGTGCTCTTACCGGCGCCCGACGCTCCCTTCAACGCGACGAACTCGCCCGCGTCGATCGTCAAACTCACTCCCCGCAAGACCTCAAGCTTTCGCGCTCCCAACTCAAAGGCACGGGCTACTTCCTCGGCCTTGAGAATCTCAGCGACCTGACCACCGGGCTCATTCATGCCGCAACGCCTCCACTGGTTTGAGCCGCGCCGCGATCCAAGCCGGGACAAGTCCCGCCACCAGGCAGATCAGCAACGAGAACCCGCAAATCGAAATCACATCCCCCGGAAGAATCAGGGCAGGCAGGTTCCCCAATTGATAAACCGAGGACGGCATGATTGTGGTGTCCAGCGTGTCGTTGAGAAAACGCATGAACTCGTTCCGATACTTGATGGCAATCATCCCCAACGAATAGCCGATCCCGACGCCCACCGCGCCGACCACCACACACTGCATCAGAAAGATGTTCATGATCTGCAGCGAACTGGCTCCCATGGAACGAAGCGCGCCAATCTCACGCGTCTTCTGGACGACGAAAGTGATCAATGAACTCGTAATGCCGAACGCGGCGACCAAGACAATGAAGAACAGGAGATATCGAATCAGGTTCTTCTCCATCTGCAATGAGTCGAAGATCTCCCGATGCTGCGCCATCCAGGGGATGACCCCGAATTCAGGCCCCAACCGTTGCGCAAGATCGTAATACACATCATACGCCTTGTAGTCGTCGTCCAAGCGCACCGACAGTCCCTTGACCTGGTCGCTCCAGTCGTTCATCAACTGCGCCGCTTCCAGAGAGGTGAACACCCACATGTTGTCATACTCAAAGAAGTCCGCCTCAAAAATCCCGCGGACCTCGTAGTCATCCGGTATCGGGATCTCTGCTTCCGGATCGTCCCGCAGTTTCTGCAGCAGGCGAAATTCTCGACGCGCATAGATGGAGACCCGATCTCCCACCATCAGCCCCATGTTCCGGGCGAAGGAGCTCCCCACCAGAATGCCGTCGTCTTCCAGTTCCATCGTGCCCGCCACCAGGCTATCCGGCAAAACCGTCACCTGCCCCTCCGTTGCCGGATCGATCCCTCGGATCAATGGAGCGACGGCTCGCGGCTCGCCAATCCGAGGCTGGGTCTCCACCAAGGCCTGGTCCTCGATGTATGGCGAAACGCCGACCACATTCGGGTTCTCCCGAATCATCGCGGCAATCACCGCGTAGTCAGACATGGGCGAATCGTCAAACTTCTCCACGCGCAGATGCGCGTTGAATCCCAATATGCGCTTGTGCCACTCCTCGTCGAATCCGCTCATGACGGCAATCACCACGATCAACACCGCCACCCCAAGCGTGACCCCGATGATCGAAATCAAGGTGATGAAGGAAACGAAGGTGCGCTTGGGCCGCAGGTAGCGAAGCGCCAGAAGTAGCTCAAAGGGAAGCCAGGACATGAAACACTCGACTACGGTTCAACAATTGTGCGGCTCCGAACCGTCGTCAAGACTGCGCGCCATTCCGCTGATCAATTGCTCGCATCCCCACCCGTCGCCCCCTGCGGCAGGGATCTGGAGTTTCCGCTCTTGTCCAATGGCACGATGTCATGGAGTCCCACGACGTAAATGATGTCCGCATCCAGTTGCTCAATCTTGAACTCCCGCCCACCGCGCTCTTTCAACAAGGGGTGGCTGTTCGCGTAACCGGGATCACCGGGATAAATCACATTCCCTTGCCCGCTTTCGTCATCGACCCGGTCCGAACCATGACGCGAATAGGAGTTGAACACGTTCCGGATCCGGATCGCGTCGATCATCTCCCCCTTCGCCAACCCGAAATCGTCCAAGTCGAACGCCACCGCATTCACATTGTGAACCGGATCAAAATAAGTCGCGAATTGATACCGAGGCTGGGTGAACTGCTCCGTCCCGGACTTTCTCACATAGACCGAAAACGGCTCAAACGACCCCGACTCGTAAACCACGAAATCGGGCCCATCCTTGTTCTCCAACGCCCAACCGACGAGATATTGCGCGCGCGCGTTCGAGCCGAGGCTCCGCGCATTGCTGACCGCCGCTTCGCCCGGGCGGTTCGCGACGGTATTCGGCTTGGTCAGCAATTCTTCCCGCATCTCGCCGCCAAGCTCGCTGTGCAGCCGGCGAAACAGGTCCGGACCGCCGTCAAAACCAGAGATGTCCCGCAGGTCCGAGCTGCCCCAGGTCAACTCGATGGTCGTGGAATCCACATTCGGCGTCGGCGGAGCCGTCGATTTCTCGGGAAAGGTGATGTAACGCGCAATGCCTTTGTTATCCCCCCGCCCAAGGAGTTGACCGACGCACTTCGAACGATCGAAAAACTTGTAGATCTTGTCAGTCCCCCTCTGCTTGTCCCGGTCATCCAGAATGATGTCCAGGTTCGAACGCTTGGTGAACTCGTCGTTGCGGTAATCCCGCAAATTTACCGGCCCTTCCACAATCTCGGCTGTCCGCACCGCGTTGGCCTCGTTGAACGTGAACGTTCCGATGGTGAAGACATCCGCATGGATCGACGACGCCAACGTCGCCAATAGCAGGATTCCGAGGGCGGGATAGATGCGTTTCATGAGCTTACAATCAAAACGTTTCGAAAGTGCAGTCTCGACTCGCCCCCTTCAAATTGCAATCCCGATTTGCGGAGGAACCCGCAACGGCAGCGGGAATGGACCGCCTCACGCTGACCCGCGCCGCCCAACGGGGTCAACGTCCCTTGTTCAGGTCCCTCGTCCAGAGGTCCTCCCCAAGCCCCTCCTCCGCGGCCCAGGCATGCAGGTCTTCCACAATCAGTTCCTGAATCTCCGCGGATTCCGTCGCCACATTGGCGCGCACGCTGTAGTGCGGGGCGCCCCCCTGCGCGCCGCCGGCGTTGTGCGTGACGCCGAGCAGATGGGTGAAACTGCCGTTCGGACATTGGTGATCCTTTGCCGCCTCCCGGCGCTTGCCGACAATGCGCGACAACGCCGCCGTCAACCCCGCCTGATCCGGTGTATAGAGCGCAAGATGAAACAAGTGCGCACTCGGCCAGTTGATGGGCCGCGCCGCTGATTCCGAATCTGACGCGCCCCGCAGAAATGCGCCGTCTTCGACCCGCGCCTTGACGCCGAGCAGATCCTCACGCGCACCTTTGGCGAGTATATCCATGGCGAACCGATCCTGGCTCGGCAGCGTCAATCCAAAGGTGATCGAGGCAACATAGAGCCTTCGCTCTTCCAGCCCGCCGGCGAATGCCTCAATGATGTTCGGCCGGTCCTCGCCGGAAATCTTCAACAGCAATGATTCCTCGGCGTCATTCAACCAACCTTCAATCTTCATCTTCATAGGGTCCGTTTGGATACGCGAATCGCCCCCGCTTGACAAGCGGACACCAAGCCCCATCGATTGCGGGTCATGCGAGTCGCCGCTTGGGCAACTCGGCGCGACAAAGCTTCTTACCTGCCGGACTCCCCTCGTCGCCCGGATCACGGAGATCAAATCATCCAGACTTTCAACTCCACAGGAAGCGCCGTATCCTCCGTTGAGCGGATTCGCGTCCCATGAAATCCCGCCTTACTCATTCCGAACTGCTTCAACTCAAGCGTTGGAACACCCCCACTCTCTACAACGGGTGGGAGCAAATCACCCACAACGACATTGCCGGCGACGCCTTCAATTTGGAGGAGACCCGCGACTTCATGCCCCAGATGGGGCCCATGATCGGTTACGCCGTCACCGTCATGATCGAACCCTCCAATCCGGAACACAAGCAAGTCGCCTCCGCCGGTTCCGATTACCGCGACTATGTCGGATCCACTCCCGGCCCGAAGATCGTCGTGGTTCAGGACCTGGACAAGCCGGCCGTGCTGGGATCGTTCTGGGGCGAGGTCAACAGCAACCTGCACCGCTCCCTTGGCTGTGTCGGAACCATCACTGATGGCGCCATCCGCGACATCGACGAGATGACCAATGCCGGCTTCAAGGCCTTGGCCAAACGCCTGTGCGTCGGCCACGCCCATGTCGCGCCGGCGCGCTGGAACTGCGACGTCGAGGTCTTCGGGCGAACCGTTCGCCCCGGGCAGCTCATCCATGCAGACAAACACGGCTTCCTCGCCATTCCTGACGAGGACCAAACACGATTGCTCGAGGCCTCGCTCTTCATGGACAGGGATAAGTGCGACACGATCATCGCCGCGGCGCGCAACGGGGCCGGCAAATCCATGAAAGAGCTCCTCGTCGACCTCGACGCCGCCGCCGCACAATTCAAAAGGAACACCCGGGAGAAGTTCGGAGGCGATGGCGAATGGTGACCGCTCTGAAAAAGATTACTCCGCCGCCGTCTCCTTGAGCAGAGGCTTCCCCATCCGCATCAACGCCTTCTCCGCATCAGCTTTCACATCGTCCACATCGCTATAATGTCGTAGTATCCGGCGATATTCGGCGGCGGCCTTATCCTCTTGTCGCGTCTTTTCCATCATGTGCCCCATTCGAAAGTGGACCGCGGCCATGTTGCGGCGCAACTCATCAAATCGGGTAATGAGTTCCTGGTATTCGGCCGCCGATATCTCAGGATCCTGCCCGCTTTCCTCTTCGAAGAGAGCCTGGAACAAGGGTGAGTGCGCCTGCACCAGGCTCCCGGCCCGGCCAGATTCCGCTCGATCCGGACGCCCCGCGCCGAATCGATAGCCGCCTCGCCTGCCGCCCAAGGGCCCGCCTCCCCCTCTCGGACCGCGTCGATCCGGTCCCACCCGAGCTTGCGGCCGTCGCCCTCCCTCGGTTCGCCCCATTTGATCGTCGTCGACCAGAACCCGGTCCATCAACCGGATGATTTCCAGGGTCGAGAGATCCTCGATGGGGCGCCCCGGTCCGAACATCAAGACCACCTCGCGATGCAACCGTTCCCGCTCGTCTCGGGTCAGGTTCTCCGGACGCAATCCCCGTAACAGCGATCCCCTCAGCTCATCTCGTGACCCAGCCGACTCTGCGGCTGACTCCGCATTTACACGCGTATGCGTGACTGCCGCAGGCTGCCCCTTCGCCTGAGCATCATCCGCGCCCAATGCGAAAATGGGAACCCCCAGAACGGCGGCTCCCACAAGCAGGTTGATCATGCTCGGTTTCATTTCAGATCAGATCAGCGGTTATCCCAAGCCGCGCCTCCGGGACCAAACCCACCACGCATTCCCGGCCCCATCGGGCCGCGACCGCCGGGAAACGGAGCGTGCATTCCGCCTCCACGCGACCAAGGTGGTCCAAATCCTCGCCCTCCGATTCCTTGCAGGCCCTTGCCCCAAGGTCCTCGCTCGAAACCAGGCCGTCCGCCACGCTCGCCGCCGCGCTCGAAACCAGGCCGTCCGCCGCGCTCGCCGCCGCGTCCGAAACCAGGCCGTCCGCC
>CAZFLK010000220.1:0-8328 GCA_964519245.1 uncultured Verrucomicrobiota bacterium
CTTGACGACTTGCGGCAGGAACATCTTGCCGGCGCCGAAGAGATCGCCGACCACGCTCATGCCATCCATCAGGGGACCTTCGATGACATTCAGAGGACGCCCGAGTTTCTTGCGTGCCTCCTCCGTGTCCTCCTCGATGAAGGTGTCGATGCCCTTGACCAAGGCGTGTTCGAGCCGCTTGCCGACGGTTTCCTTGCGCCAGGCTGCCTCCTCGACCTTGACCTCCTTTTGTGAGGCTCCCGCGGTCTTCAGTTCTTCACCGTGTTCGACGAGGCGTTCAGTGGCGTCGGGGCGGCGATTGAGCAGGACATCCTCGACCCGTTCGAGCAGATCCTTGGAGATCTCCTCATAGACTTCCAGCATGCCGGCATTGACGATGCCCATGTCGAGGCCGGCTTCGATCGCGTGGAAGAGGAAGGAAGAGTGCATTGCCTCGCGGACGACATTGTTGCCGCGGAAACTGAAGGAGACGTTCGAGATGCCGCCGCTCACCTTGGCGTGGGGGAGGTTCTCCTTGATCCACCGGGTCGCCTTGATGAAGTCGACCGCGTAGTTCGCGTGCTCCTCCATCCCGGTTCCAACGGTCAGGACGTTGGGGTCGAAGATGATGTCCTCGGGCGGGAAGCCCACGTCTTCGACCAGGATGCGGTAGGCTCGGCTGCAGACCTCGACCCGCCGATCGTAGTTGTCGGCCTGGCCCTGCTCATCGAAGGCCATGACGACCACAGCGGCGCCAAACTGGAGAATGCGTTTTGCCTGTTCGCGGAACTTTTCCTCGCCTTCCTTGAGAGAGATGGAATTGACGATGCCCTTGCCCTGAAGGCATTTGAGGCCGGCCTCGATCACCTCCCACTTCGAGGAATCGACCATGATCGGGACCTTGGCGATCTCGGGCTCGGCGGCGAGGAGGTGGAGGAACTTGGTCATCGCCGGGACGCCGTCGATCATGCCCTCATCCATGCAGACGTCGATGACATTGGCTCCGTTCTCGACCTGCTGGCGCGCGATGGCGACGCCGTCCTCGTAACGATCTTCCTTGATCATCCGAGCGAAGCGCGGGGAACCGGCGACATTGGTGCGCTCGCCGATCATCATGAAGGTGTCGCTGTCGTAGATGAAGGGCAAGGAACCGCTGAGCATCATGGGGCGATGCGCGTCGGGGGGCAAGGGAGCGGGCAAGGGGCGGGGGCGCACGCCTTCGACGGACCTGGCGATGGTGGCGATGTGGTCGGGCGTGTTGCCGCAGCAACCGCCGGCGATATTGATCAAGCCCTCGGAGGCGAACTCCTTGAGGTAATCGCCCATATGGCAGGGTTCGAGATCGAATCCGGTCGGGGCCAGAGGATTCGGCAATCCGGCATTGGGGTAGACGGAGATGGAGCAGTCGGACTCGTCGCCGAGTTCCGCCAGGAAGGGGCGCATCAGGTCCGGGCCGAGGGAGCAATTCAGGCCGACCGCCAGCGGTTTGACATGGCGTACGGCATGCCAGAATGCCTGCACGGTCTGGGCGGAGATCATGGTCTCGCCGCCGCGGCCGACGGCCGCCGAGATCATGATCGGAAGGTTGACCCCATCTTCGTCGAACACCTCCTGGATTGCGACCAGGGCGGCCTTCGCGTTGAGTGAGTCGAAAATGGTCTCGACCAGCAGGAGGTCCACGCCGCCGGCGATCAGCGCGCGCACCTGTCCGGCATAGGCCGTCCTGACCTGGTCGAAAGTGACCGCCCGAAAGCTGGCGTCATCCGCGTCGGGGGTGTTGGAAAGGGAGACGGTGAGCGGGCCGATGGCGCCAGCGACAAAGCGGGGGCGTCCGGAGGTCTGGGCCACGGCGTCCGCCTGCTCGCGACACTGGCGGGCTGATTGTTCGTTGATCTCACGGGCAAGGTCGTTCAGGAACGGATCGTGAATGATCTTCTCAAAAAAAGCCGGGGCTTTTCTGCCGCCGCTGTCCCGGGGATCATCGACGAAGAATTCGTGTTGGCCGAGACTGGTTGCGGAGAAGGTGTTCGTCTCGATGATATCCGCGCCCGCTTCCAGAAAACGTTTGTGGATGTCCGAGATGATGTCCGGCCGGGTCAGGGAAAAGAGGTCGCCGTTGTTCTTCAGATCCTTCTTTGAGTCCTTGAATCGATCGCCGCGAATATCTTCCTCGGTAAGGTTGTACTCGCGGATGGTCGTGCCCATCGCCCCGTCGATGACGAGGATTCGCTCCTGAAGAAGGGCGCGCAGTTCTTCGGTTCGGTCGTTGGTGGATTGCTTCAGTTCGCTCACGATGATTGGTGAGCCGGACCGTGAACCATCACGTAGCGGTATTCAAGTTTAAAATCAACGCATCAGGATATGTTGATATGTAATGTTCGATATATTTGCCGCGGGTTGTTCGGATTGCTGAGAAGGGGATGGTCGGCGTCGCTGCGGGCCGACCGGATAGTGGTCGTTGAGGGGAGGGGTGGTCGACCTGTTTCCGAAGGAGCAGGCGAGGGCCATGGTCACTTCGAGCGGTGATTCGGTTGTCCAACGGTTTTGTGCCGGTTTCGCCGGCCGGGCGACGGGAATGGGGGCACTTTTCGACTTGTTGCGCGAGCGGTTCGAATCGAGCACAACGGCGCGTCGATCGAAAGCCTGGGCGGATACTACTTCTGTTTCTTGCGTTGGCCTTTGCCCTTTTTCCGGTTGCCCTGTCCTTTCTTGCCGTAGCCGGCTTTTCTCGTATGGGCGATGGCTTCGGTTTCGGCGCCTTTGTCGCCTTGTTGTTTCATCCAGGCGTCGAGGCGGTTCGAGAGGTCGCGTTTCAGGCCGGTGAGGCTGGCTTCGTCTATGAGATTGTTGAGGCAATGGGGATCGTTGACGACGTCGTAGAGTTCTTCGGCCGGCCGGTGGGAATACTTGTTGGTCATGGCCTTGGCGTGCAGGTCGCCGGCTTCGGCCTTGGCGAGCCAGGACATCCAGAAGTTGGCCTTGTCGCCGCCTTCGCGGGTGACGGCGTTGGTGAACTTGATGTCGGGGTGGAGGTTGCGGATGTAGCGGTGGGTCTTGGTGCCGCAGGAGCGGATGCCGAAGGTGTCGGAGCCGTTGATGATGCCGCGGGTGGTGTGGATGCCGTAGGTGTAGGTTTTGTGTTCCTTGCGTTTGCCGAGCAGGACGTCCAGGAAGGACTTCCCATCCATGGGGTCGGGTGTCGGGAGGCCTGCGGCGTCGAGGAAGGTGGGGGCGACGTCGGTGTATTCAACCAGCGCTGCGGACTTGGAACCGGGTTTCACCTTGCCGGGCCAGCGCACGATCATGCCGGAGGTGAGGCCGAGTTCGAAGCAGGTCCATTTGGCGAAAGGGAAGGCGGATCCCTGTTCGGAAACCGCCATGACGAGGGTGTTCTCGGCGACGCCTTCTTGGTCCAACAGGTTGAGCAGGGCGCCGCATTGAGCGTCGTAGTAGGTGATCTCCGCGAGATACATCGAGTAGAATTTGCGGGTCTCCGGCGTATCGACCCAGGATGGCGGGAGCTTGAGTGAGTCGGGTGGATAGGCTGTGGGATCGCCCTTGGTGTAGGGCGTGTGCGGTTCATTGGAGCAGGCGAAGATGCAGAACGGGTTGCGGTTGGCCTTGGATTCCGAGATGAGAGACTTCAGCGCCGGGTAGGGGTTGGCTTGGGCGGGATCGTTGGTCTTGAAGTCATTGGAGTATTCGAAGGGGAAGGATTCCCGGGGAGCGATGTGGGTCTTGCCGGAGAGGGCGACGCGATAGCCGGCGTCCTGGAGGTAATGGGCGATCGATTTGGCGCCGGGGTAGACGTTGGTGTGGTTGGGCCAGGCGCCGGACTTCACCGGGTAGATGCCGGTGTAGATGTTGTGGCGCGTCGGGGAACACATCGGGGCGGCTTGGAAACAGCGGGAGAACTGCATGCCCTGCCTGGCCAGGCGATTGAGGGTCGGGGTCTTCGCCTGGCCGCCGTAGACCTCCATGTCGAGGTAGGTGCAGTCGTCTGCGATCATGAAGACGAGGTTGGGGCGGTCCGCCGAGGCGGCGGTTGTGACGCCAATGAGGGCGAGGGCGATGAGGAAGGTTCGAAGGGGCAGCATAAGCGTCTGGCGGGGTTGTTGATCCTGGATCACGAGTGGTTGCGGACGAAGGCGGAATTCCTATTTCTTGAGCGCGGTCATGAAGCCGCGGTCGGCGATGGTGTCGCGATAAGCTCCGACCTCGAAGCCGAGTTCGGCCATGATTTCTCCATATTCACCGGGGCTGTAACACTTGCCCTGGGTAATATTGGCGAGCAGCGCGGAATATTCCGCGACCGGAAGCGGGCCGGTCTTGGCGTCATTCAGGAACGCTTCATGAACGACTAGAAGGCCTCCGGAGGGCAGGCAGTCAGCGGATCGGCGCAGCAGTTGGCGGACTTCCGGGAAATCCCAATCATGCAGCACGTTGGAGAGCAACAAGATGTCGGCGTCGCGGGGCCAGGCATCCGAGAACATGTCGCCGGTGACGACCTCGAGGCGTTCGGCGAGTCCGCGGCTCTGGATTTCCTCGCGGGCGATGGCGTCGACGGGCGCTTGCTCCAGGACGGCGCCTGAGAGTTTCGGGTGGGCGGTCAGCAGGGTTGCGGCATAGATGCCGGATCCGCCGCCAACGTCGAGGACGCGCCTGCGTTCGCCGATCAGCGGCCCCAGGGCCTGGGCGAGCGCTTGGCCCATGGCGAGGCCGCGGCAATTCATGAGTTGGGTGAAGCCGCGGGCGAAGTCCTCGGACATCATGGATTCATGCCAGTCGTTGCCGTCATCCTGCGCCTGCCAATTTGCGGGTTTTCCGGTCTTCAGCACCTGGAGGAAGCCCTGAGTGATGGGGGTATCCCGGATCGGGGCGTAGTAGGGACCGAGAAACCAGGGGGAGTCTGCGACGAGGTGTTCCTCCGCCATGGTCGAAAGCGACAGTCTCCCGAGATCGTCTGTGGCAATGAATCCATTGGCGCGGCAGAGCGTGAGCAACACATCGGCGGGACGGGCGGCCCAGCGGAAATGGTGGCAGATGGCTTCGAGCGTCGAGCCGGGATTGTCCCGCAGCCAGGTGAAGAAGTCGAAGTGGTTGATTGCGGCGGCGAGGAACTCGGCGGCGTACTGCCGATCGCGGTAACGGAGGAGCTGCGCCGGATCGGTCGACGGCGGCGAGGAAGGAATCATATTCATTCGGGAGGCGCGGCGGAAGACCGTAGGTGCGGCGACGCCTCAACCCATCTTCAGAAACGCTCTTGCCTTGGACATGAGGGAGCTTTTGCGTTTGCAGGTCTGTTGGCAGTCGATGGAGCAGTTGACCATGTGATGGCGTTGCCGGTCTGCGGTTTCGCCGCGGAAGATCTCCCTGAGGCTGTTCTGGTGAATATTGCCGATGGGTTTCTTCAGGAAGTCGCAGAAGTGAGCGTCGCCATTAGGGTAGATGAACATGGATCTGAGACCGATGTCGCAGTTTCGCTTCTTTCCGTTGAGATCGAGGTGAGGCAGTTCGCCTTCCGGGGGCGGGTTTTCGAAGTAGTGGACAAAGCCGTCGAGTGTTTCGTCGTCGCCGATGATGGGGTAGCCGTCATCCCTGAGGGACTTGAGTTCCTTCACCATACCGGCGAATCCGGAGAGATTCTTCACCCAGTGAGGATCGTCCTTGGAGCCGACGAAGGGCTGAAAGTTGACCTGGACAGGGCCTTCCTTGCCGAAATGACGGACCAGGTCCGGGAGGGTGTGAAAGTTGATCTCGGTGATCGTGGGTTTCACGATGACGCTGACCCGGGCTCCGGTCCGTTTCTTCTCCTCCAGCAGGTTGGCAATTCCCTGCAGTGTCCGTTGCGTGCTGAAGCGCCCGGGTCTCAGTTTCTCGTTGATCTCGGGATCCACCGATTCGAGCGAGATATTGATGTTGAACGGGTCGTGTCCAAGGATCCGTTTGACATTGTCCTTGGTCAGGGCCAGTCCATTCGTCGTCATGCCGAAGTTGACGCCGAGTTCACGAGCCAAGGCCATCGAGGAATAGGTTGGCTTGTAGATGGTGGGCTCTCCGCCGCTCAACGAGATGTTGAATCCGGAGCCTGAAAGTTCCTTCGCCTCGCGCACCAGTCGAAGCATGGTTTCCTCGGTGAGGATCGGGTCGGGCTCCTTGTAGATCGTGCAGAACGAACAGGCCAGGTTGCACTTGCCGCTGAAGATGATGTAATAAGTCACCGGGGCGGTCAGGACCATCCCGGTGCGGATCGACAGATCACGCGCCAGTTCCTTCTTCAGATAGGGAAGTCCTTTAACAATCTGCCGCGAAATTCGGGAAATATTGGCCATAAGCGTCACGTCGTGGGAGGCAGCCTCCAACGGCTGGAGACGATAGGAGTCGGGATTGTGCCGATCAAGCGAATTCCCCGGGGCGTCAACGCGGAGACCGTGGGGCGCGCGGTCGGCAAGGCTCCGGGGACGGATTCAAGCTTCTGCGGCTGTTGGCGAAGGCGAGGTTTCCGGCCCGATGGCGGTGAGGTCGACGCCGACGATCAGATCGTGGCTGCCGCTGCCGTGGATGATGCCGCGAACGGGGCTGACGTCGCCGTAGTCCCGTCCCCAGCCGACGATGACGTGGCGCATGGATGGGACGCAGTTGTTGGTGGGATCGAGGTCGATCCATCCGATGCCCGGACACCAGAAGGAGACCCAGGCGTGAGAGGCGTCGGATCCCACGAGTTTGGGCGACCCCGGGGGTGGGTCGGTTTCCAGGTAGCCGCTGACATAGCGGGCGGGCACGCCCAGCGAACGCAGGCAGGCAATCAGGAGATGCGCGAAGTCCTGGCAGACTCCGCGACGCTTCTGAAAGACTTCGGACACCGGCGTAGAGACATCGGTCGCCGCGGGATCGAACTCAAATTCCTCGAAGATTCGTCGGTTCAGATCGACAGCGGCCTCCATCAGCGGTCGTCTGGGTTGAAAGGACTTGGCGGCATACCCGGCCAGTTCCGCGTTCTTGGGGATCAGCGGGGAATCGAAGGAGAACTCGAGGGCTTCCAGCCCAGGACCCGAGCGATCGGTCAGGACCTGCGCGCGGGCATTCTCCCAAACCGGTGTTTCCCAGAAATCGGGAACGAAGGGCATGCTCCGCGCCACGCGGCTGCGGGCGGTGATGCGCAGTTCCGTGTGGGCTCCCTCCACCGTGACGAATGCGCAGTGATTCCCGAAATAGTCGCGGTGGGGTTGAAACGACGAAGGTTCGGGAGAGATATCCAGTTCGTGAAACTCGCAGAACTGGCTGGGAAGATTGCGGGGGCGGAGGTTGAGAAGGTGGTGGGACAAGGGCACGCCGGCCGGATAACGATACGTTGTCGTGTGTTCCAGATTGTAGGCGAAGCGTTTCATTGGATCGTGGCGCGGCTACCCGACGTCGAGGGCGTGACCAGGGTGAAGTAGTGGTGAGCCAACTTCTCCGACAACTCGAGGAGGAGGCTTTCAACCTTTTCGAAATACTCGGGAGAAATGACGGTGGCGGGCGCGTCAGCTTGGCCTTGGGTGGCGTTGAAGTGGGTTTTCAACTCCTGGATCAGGCAGCCTTCGGAGTCCTCGTCTTGTCGAAATCCCGGCAACTCGGCGAGATGTTTCTCCATCAACTGCAACTGGAACCGGACCGAACGGGGATTGGACGGATCGTGCAACAGCGTCTCGAGGGTGGATGCGAGCCTCGGTTCCGAGAAATAGCGCCTTCGGTAGGTGAGCGAGCTGTCGCAGATCTCCAGGATTGGATTGAGCATGATCTCCGGGGCGCGGCCCGCCGAACAGCATGCGCGGAACAGACCGCAGATGCTGAAGGCGCGCTCGAGACGCCGGCCAAAGTCGAGGAACAGCCATTCCGCGCCGCGGGTCATGTTCTCCATCTCCATGCCGCTCAATGCGGCGAGATGGGCGATGAGGTCATGCAGCATGGCCTTCGCGGATGCCAGCGGCAGGACTTTGGCGCGCGCGCCGGGAAACTCCTCAAGGCGGTGCAGGATACGCCAGGTGTCCGCGGAAAAGCGGTCTCGCGCGGTCGATATAATCCCGGAGATCCGGCCGACCGAGGAGGCGATGCTGTCAGGGTTGTCGCGGTTGTAGACGTGATCGAGCGCTGTGTCGGCGGCGGTGTCGGCGTCGATTGGTCCGGCGTGCGGGGCGCGGGCCGCCGGCTGAATCATGTCGAGCAGCGACTGCAGTTGGGCGTCCGTCCGGCTATCGGGTTCGTCGATCAACCGGGAGGAGAACGTGCGGATGACCCGGGCGGTGTGTTCCAGTCGTTCGGAATAGCGGCCGAGCCAGAACAGATTGTCTGCGATCCGGCTGGGGGCGG
>CAZFLK010000221.1:0-8102 GCA_964519245.1 uncultured Verrucomicrobiota bacterium
GGTAGTCGGGATTCTTTCGCAGCAGGGGGGCGAGGATGTCGCGGACCTTGGTCGAGCCCTTTCGATTGGAATGGACTCCTCCGTTCCGGATTGGGAAGAGGCAGGATTCCGGGTTGTGATGATGGATGCAGTTGTCCTGTTCGGCCTGGCGCAGGTAGGCGATGGCGAGGCGGGTGGTGAAGAAGGCCTCGCCGCCGGCGTAGACCTCTGGCGCCTGGCTCTTCAGATCGCTGATGAATCCTTCGAACGTCCCGACGGCCTCGTCATTGTGTCGCGCCTTGAGGAGTTCCTCGGCGAGTTGGAAGCGGGACTGCAGTTGCTCGTGGGGCGGCAAGGGCTGCTTCAGTCGCGCGCGGAGGCGTTCGATTTGTTCCTCGTTGGAATAATCGTTGGGGGAATCGCGTGTTTGGCGGGCGATTCGGCTCAGGAGTCCCGCCATTTCGCGGTTGGACGCGGGTTGGTCGGCGGTCATCGCCGTGAATGAGGCGGCCGTTGTCGCGAGGGAGATGAGGAGACGCAGGGTTTTCCGGAGGTCGGACACGGCTGAAGTGAGATTATCAGTGATGATGGCCCGACTTCAGCTCAAACTTGAACGCTTTCGTCGTGGAGCTTTCGATTTTCTCAGAGCCTTCGGTGATCGTGTGTGTCATACTGTGTTTGAGCTTATTAAACCGCTGGGATGCACCGGTGGTCGGCCAAAAGATCTCGAGTTCCTTGATCTCCTTCGCCTTGCCGATGCCGATCTCCTGAAGCAGGGGGGCGCCGCCGAAGCTGCTGTTGCCTCCCACGACGCGGTGGATGGCCCGGGAGATGCCATCCTCCACGACGGTCAGTTTCAACCGCGCGCCAATGGCGCCGCGGTTGGATTTGTTCCCCTGAAGCCGGATTTTGACGGCATTGGCGCCGTGTCCGGGGTTCTGGTGGAGGGCGTTGTAATAGACATCGCCGGAATAGGCGCCGCCGATCACGGCGTAAATATCCTGGTCGCCGTCGTTGTCCAGATCGGCGAAGGCCACCCCGTGCCCCTTTTGCAGCTGGCCGAAGCCGCCGGAGAAGGTTACGTCCTGGAAGCTGCGGCCGCGATTGTTGCGGAACATGCGGTTGGGAAAGAGGTAGCTGAGGTCGGGCGCGCCGGTGCCGAGGAGAAAGTCGAGCCAGCCGTCGTTGTCCAGGTCGCCGAAGCTGGAGCCCATACTGAGCATGGTGTGACTGAGTCCGGCGGCGGAGCTGACATCCTCGAAGGTTCCGTCGCCCTTGTTTCGGTAGAGCCGCGCGGTTTCGCCGTTGGCCGGGCGCTGGAAGAAATAGGCGGCGGCGGCGGCGGCGGAGCCGATGTCGTAATCGGACACGAACAGGTCCAGCCAGCCGTCGTTGTCGTAGTCGAAGAACCAGCAGGGGAAGCTGAATTTCGGGGCGGCGACGCCGGCTTCTTCGGCGATTTCGGTGAATTTCCAGGCGCCGAGGCCGGCCGCCCTGGCGTCGTCGACCGGGCCGTCGTTGCGCAGCAACAGGTTCGGCCCCAGCATGCGGGAAAGGTAGAGATCCGTCCGGCCGTCATTGTTGAAATCGCCCGCGGTCACCCCTTTGAACAGGCCGATGAAATCGACGCTGCAGGGATTGGCGATGTTGACGAAGGTTCCGTCGCCCCGATTGCGATAGAGTTCACAGGGGTTGACGATCGGGCCGACTGACTCGTTGGCGATGAAGAGGTCCAGCCAGCCGTCGTTGTCGTAGTCGAGCCAGGCGGCGGTCTGGGTGGGATGGAGGCTCAGCAGGCGCGCCTTCTTGGTCACGTCGGTGAAGGTGCCGTCGCCGTTGTTCCGGAGGAGGGAATTCGGGTAGTTGCCCACCTTTTCGCGCCAGGCACCCCGGAGGACGAAGACATCGATGTGGCCGTCGTTGTTGTAGTCCGCGTGGACCATGTTCAATCCACCGGTGATGCCGGTGATGCCGGCGGTTTCGGTGGCGTCCTTGAAGGAGCCGTCGCCCTGGTTTAGGAAGAGCCGGAGCTGATCCTTCAGGCTCCAGGAGGAAATCATGAGATCGAGGTAGCCGTTGTGGTCGAAATCCTCGATAACGACGCCGCCGGCGAGGCCGTTCAGTCCGACGCCGAGTTGGTGGGCGATGTCCGGGAAGCGCTTGATGTCGTAGTCCGACTTCAGCGCCGTGGGGGGGAGGCGGAAGGGTTCGGGGACGGCGTCGGGATGTTGGTCCAGCGTCATGGCGGCGATGTTGAGCAGCCAGGCGGCCGGCAGGTTTTCCGGGGCTTCCTCCAGCAGTTCCTTGAGCAGGCGCATGGCCTCGGTGGAGCCCTCGCGCAGTTGGTGAACGCCGCCGCCGGCGATCGGGAAGACGCAGGATTCCGCGGAGTGATTGGCGATGCAGTTTTCCTGTTCCGCGAGGCGCAAGTGGGCCAGGGCCAGGTTGAATTTCAGGAATCCGGCGCGTTCTTTCAGGAAGTCGGGCGCAAACTTGGCGGCGTCCTGCTGCAGTCGCTGAAACAATTCGATGGCTTCCCGTGTGCGTCCGGCGAGCAGCAGCTCGGAGGCGGCGTCGCCGGTGATGGCGACCGCCTGTTTCGGGTCGGTTTGGGCCGCGAGGGCCTGCAGCCAGTCGTTGGCGCGGATTTCATTGTGGTATCGAGAGGGTGCGCGAGGGGCCAATGCCTCAATCTGGGCGAGCAGCGCGGCCATGCCCTCGGTTCCTGCCGTTACGGTCAGTTGGACGGGGCCGGAGGAAGGGTTCGGCGTTCCACCCGGCGGTAGATTCGTGTCGTCGGGTTGGGTAGGGGGCGAGGCTGGCTCCGGCTCCGGGGGAGGAGCCCACTTGTCGACAATGAACTTGGTGTCGTCCTCGGGTTTAGGCTTGGAGCAGCCGCAAAGCAGGGCGAGCCCCAAGCATAGGCAAGTGACGTAGGTGGAACGCAAGAAGCGCGCGGCCGCCGCGTTGTTGCGGCGTCCGGGATGAAATAAGGGGAAACGTGGGGCTAGCATTCAGGGGGCGGTTCAGCGGGGAGCCTTGCGGACCTCGCCGTTCGGCTTCACGATGATCTCCTGGGCGTTGGGGGGCACGGGAGTCGCGGTAGTCCTACCGTCCGGCCAGCGGACTTCGATCGTGCTGGGAGCGGTTGGAGTAGCAAGGATATGAGCGGCGGAATCTTGGGACCAGTAACCGGAGCCGGCGGCGACATTGCGCAGGGGGCCGGACTTATCGCCGAAGCGGAGACGGATGGAGGCGCCGATGCCCTGGGGGTTGGCAGCCGGCCCTTCCAGACTGACCCGCAGTCCGGGTTGTGCGCCGCGGTTGCGGAAGAGGCGGGTAAGGGCGCCGTTTTGAGTAACGACCAAATCCACCCGGCCGTCACGGTCATAGTCAGCGAGAGCCGCGCCGCGTTGTTCGCCATAGACCTGCACGCCGGAGACATGCCCCGGGACGGTCGTGAACGATCCGGTTCCGTCGCCCTTGAGCCAGATGGCGCGGCCGCCGTCATTGCGGGGCGTTTCGAGTTGAACGGAAAAGAAATTCTGGCTCATGAAGATGTCCTCGTTGCCATCGCCGTCGTAGTCGGAGACAGCCACGTGAAAGCCGGGAGCGAACTGCGATTCGATGGGCAGGGCGCGGCCATCGAATCGCGCTCCGCGATTGAGAAACACCATGTGGGTGAGGGTGTTCGCCTCGACGACACGGGCGGTCTCGATGCAGGAGCCGTAAACCTCGTGCAGGCTGCGGGCGCCGAATTGGGCGTAGGAGGTGTTCCGGTGTCCGATGAAGGGCATGGCGCGCGAGCTGCAGGAGCGGCCGCGCTCCGGCACGAGCATTTTCATCTGTTTGTCGTAGTGAGCCTCGACCACGTCAAGGACGCCGTTCTCGTCCAGATCGCCGTAGTAGATTTGTAGAGGCTTCAGGAGGCTGTAGGCATGCTCATATTTGCTGTTTCGGCCCCAGTTGGAAGCGACGATATCGAGCCGGCCGTCGTTGTCGAAATCACCGAGCGCGACGCCGTTCCACCAGCCGGTGTAGCTGGCGAGTCCGAGCTTGGCGGTTGCGTCCGTCAATTTGCCGTTCTCATTGAGCAGGACCTTGATCGGGCCCCACTCCAGGGCCAGGATCAGATCAGCGTCCCCGTCGCCGTCGATGTCGCCGAAGGTGGCTCCGCTGACGAGGCCGATCTTCTCGAGGGACTTTGTGTTGACGGCATCGGGAAGCCATTTGCCTTGGTCGTAGAGAAACACGCGTGAGCTTGCGGGGGCGGGATACTTTGCGGAGATGATGCGACCGCCGACAAACAGATCGAGGTCGCCATCGCCGTCGACATCGCCGAGCGAAACGGGCCCGGTGCTGGAATCGACGTGGGGAATGCCGTCCTGGAGATGCCAGCGCTTGCCTTCCTTGAAGTAGAAGCCCTGAGCGGAGGGGTGTTCGGTCTTCCCGCTCTCGTAGTTCGACATGCCGACGAAGACAGTCGGTTCGCCCTCGTGGTTGATGAACCCAACGATGGAGGTCGTCTCCATGAAGAGCTGCGGACTCTTGAAATCCTTGAATCCGCCGGATCCGTCGTTCTGGAGGACGTGGATGTTGCCGCCGCCGCCGCTGGCGACGATAAGATCGTCATCGCCGTCTTGATCGATGTCGAACCAGGACACGCCGGGGCCGAGTTGGCTCAGGCGGTTGGGAAGGAGCGGTTGGAGCGCGAAATCGTCGAAAGGAGTCTCCGTGTGGTGGTGGTTCAGGCTGGCAGTTTGGTCTTCGAACACGGTTTCCGCGACGGCCGGTTTTCTGGGGTCGGGTTGCGAGGCGCCGGCGTCGGAAATGATATAGGCATGGTTGGCCTTCGCATTTTCGATGACCGAGCGGCGGCCGTCCCGCCACTTTACTTCGATCTTCATGGCCGCTTTCGGATCGAAGGCGGCGAAGGTGCGCATGGGCGCGGCGCCGGAGGAATAAATGCCGCCCGCGATAATCTCCTGGGTCTGTTCGAAGGGGCCGCCGGTGACGCGGATGCGGGCTCCAATGCCGCGGGTGTTCCTCGAGTCGCTGTGCAGTTTCACGGAGATTCGGGGAGCGGGGGAATCGTTGCGGTAGACCTCCAGGGGGTATTCATCGAGGTTGTTGATGATGACATCGAGGTCGCCGTCGTTGTCGAAGTCGGCGTAAGTGAGGCCACCGGAGACCGCGCCCTCAGTGAAGCCCCAGTCCTTTGATTTTTCCTCGAAAGTGAGGTCGCCGCGGTTGCGGAAGATGAGATTGGGGGTGTTCAGGGTCGGGTAGACTTTGTCTAGCGCGACGATGGATTGTTCTCGAGTGAGACCGCCCAGTTTCTCGAATTCATTTTCGCTATCGGCGTCCATGAAGTCGTGGCGCATGCCGTTGTTCACGATGACATCCTCGTATCCATCGAGGTCGATATCGATGAACATGGGGCACCAGGACCATTCGCTGGCCTTAAGACCGGCGAGTTGGGCGATCTCGGAGTAGGTGCCGTCGCCCCGGTTGAGCAGCAAGGTGTTCTGCATGAATTGGGGGCGATCGTCGATTTGGCCGATGACGATGGGTGTGGGTGACATTTCGCCCATTTGTCGTTTGCGGCGGGTGTGGCTGCGGCTGAGCATGTCCACGACGAAGAAGTCGTCATGACCGTCGCGATTGATGTCGGCGAAGTCGACGCCCATGGAGAACCAGCTGGTGCGCCGGAGGGCGAGACGATCGATCATCTGGAAGTGCCCGGTTCCGTCATTGATCCAAAAGCGGTCCGGGGAGAGGAAGTCATTGCAGACGTAGAGATCCGGGTCGCCATCCTGATCGATGTCGCGGAATGCGGCGGCGAGTCCCCAATCGACAGGCATGCCGACAGCTTCTCCTCTCTCGTTCTTGAAGCGCTCTTTTTGGTTGGCGGCGTTGGAAAAGGAGCCGTCACCGTTGTTGAGGTAGAGGGCGTCCGGTTGGCCGCGTTCCTCGAAGCGGTACTTGATCTCCTGGCCTTGGTACTCACTGTAGACGAAGAAGCGGTCCATGAACTGTTTTTCTGGTTTCTGCCCGGATTTCAGGGCAATGAGGGCGCGGTCGATGAGATCGTTGTAGTCCGAGCGGGACATGGTGTAGCGGAGGAGTTCCTGCCGATACCGGGTGACGTAGATATCCAGGTCGCCGTCGCCATCGATGTCTGAGATGGCTGCGGACACCTCGCCGCCTTCCTCGCTCTTGATCCACGGAAATTTGAGGTCCTCAGTGAATTTTCCCTTTCCGTTGTTGAGAAAGAGCGCGCTGCCGGTTGTGAGTGAGAGCATCATCAGGTCATCATCGCCATCGCCGTCCACATCCGAGAAGACCGATCCCAGGAAGGCCCGGCCATCGAGCTTGAGGCCCGATTGGGCGGTCACATTCTGAAATTTCCAATGGCCGAGATTCCGGAACAGGGAGTGGGATCCGTTCACGCGGCAGACGAACAGGTCAGTCAGTCCGTCGCCGTCGATATCGCCGGCGGCGAGGCCGGGGTTGGAGACGTGAACCGGCACCTTCTTCAAGTTGGTGATGGTGGCGGGGCCAAAAGAAAAGCCCGCCTTGTCGGGGTTCATCTGGGTGAAGCCGGGTTTGGCTCCTTGAGGCGAGGGGAGGCGGATCTCCTCCGTCGTGGCGGCGAAAGTGGCGGTTGCCAAAGAAAACGTCAAAGCCAAGGCCTGCGCGCGGGGGGAGCGTGTCATTTTCATCGATTTTCGTGGGTTGAGATTATGGCAGCTTGGACGCAAAACGTGTGAAAAATGGTCAAAAAAAATCCGCGAAACAGGAGGCCTGTTTCGCGGATTGTGAAGCTTGTTCAGCCGGGATCAGTCGCCCACCGCGATGGACCAGAGACCGGAGTGGCGGTCGGTGCGGAGGTTGATGTCGCCGAGCGTGGCGCGCGGGTGCTTGAACTCGACGTGGCCGTCCACGAAGAGGTAGTTCCAGCTCGCGTTGTGGATCTGCTTGGGACCGATGCCCATGCGGGCTTGGATGGTGCGAGACCAGGCTCCGCCCCAGGGCTGACCGTCGGCGCCGTAGGCAGCCATGTGGTCCTGCGCACGGGGGATTTCGGCCCAACCGGTGGCGCCAAGGTAGTTGCCGTCGTAGATGCGCTCGGTGATGGCGATGACCTGCGACCCATCTTGAACAACGCCAGCGGGCACGTTGTATTGGTGTTTGATAAAGACGATATCGCGCTGGTCGTTGTCACCGCGATAGCCGCGAGCGGGCTCGTTGGGGTCGTCTTTCCAGACGAAGCCGCCGCCATTGGGAGCGGCGTTGTGGCCATGCTGGTTTTGCTGCCAGATGAGGCCAACGCCGGTCTGCGCTGCGGCGTTCGGCGGCCAGTCGCGGTTGCGCGCGCTTTGGTCGTTGTTGGGAATATCGGCGCCGAGAGGCTTGCCAGATTCACCGGCGCGGGTGCCGAGGATGACAAAACCGGCGTCACGGCCGCCGCTGTGCTGCGGCATGGCGTAAGAACGGCGAATGCCGCGCCAGTTGGTGCTGGCCCAGTCTGCGGCCGGGATCTTGTCAGCCGGGCAGACGAAGGCTTTTTCAGTGGGCTTGGGCGTTTGGGTCCGAACCGGAGACCAGTCGCGACGCCAGCGGCTGTCGGTCATGGAGTAGCGCAGTCCGAGGTAGGACTGAAGGAGTTCGTCCCAAGTGAAGAAGTGCTGACCGCCGTTGGTCTTGCGACCGAACGCGTAGGGGAGCTCGTCCTTGTTGTCGCCCAGATACATGTGATAGGCGTTGCCGATGTCCTTGAGCTTGCCGAGGCAGGACGTTTGCATCGCGTTTCTCTTGGCTTTGGCCAAGGCCGGCAGCAGCATGGCAGCCAGAATCGCGATGATCGCGATCACCACCAGCAGCTCGATGAGTGTGAACGCGCGGAGCTTGCGCCAACGTTTCACATAGGTTTGCAGTGTGTTTTTCATACGTAGGGGCTTCTTAGGGGCTGTTTTGGGAAAGGATTACTTCAACTCGACCTGCATATTCTCGGTATTCAGGTGCCATTTCTTGCCGTCCGGGGCCTCCGGCAATTTGCGAATGACGCGATACTTGACGAGGTCTTCGATGGATTGGAGCGCCGGCCAGCCCTTCTGATT
>CAZFLK010000222.1:0-8100 GCA_964519245.1 uncultured Verrucomicrobiota bacterium
CTTCAGATCTCAGGGGAAATCAAAGTGCTCCTTCACCTAAACTGAGAACTGCTGCAAGGAGGAATGAATCCCGTTGACAGCCCAATTGCGGCTGGTATTTTCTCCGCTCATTTTGCCCGGCAACGGCCAAATAGCACCCGACTTTCGAACCACAAAACCAAGCAAAACACACATGGCCAAAAAAGCGAAAGCCGCCAAGAAGCGCGGCAAAACCACCAAATACGTTTACACCTGGGGCGCCGGCAAGGCGGATGGCGACGGCACGATGAAGCCGTTGCTCGGCGGCAAGGGCGCCAACCTTGCGGAAATGACCCGCATTGGCCTGCCCGTGCCTCCCGGGTTTACCGTGACGACCGAGGTCTGCACCTATTTCTACGAGAACAAACGGACCTATCCTGCGGAGTTGCAAGGCCAGATGGAGAAGGGCATCCGCAACATGGAGAAAATCATGGGCTGCAAGTTCGGTGATTCAAAGGGCTTTCCCTTGCTGGTGGCCGTGCGCTCCGGCGCCCGCGATTCCATGCCGGGCATGATGGACACGATCCTGAATCTCGGACTCAACGACGAGACCGTGAAAGCCCTGGAGAACGCGACGAGCAATCCGCGTTTCGCATGGGACTGCTACCGCCGTTTCATTCAGATGTATGGCGACGTGGTTCTCGGCGTTCAGAAGCGCGAGGGCGAGGATGAGGAGCCTTTCGAGGAAGTCATTCACGCGTTCAAGCACGAGAATTACGGGAAGGACATCATCGACAGCGAATTGACGGCCGAGGACCAGCAGGAGTTGGTCAAGCGCTTCAAGAAGCTGGTGAAGGACCGCACGGGGCATTCCTTTCCGAGCGACCCCTGGGAGCAACTGCGCGGCGCAGCCGGCGCGGTGTTCGGATCGTGGATGAACGATCGCGCGATTGTCTACCGCCGCAAGTACAACATCCCGGCCGAGTGGGGCACGGCGGTGAACGTGCAGGCGATGGTCTTCGGCAACACCGGAACCGAGTCGGGCTCGGGAGTGGCGTTCACACGCAACCCGGCCAACGGCAAGAACGAGTTTTACGGCGAGTTCCTGATCAATGCGCAGGGCGAGGACGTGGTGGCCGGTGTTCGCACGCCGGAGCCGGTCATCCAGCTGAAGAAGGAGATGCCAAAGGCTTACGCCGAGTTGCTGAAGGTTCGCAAGACCCTGGAGAAGCACTTCAAGGATGTGCAGGACGTGGAATTCACCATCCAGGAGGGCAAGCTCTTCATGTTGCAGACCCGCAACGGCAAGCGCACCGCCATGGCCGCATTGAAGTTCTCCATGGACATGGTCAAGGAGAAGCTCATCGACTGGAAGACGGCCATCTTGCGGAATCCGGCCGATCAGCTCGACCAGTTGCTGGCGCCAGTGTTTGACCTTGAGGATCTGAAGAAGGCCAAGGAATTGGCCTCGGGTCTGCCTGCCGGTCCTGGCGCGGCCTCCGGAAAGATCTACCTGAACGCCGATCGGGCGGCCGCCGCGGAAGCGAAGGGCGAGCGGGTTTTGCTGGTTCGCACGGAGACCTCGCCTGAGGATCTCCGCGGCATGATCGCGGCCGAGGGCATTCTGACCGCCAAGGGCGGCGTATCCTCGCACGCGGCGCTGGTTGCCCGCCAGATGGGCAAGGTCTGCATCTGCGGCGCTTCCGCTCTGGCAATCGACTACAACAAGAAGACGGTTTCCGTCGCCGGCAAGACCTTCAAGGAAGGCGATTACCTGTCGATCGACGGCACCAGCGGCACGGTCTACGGTGGCGAGTTGAAAACCGCGCCGTCCGAGATCATCACGGGCCTGCTCGAGGGGAACGCAGCGGCGCGGCGCACGGAGAAGTACAAGAGCTTCACGAAGCTCATGGACTGGTGCGCCAAGGTCACCCGCATGGAAGTGCGCACGAACGCCGACAATCCGGAGCAGACCTCCAATGCCATGGCCTTTGGCGCGACCGGCATCGGCCTCACCCGCACGGAGCACATGTTCTTCGAGGGGGATCGGATCGATGCCATGCGCGAGATGATTCTGGCGGACAACGAGGCGGACCGGAAGGCCGCTCTCGCGAAGTTGCTGCCGTTCCAGCGTGAGGACTTCACCGGCATCTTCAAGACGCTCAAGGGCTTTCCGGCGACGATCCGCCTGCTGGACCCGCCGTTGCACGAGTTCCTGCCGCACACCAGCGCGCAGCAGAAGGGCCTCGGCAAGAAGCTGGGCATTTCGGCCGCCAAGGTCGCCAAGCGGGTTGAGGAACTGCACGAGTTCAACCCGATGCTGGGCCACCGTGGTTGCCGTCTCGGCATCGCCTATCCGGAGATCACCGAGATGCAGGCCCGCGCCATCTTCGAGGCGGCAGCCGATGTCGTGAAAAAGAAGATCAAGGTCAAACCGGAGGTCATGATCCCGCTCGTCGGCTTCCAGAAGGAGCTTGAGTTGCAGGTCGAGATCGTCAACCGCGTGGCCAAGGAGGTCATGGCGGAGAAGAAGGTGAAGTTTGAGTACCTCGTTGGCACCATGATTGAGGTGCCGCGCGGCGCGTTGACCGCGGATGAGATCGCGGAAACGGCTCAGTTCTTCAGCTTTGGCACGAACGACCTGACGCAGACCACCCTCGGCGTGTCCCGTGATGACATGGGCAACTTCATGCTGCCCTACACCGAGAACGAGATCTACAAGAAGAATCCGTTTGCCACGCTGGATCAGACCGGTGTCGGTCAACTGATCGAGACGGCGGTGGCCAAGGGCCGCAAAACCCGCAAGAACATCAAGCTGGGCATCTGCGGCGAACATGGCGGTGATCCGGACAGCGTCAAGTTCTGCCACCAGGTGGGGCTGAATTACGTGAGTTGCTCGCCGTTCCGGGTGCCGGTCGCCCGTCTTGCCGCAGCGCAGGCCGCCTTGGAAAGCAAGTAAGGCCTCGCTGTTGGAGTCCTTCATGCCGGCGTTCGTCAGCCAGACGAACGCCGGCTTTTTCTTGGTTCGGGGGTTTCTTGACCCTGGCCGAACAACCTTTTAACTTTTTTGTCCAGATTTGCGCTCATCGACCGTCAGTGAAGTGACGCGTGTATGCAGGTATTCGAAGATCATGAGTATTGCGATTCCGGGGATTCCGACGAAGAATCCTTGGACCAAGAGTCCGTCGCGCGTCATTTGCTTCAACAACGTGTGGAACTGACCGCATACATCCAGTCAATCGTCCGCAGCATCCACATGGCCGAAGACGTCTTTCAGGACGTCTGCGTGCGCGCGATCAAGCGCCACGAGACATTCACCGACCGAACTCACCTGAGCAAGTGGTCGCGCCGAGTCGCCCGCAATCGCTCCATCGACGCCCTGAGGCGGAAGGAAAACCAGGCGATTGTGTTGAACGAGGAGGTGCTCGAGTTGCTGGAGAATGACTGGCCCGAGTCTGAGCCGGAAGAAACCTCCGAGTCCATCGTCGCTCTGCGTAAATGCATGGACAAGATGACGCCCTACAGTCGTGAAATCTTGAGACTCCGATACATGGAGGGCTTGGCCGGAACCCAGGTCGCCGACACACTCAATCGCAAGGTTGACACCATTTACAAGGCCCTGACGAGGATTCACATAGGTCTGCGAGATTGCGTTCAGCGCCGCATGAGCCAAGACCCGGAGGGCTACTCATTATGAGTTCACGCAACTTGAGTCTTTCCGAGGTGGATCCGGAATTCATCGAACGATCGTTGCGCTACACGGACGGCGAGCTTTCCGGCGTCGAGCTCGGAACCCTGAACAAGGAGTTGAGGAACGATCCCGTCAAACGTCAGGCGTTCATCGCGATCTGCCGGGATTCGACGTTCCTTCATGAATCGGAGGCGTTCCCCCGGGACGAGAAGATCGAGAAGATCCGATTCAAGGGATTGGCCCGGGGGCTTGCCGGTCTGGGCAAACCTCGGGAGACGGTTTGGACGCGACCGGTCATGGCGATCTCGATTGCGGCGGGTTTGGCGTTTGTCGTGACGTTGACAGCCATCCTTACCGGTTGGTTCTACCGCAGGAATCCCGTTCAGGCGGTGGCGGTGGCCCGTCCCTCGGTCGCGACCGTGGTCGAGATGGTGGATGTCAAGTGGCATGAAAAACAGCCCGCACTTCAGCAGGGGGCACGAATCACCACCGGCGTCCTTCGAATCGCGGAAGGTCTCGTGCAGTTGGAAACGGACCGCGGCGTCCGGATGACCCTTGAGGGGCCTGCCGAGTTTGAGTTGAAATCGGATGTGCTGACCCGTCTGCGGGAAGGGCGCATGTGCGTCGAGGTTTCCAAGCTCGGACGCGGTTTCATGGTTGAAACCGAAGCGATGAATCTGGCTGACCTGGGAACGGCGTTCGGGATTGAGGTGGAAAGCGGTCAGACCAAAGTGGCTGTCTTCGATGGAGAGGTCGAGGTCGACAAGCCCTCGGAAACCGGTTCCACAAGCGCACGCCGCCTTGTCAGAGGTGGAAGAGCGGTCGAGTCTGACCGAAAAAGCAAGGGCATTGGAGCCATGCCTCTGGAGGATGCCGTGCGGGGCTTGGGGCGCTTATGGCGAGTGAATTCAGGCGTTGCGCAGATGTACGGCAATGTTGTCTTCCAGACGCCGGGGACTCCGAATGACCCCTATCGTTACGAGGATCCAGAAAATGTGCTGATTCTGCCGGAAAGGATGGATGTGCGCACCAAGGAATCCCTGCGTATCGATATCCTGAATCCCGGCAGCTATGATCGTTTCGCGGAATTGCGTTCCGGCGAGTTGACGGTCGACCCCGGGCAGGAGTTGGCCTTCGACAGTTACCTGGTGCAGGTGCACAGCTACCCGAGTTCAGCATCCTCCAAGAGGCCGCGTAGAGGCACGATTCGGTTTGGCCGCGATATCGCCGGAGTGATCGTGAATTCGTCATCCTTGCAACATACGGATTCCTTGTTTGGCGTGCCGAGTGATGTGGATCCGGCGACGGTGCAAGGCGGCGGCCGGTTGGTGCGGCAGGTCGCTGAGGATTATCTGATCAAGCGGGTCGGAGCCACCTTGTCTGAGTTGCGTGGGCTGGAGGAGCGCGACCGGATTGAATTCGGCGGCGACCGGAGAACGATCACCTTCCACTTCGCCGCTGGCGGGGGGCGCGACCAGATAAGAGTGCTGCTCAGGCGTTGAGCCGCGCCGGCGGACGGGGTTCCGGGCTCCTATCCACATGTGGCGCGCGATAGCCTTGTCAGTGATCCGGTCTTTTGCCGAAGGCGGTCTTTTTTTCGTTTGACTCCCGTCGCCGCTCCGTGGGAGAGACTCTCATTCCGCAGCCGTTTTCGGCGCTGCGCGATTGACTTGCAGGAACCCGCGACCAAGGCTTTTGCGGAACCCGCTCAGGTGCGGCAGTCTGATTTTCTTTCTTCTCATGGCATCATTTCAAATGACCCCGGCGCCGGGTGAACGGCGCCAGTTTTTTGTCGGTGATCGAATCCAGTTCACCCTGGCTCCGTCCGGTGGCGCGCGCGCTTACAGCGGTTGGCGCGCGCGGCTGCGAACGAATCTGGGACGAGCGGATCAGCAACGGGTGGAAATCCTGCATTCCCATTTTCAGAAACTGCCCCTGGCGGGGGCGTCCTGGCGCGATATCGAGATGGCCTTCCGCGACGGCGTCTGGACGCTGGAGTTGCCGCTGACCGAGGTCGGATTCTTTCAGGCGAAGGCTTACGCGATCGACGGCGACGGCCGGCAGCATTGGCCGGACGGCCCGGATTTCGGAGTTTCGGTGAACCCCGACAGCTGTCGCACGGGCAGCACCATCTACTGCGCCTTTCCTCGGATGTTTGGAGCCAGCAAGTCGCGAGCCAGCACGAAAGACCGGCACACCACGCCGGAGATCGAGGCATTGGACGAACAGGGGTTCACGGTGATTCCTCCCTCAGGCAAATTGCGCGACCTTCAGGAGCAGTTGCCCCATATCATTGACGACCTGGGTTGTCGGATTCTTCTGCTGCTCCCGATCAATTCGACACCGACAGTGATGGCAAGGTTTGGTCGCTACGGAAGCCCCTATGCCTGCCAGGATCTGACGGATATCGACCCGGCCCTGATCGACTTCGACAAGCGGTCAACCGGGGTAGAGCAGTTCGAAGCGCTGGCCTCGGCTGTTCACCGCAAGGGAGCGAAGTTGTTTATCGACCTCGTGATCAATCATACCGGCTGGGGATCCACCCTGCAGGAGAACCATCCAGAATGGTTCAAGCGGGCCCAGAGCGGCGAGTTCGAGAGTCCGGGCGCCTGGGGCGTGGTCTGGGAGGATCTGGTCGAGCTCGATCAACGACACCCGGAGCTTTGGGACGAATTGGCGGACGTATTCCTGACGTGGTGTCGTCGCGGGGTTGACGGATTTCGCTGCGACGCAGGTTACAAGGTGCCGATGCACGTGTGGCAATATATCACCGCCAAGGTGCGAGGTGAGTTCCCGGACACCATTTTCCTGCTTGAGGGCCTGGGCGGCTCCTGGGAAGCAACGGACAACCTGCTCACCCACGGAGGAATGCAATGGGCCTACTCGGAGCTGTTCCAGGAATACAGCGGTGAGAATGTGCAGCGCTACCTCGATCACGCCTTGCCTCACAGCGAACGCGTCGGAGCCCTCGTGCATTTCAGCGAGACGCACGACAATCTGCGCCTTGCGGAGCAGGGACGCGATTGGTCGCTTCTGCGCAATCGTCTTTGCGCCCTCACGAGCGTCACGGGCGGCTTCGCTTTCACCTGCGGCGTGGAATGGCTGGCGGCGGAGCGGGTCAATGTCCACTCCAGTCGGGGCATGTCGTGGGGCGATGAACGCAACATCATTCCGGAACTCAGACAGCTCGTCCGACTGTTGAACGATCACCCTTGTTTCTTCGACGGGGCGCGGCTCGATCGCCTTAGTCCCGACGGGGCGGCGGTTTACGTTCTGCTGAGAGTCTCGGAAGAGGGGAAAGATCGGGTCCTGATCCTGGCCAATACGGATATGGAGGAAACAGCCGAGGCGGAGATCACGGTGAAGGACGCCTGGACCGGAGAGTTTGTGGATCTGCTGGACGCCGGGGAGCTCGGGGTGCGCCAGAACGGGGACAACATTGTCTTTCGCTTGCGCCCCGGGGCTTGTCATTGTCTCTCCCCCGGACGGGCCGCCAACGGGCTCGCGGGGGGAGCCTATCGCGCCGCCCGGGCGCGCGCGGCGTTCGCACTTCGCGCACTCAACCAACAGACGCCCCTGCATTCAATCGGCGCGGTTGCCTGGCGGACCTTGGCTGCAATGGTGGACGAGGATCCGGCGGGCTTCCTGGCCGGCCTGCGCGGCGTGCAAGCGGCGCTGTTGCAGCAGGATTGCGCGGGCGAATTGCGACGCGCCCAGGAGTCCCAGAATTATCCGAATGTGGTTGTTTGGACCACAGACGACCGGGATCGCGTGGTTGTGGCGCCGGCGCGTCACTGGGTGTTGATAACAGGCGTCGACATTCGATTCCGCGCCCGCGTGGAATGGGGGGACGCCGCCCCGACGGTTTTGGACTCCCTCGACCTGAACGGACGGCAGACGGCTGCGTTCTATTCGGGGGATCGCGATGGAGACGCCCGCTTGCAGGTCAATTTTCATGATGCCACAGCCGCACCGGTGGAGGGAACGCTACGCTTCGTGAACTCGGCTGCGGGGTTGAACAGCGCCGCGACGAGTCCGGTTAACCCGGGGGCGGTCGCCCTGCTGACCAACGGGCGAGGAGCCATGGCGCGCCTCTGCGCGGATCTCGGACGGGTTAACTCAAAGTACGATTGCCTGTTGGGCGCGAATCTCCACGCGAACCTGCCGGTCGATCGCCATGTGCTGGTGAAGCGCCTGCGCGCCTGGTTGAACGCGGACGGCTTCATCGCGCCCCTGAACGCCGACAACCTGGCCTCCTTCAAGGCCGGTGATCACGCCGAGTGGCGGTTCATCGCCGGAGCAGGCGACGGCAGAAGCGTTGAGATCCTGCTGACGGCGGAGATGATTCCCGGCGAGAACACGACATTGCTCCAGTTTGCCCGGCCGCCGCACTCGGAGACGAGCGGGCGGGAATTGCCCGAGGAATGTGATGTGAGCCTCACCGTTCGATT
>CAZFLK010000223.1:0-8061 GCA_964519245.1 uncultured Verrucomicrobiota bacterium
GACTCAGCTTGTCGGGTGTCTTGAGGTCTGCCATTTTTTTGCTCCAATCAGGTTTGCGATCCTTTTGCCCGGAGATCCAGGCAAATCACGGTTTCCGAATCTCTCAGAATCATTTTCCCGTCGACGATGGACATCGGGGCCCAGGCGTCCCGACCGGTCAAAGGCTTGCAAAAGCCGAGTTTCTCGTAGCCGGTCGTGCTGGCCCGGATCATGGAAAACTCCCCGTTGTCGTTCAGGATGAAGAATTTGCCGTCCGCCATGAGGAAGGGGCCGAAGCCAAAACGCTCGGACTTGCCGCTCGACCAGACGATCTTCCCGTCCGTGTTCATGCAGACGAACTGGTTTCGCATGCCGCCGCCATCCTTGGGCAGGATGGAGAACAGGTGGTCGTTGTAGAGGATGGGGGTCTGCTGCTCGCAGGAGAAGGTCTTCTTGTCCACCTCAAACAAGGGTTCCGGCACGATCTGCCCACCCTCTTCCTTCAATTTCAACATCATGCTGCCACCGCCGTAACCAACGGTCAAAAACACGCGGTCATCGTCCACCTTCACGGGCGAAGGCGACGTCACACCGTGCGCCCACGCCGCTGTCTTCCAAAGAATCTTCCCAAGGTCATCACCCTCTCCCCCCACCCCGACCACTCCATTGACAGAGCAGTAGACATACTGCTTCTTGCCCAGCAACGTCATTGGAATGATGGAAGAATGGGACATGTTCCAGCCATCAGGGTTCGGAGCGCGCCAGACCACGTCTCCGGTTTCACAATTGATTCCCATCATCAGCACATCCTTGCCGCAGGGGGCCACGACGGCGACATCGTTGTCAATCACCGGACATTGCGCGGTATACCACTCCGGCATCAAGGTGCCGTAATCCTCAACCATGCCAATACCCCAGCGAAAATCCCCCGTATCCGTGTCCACACACATCACGTGGCACTTCGGGCCGATCGTCACGATATACTTGTCGGTCACGGCAGGAACCGTCCGGGAAATGCCGTGATGCACCTTGGTCGGCGACTTGTACCAGCGACGCCAGATCTCCTTCCCGTCCTCCATGGAAAAACAACGCAAGGCATCCCCCTCGCGCTCAATATCAAAATCCATCAGATAGGCCTTGCCCTTCCAGATGGCGGCGCCCGAATGCCCCTCCGAAAGATCGAGCTTCCACAACACCGGCGGTCCTCCATCGGGCCAACTGTCGGCCAAGGCAACCTTGTCCTTCGAAATGTTGCTGTAGTCCGGCCCGCGAAAATGCGGCCATGAGGACTCTGTCTTGCCGGCCTTGCCGTCGAAGGTCTCGAAGTGCTCGCCAATTTTGATGTTTTCCTCAGCCTGCGACGCCGAAGAACCGCCGCCGATATGCCCGGCCAACATCTCATCCCGCATGTTCGTGACGCGCTTGTCCAACGCCACATTGGGCTCGGTCCGCAGCAGAATGAACAGGAAACCGCCGCAGACAAAAGCGACCAGCCCGATCAATACCTGACTCAACTGTCGTTCATTCATAGTTCAATAACGTTTTCGGGCCCGGATCCTCTAACACACCCGAATAATAATAGATAATGGTCACCCGTCTTGGAAACAAACAAGTTCTGATTGCGCCAAACACAACTTTTTTTGCTCTGTTGACAATAATGAATAAGGCCTTCTCTTTGCCAATCAACCGTAACAGACCGTCGAAATTGACCTGATCCACTCCGTTTAACTCGATTCGAGCCCGGGCTGTTCAAATTATTTTTTGCGAAATTCTTTTTTTGCAACTGACCATCATTTGTGCGACAAACGGTTGAGATACTATGAAGAACAAACTGGCCATATTCGGACGTCGGGGATTCGTTGGCGGAGTCTTGGTGGCCGCTGGAGCGGTGGGAGGCACCTTGGTCCGCGCCTTCCAAAGTCCCAGTGCAGTGCGCAAAACGCGCCCCACCAAGAAAACCAGCAGCTTCGTCTACGACGTCAGCGAGTGGGAGATCACAGACCGTTCCCAACTCCTCTACGAACCGGAATCCGAGTTCGACACCGGCTTCAAGCGCGCCAAACGCATTGCGGTCCATGGCAACAAGGTTTTCGTCGCTGGCGATCGGTCAATCAAGGTTTTCAGCTCCTCAGGCTCGTTGGAATCCGAAATCAAACTGAGCCGCCCGCCTCACTGCATGCACATCTCGCGGGACCAGGAATTGTTCGTCGGTCTGGGGAATTACTTCGAGGTCTACTCCTTCGATGGAGAACGAAAACTCAAGGCCCCGCGCCCCAAGGGAGCCAATACCTTCCTCACCGCCATTGCCGTTCACGAAGACACGGTCTACCTCGCTGATGCCGGCATGCGCGAAGTCGTGCTCTGCGACCGCAGGACGGGCGAAGAAAAGGGCCGGTTCGGAAAAAAAGACGAAGCCTTGGACAATCCGGGCATTGTGGCCCCCAGCCCCTACTTCGACCTCATGGTCAGCGGCGTCGGCGAAATCTGCCTCGCCAACACCGGACGACTGCGGATGGAAACCTACTCCCTCGATGGCCGCTTCAAGGAAACGTGGGGCGGCCCCGGCATGGCCGTCGACAAATTCTGCGGATGTTGCAATCCCGTCTACTTCACGCTGGCGCCGAATGGCGACTACATCACCAGCGAAAAGGGATTGGCTCGCATCAACGTCTACGGCCCGGACGGAAAGTTCAAAGGCGCGGTCGCGGGCCCCGACATGCTGGTCGAAGACAAGGCCTTGGCCAAGCAAGCCTGCAACGACTGTTCGGTCGGCGCCGGCTTTGACGTCGCGATCGATGAAAACGGTCGCGTGTTGGCCGTCGACCCGTTCCGCATGGTCGTCCGCATATTCAAACCGCTTGAGAAACAAGGCCTGCCGGCGCAAGCCTGAACAACCCCATTAACGACATGAGCGAAGACAACGATATCCAGAACACGGGTCGACGGAAATTTCTCGCATCTGGCGCGCGCCTTTTCGCGGTTGGCGGCATGGCCGCCTTTGCCGCTGCGCAAGCCAAGAAAAGTCAGCGGCTCGCAAACGATCCCAACTGCATCAAGCTGTTCACCTGCTCGGACTGCATCGAGTTGCCGAATGGTTGCCAGCTTCCCAAGGCGCAGGACTTCCGGGCAACCAACACCGACGCGCTTCCGCCCAAGGGCTGAACGACCGCCGACTCCGTCCATCCTCCTTCAAACGCCGTCCGGATCCACGATCCGACGGCGTTTTTTTTGGCCGGAAGCCAACCGGACACCGACTCCGTCAATACGCGACTGAATCGGTCTCTTCGGCGTAGCGGGTCTCGGTCATCTCCTCCATTTCCGCAAAACGACGACTCGCGAAGCCTGGTTCAATTCCGTGCTCATTCGGCAGATTCACCAGTTCGACCAGGTAGATCGCAGGCTCCTCGCCGAGTTTCCAGTTGATCCCGGGAACCATGTCCCGAACGACATACTCCCTGCCCTTGACCGGCAAGGCGTTGAAAATATCGCGAATCCCCTCGGGAAATGAATCATCCACGCAGACAACGCGCTGACCGGGCATGAACATGACGATCGGACTCTCGGACGCAAAAAAGAAAGTGGAGCCAACGGTCGGACTCGAACCGACGACCAGCTCATTACGAATGAGCTGCTCTACCAACTGAGCTACGTTGGCCCTGAAGAACTGGGGAACGTTATTCAGGTTGGGCCCGAGAGCAAGGAAAATTCGTCATCCGGCCACCAAAATTCTCACGCAACCGGGCGGGGCTTCCGCTCACGTTTCGCGATGCCGCGCATGAGACGGCCCAAGATGTCGGCGCCGGTAATGATGCGCTTCTCATCCGCCCACACCAGAATGATGTCGTGGTCGATGACATCATCCTCGGCCGACAAGGGTTGGATCTTGAGCCGGCTGATCACATCACCCAACTCGGTGTCCGGATCCCTTACCACAATCGGCCGATGACAAAAGGCGTAGGGCGACCTCGGCTTGGGTTTGATCAACAAGTCCCGGGCAAACCCGTCCGCGTCCAGCACCAACTGAGGTTGCCCTTCCAGATCAGTAAGGATCACCCATTTGCGACCAGAGCGAAGGAGTTCAACCACGAAAGGATCATCCCGGCTGCTGGCAAACTCCGGGAAGACCGGCAGATCCACGTTGACGGGCAGGCTCATCACACTATCGGGATCGACCGGCTCACCTTCCTCCGATGCGGGCAGGTCATCCAAGGTCATGAAATTCAGCGCTCCTCGGCCTTCGATGTGCGCCAGGTCCGTTTCATCCGCCTCAACATGCTTCTTGATGACCTCGCGCAGATCGCGCTCCCGATAGTATTCCATCCCCTCCTTGCCCAACCACCAATCCAAAATGACGCCGGTCGGCTTCGTGACAGGATAGAGCAGGAACTGGTAGAACCGCAGGACCGGCGAAAGCAACGCGGCCATGCGCAGCGCGTTTCGCGAGAAATAGGCCTGCGGCATGATTTCACCCACGCACGTGATCAGGATCGTTGAGAACAGGAACGCCGAGATGCCCGTCAGAACGGAATCCGAAAGCAAGGTAAGCAAACAGTTGGCGGCCACGTTGCCCCACAATATCGTCGCCAACAGAAAATTCGAGTCATGGCGCAGAGCAAGCAGCTTCCTCGCCCGATTGTTGCCTGATGCAACCTCCACTTCCAGATTGAGCCGACTGATGCCGAACAACGCCAGATTCAACCCGGAGAACATGGCGGATTGCGACACGCAAAGAGCAATCCCCGCCCAGTTCAACATTTCAGTATATTCCATTTCGAACATTCGCCTTTCTCATTCCCTGCGGCGCACATTGTGCCGATTTGATCCGGGGTTCGCCAGTCCAAGAGCCAGTCTGTCGCAACCCGGATTCGCGAGCCGGCCGCCAAAGCCGTCATTCATGCCCCGCGACGAGGTTTAAACTTTGGCACACTTCATGCTTTTCGAGGAGTCATGTTGGCTATCATACTTATGGATTACTGGTGGCTGCCCCTGCCGGCGTTCCTGTTTGCCCTCTACGCGCAAGCCAAGGTCAGTGGCGCCTTCAATCGTTATTCACAGGTGCGGGCCGAAAGCGGCATGACAGGGGCCCAGGCCGCGCGGCTGATACTCGACCGGGCCGGTCTCCAGGATCTGCCCGTGATGGAAGTTCCCGGGCGCCTCAGCGATCACTACGATCCGCTGCAGAAGCGCCTTTGCCTTTCCCGCGAGAACTACCGTTCGCCCTCCGTCGCCGCGGTCAGCATTGCGGCCCATGAAGCCGGACACGCGCTGCAACATCAGGCAAGCTACACCCCGCTCCATCTCCGCATGGCGCTCGTCCCCTTGACCGGCTTTGCCTCAAACGCAGCGGTCTGGGTGTTCATCGGCGGCATGTTCATGAACCTGACAACCTTCGCCTTTGCGGGGTTGTGCATCTACGGCATACTCGCGCTCTCCCAACTGGTCACCCTGCCCGTCGAGTTCGACGCCAGCCGACGAGCGAAGCAGCAACTGCAGGAACTGGGAATGATTTCCCGAACCGAAGGCCCGCATGTCTCCCGCATGCTGAACGCCGCGGCCATGACCTATGTCGCCGCGATGCTGACATCGCTGTTGTATGTCCTCCAGTTCGCGTTGGTTCTCCTCGGCAACCGGGACCGGTAATCCGCGCGATCGCTCCATCACGATCTCTGACGCCGCTGCGTTGCCCGCTTCGGATCGGAATCGCCCCGCGCCGACTCAGAGTTCGATCACCTCGCCCTGCAGCGGCTTTTCGGGCCTGATGCCGTGCGTTTTCTCAATCAGGGCCGCCAGCGGCTCACGTCCGCGATCCTCCCCGTGGGTGAGCACAATGCGCGGCCGATGTCGCGCCAGCGGCTCCAACCACCGCATCAATCCGCCCTGGCCTGCATGGGCGCTGAATCCGCCCAACGTATGTATGCTGGCCTTGACCGCAATCTCCTCGCCGAAGATCTTGACCGACTCCGCGCCATCAACAAGTCGGCGCCCCAGTGAGCCGTAGGACTGAAAACCCACAATCAGTACGTGCGCCTGAGGCCGCCACAAGTTCTGCTTCAGATGGTGCAGAATACGTCCGCCGGTGCACATGCCCGATCCCGCCATGACAAGGCACGGTCCCTTCTCCTGATTCAACGCCATCGAATCTTGCGCCGTGGGCGTCGGCGTGAAGGATTTCATGGCCTCCAACACCGGACGGCAACGCCGGAGGCTCTGAAACTCCGCGTCGAAATAATCGATATGGCTCCGGTAGATCCGGGTCGCCTCGATCGCCATGGGACTGTCAATGTAGATGGGAAACTCTTCGACGGTTCCGTCGCAGAACATCTCGGCGAGGAGATAAAGAATCAACTGGGTCCGTCCAACCGCGAACACCGGCATGAGAATCTTGCCACCCTCGGCGACCGTGCGGCGGACGATCGCCTCGAATTCTTCCTCGGTCTCGCCCAACGGTCGATGGTCGCGGTCGCCGTAAGTGGATTCCATGAAGACCAACTCCGCGGAATCGATCCGCTCCGGGTCCCGCAGGATCGGGACATCGTTCTGGCCGATGTCCCCGGAGAATACGAGGGTGCGCAAACGCCCGCCGTCCTGAATCCGCAATTGCAGACTGGCCGACCCAAGAATGTGCCCCGCTTCGAAAAAGACGACGGAGACGCCGTCGGCGACTGCAATCGACTCATGATAAGACGAGGGTCGCATCCGCTCGATCACCGCCTCAACGTCGTCGGGGCCATACATTGGTTCCAAGGGTTCCTTGTCCGCCCGCTCACGCTTGCGATTGACGCGTTTCAGGTCCTGCTGTTGCACAAACGCGGAATCACGCAGGATGAGCCCGGTCAGTTCGATGGTGGGCTCCGTCGCATGAATGGAGCCCCTGAAGCCATGCCGCGTCAGCAAAGGAAGTCGACCGGTATGATCCAGATGCGCATGAGTGACAATGACGGCGTCAAGGCGCTCCGGATCGATCTGCGGGGGAAGGACATTCAAGTCGTCCTTGTTCTTCACCCCCTGGAACATTCCAAAGTCGATCAGGACGCGGGAACGCGACGTTTCCAGGAGATAGGAGGAGCCGGTCACTTCGCCGGCTGCGCCCAAGAGGGTGATTCGTATAGACATGGTGGCATTCCTTGCTGCGAACCCTCGAGGGGGATCGCTCAATCGTTTTGATCTCCCCGCTTGGGAAAGAGCCCGTATTTGTTGAGTTTCTCGCGGACGGTCAGTCGGGAGACCCCGATCCATTTGGCGATCCGGGTCTGGTTGCCATGCGCCAGTTCGACCGCCTGCCGATAGAGCTCGCGTTCCGAGTCTTCCACGATGGCCTCCCAGGCCCCGGCGTTCTCCCCCGCCTTGGCTTCCAGCAGACGACGACGAACATGCTCGGCGAACCCGCCGTGTGCCGCGCCGAAAGCGACATTCGGGGAGTGCGTGGTGAACTCAAAAGCCGCTTGCACCACGTTCGCCGAAATGGTCATTCCCCGGGAATCAATCAGCGCCCGCCGAATAATGTTCTCCAACTGCCGCACATTGCCCGGCCAATCGTGCTCAACCAGGACGGTCATCGCGTCCTTGTGGATCGCCGGGGCGTCCATGGCAAACTCCCGGGCGTAGCGCACAAGAAAGTAAGTCGCCAGTTGCGGGATATCGGCCTGTCGATCGCGAAGCGCCGGCAAGCGAACGACCGAGGTATTCAGGCGATAGAGCAGATCTTCACGGAAAGTCCCCGACCGGATCATCTCGCCCAGATCCCGATGCGTCGCGCTGATCACCCGGACATCGATCGGGATGGCCTCGTTGCCTCCCACCCGGCTGATGGCCTTCTCCTGCAAGACCCTCAACAACTTGACCTGCACCTGCGCCGGCAGGTCCCCGATCTCATCGAGAAACAAGGCTCCGCCGTTCGCCTGCTCAAAGCGGCCGATGCGCCGGGCCACGGCGTTCGTGAACGCCCCCTTTTCATGCCCGAACAACTCACTCTCGATCAGCGTGTCCGGAATGGCGGCGCAATTCACCGCGACAAACGGTTTGTCCGCTCGACCGCTGTGCTGAAAGATCGCGCGCGCAACCAATTCCTTTCCTGTCCCTGTT
>CAZFLK010000224.1:0-7955 GCA_964519245.1 uncultured Verrucomicrobiota bacterium
TCCGTCGAGCCCACTTCGACACCCTGCAGGGGTGAAAGCGGCGAAGGGAAAGCGCAGCAGGTGAGCCACAGCCGACGCTGTGATCAGGAAGACATCTTCTCGTCCCTTTGGGACTTGGCATTGCGTCACCCGTTCTCAATCGCGTCCGCGGGGCTCGGGACTCGGAACCACGAACCACGAACCCGTCCTAAAACAGCGTGTAGATGAAGGGGGCGGCTGCGCTGCCGCCGCCTCCGAAGAGAATCAGGCCTCCGAAGATGATCAGGACGACGACGATGGGAATCATCCAGTATTTCTTGTTCTCCATGAGCATCTCAAAGAACTCGGCCACGAATCCCGGTTCCTTCTCGTTGCCGGCCTCTTCGAAAGCGTTTCTGTCTTTCTGTTCGTCGCTCATGATGACTCTGGCGGATTGGATAACGCGTTGGACCGTCGAAGCAAAGCTCAATATTGTCGGTAGTAACGCTTCGGATCCTTGGTTTGCTTGGCTGGCTTCCAATAGCTGGAGGCTCCCGGACGGAATCCTTTTGCAATGGCCGGGTTCCGATTGAAGCGTCGAGCGAGTCCGAAGGGGGTGATGACCAGATAGAAAAAGGCGAGGAAAAGCAGGTTGCCAATGACGATTCCCATGGAACAGCCGAAGGCGAACCAAATCACGTAAAACGGTTTGGCGATCTGCGGCAGAAGCCAGAGAAGAACGCCGGCGGCCGTCCCGACGGAAGCGATTCCTGCCGCCAGTTCCAACTTCCAGGTTCCGCCAACTACCCGGCCCAGGAGCAGAATCAACAGCGCGACTATCGGGAATCCGATGATCCAACTGATCGCGAACTTTCGACGCGCGGGCAGATCCGGACTCCAGTCGACTTCCTTGAAGGGGTTCAGCATGGGGGCGTTCGGTTCAATCCAGGGCAAAATTCTCGAGATAGCCCTTTCGCGAGGCATCGTCACGGTCGGGTTGCTCGCTTTTTCGGAGAATGAAGTTTTCCAGGACAAGCACATCCATGTCGGTTGCCATGAAGCAGCGGTAGGCGTCTTCCGGGGTGCAGACGATGGGTTCCCCGCGAATATTGAAACTGGTGTTGACGATGACGCCACAGCCCGTCCGGCGCTTGAATTCGCGAATCAGTCGCCAATAACGGCCGTGGCGTTGTTCGTCGACGGTCTGGACTCGCGCGGACATGTCAACGTGGGTCACCGCCGGGATCTCGGACCTCGCCACGTTGACCCGCTGGCGCAGATCGTCGGACGCCATGGCTTTCTCGTCCTGGGTGGAAAGCGGGATGCGCTTGTCCTCGGCGACGTCGGCGACAATCAGCATATACGGGCTTTCGGACTGCAGATCGAAATAGGCGGGGGCATCCTCGATGAGCACGCTGGGAGCGAAGGGCCGAAAGGATTCTCGATACTTGATACGCAGATTCATCACGGACTGCATGCGGGCGCTGCGGGCATCCCCGATGATGCTGCGGCATCCCAGCGCCCTCGGTCCAAACTCCATGCGGCCCTGGAACCAACCGACGACGGATTCCCGGCTTAATTCCCGGGCAACCTCCGCAAGCAGTTTGGCTTCATCGTCGATTCGGCTATGGGGTATCGATTGGGCTTCCAGGAACGAAGCGATCTGGTCATTGGCGTAGGCGGGGCCGAGGAGCGAGCCCTTCATCGAATCGGTCGGACCGACGCTTCGCTTGTTCTGCAGCAGTTGATGGTGAACGAAGAGGGCGGCTCCCAAGGCGCCGCCGGCGTCGCCGGAGGCCGGCGCGATCCAGATATCGTCGAAAATCCCCGCGCGGAGCAGTTTGCCGTTGGCGACGCAATTCAAGGCGACGCCGCCTGCGAGGCAGAGATGCTTCATGCCGGTGACCTCCCGGGCCGTGCGCGCCATTCGGAGGACGATTTCCTCAGTGACCGCCTGGATCGAGGCGGCGATGTCCATCTCGCGTTGCGTGATGGCGGATTCGGGTTTGCGCGGGCCGCCTTCGAACAGGGCGTCAAACCGGGAGGCGGTCATGGTGAGGCCTTGGCAATAGTTGAAGAACTGCATGTCCATGGCGAAGGACCCGTCGTCCTTCAGATCGATCAGATGCTCGCGGATCGCGTCGGTGAATCGGGGCTTGCCGTAAGGAGCGAGTCCCATGAGCTTGTATTCCCCGGAATTGACCTTGAAACCGGTGAAGTAGGTGAAGGCGCTGTAGAGCAGTCCGAGGGAGTGGGGGAAGGACATCGTCTTCAGCAGTTCGATACGATTGCCGATTCCCTGGCCGATGCTGGCAGTGTCCCATTCGCCCACGCCGTCCAGGGTCAATATGGCGGCCTCGTCGTAGGGGGAGGGGAAGAAGGCGCTGGCGGCGTGCGATTCATGATGGCGGGTGAAGGTGATCCGCTTGGTGAACTTGCCATTCAGGGAATTGCGAATCTCGCGCGGCAGATGCAGCTTCGTTTTCAGCCAAAGCGGCATGGCGGAAAGAAAGGAGTTGGCGCCTGCCGGGGCGAAGGCCAGATAAGTCTCCAGCAGGCGATCGAACTTGAGCAGGGGTTTGTCGTAGAAGACGACGTAGTCGAGATCCTCAGCCAGGATCGCCGCCTCCTTCAGGCAGTAATCGACGGCGTTGCGGGGGAACTCGTGGTCGTGTTTTCGGCGGGAGAAGCGTTCCTCCTGGGCGGCTGCGACGATCTCTCCGCGGCTTACCAACGCGGCGGCGCTATCGTGGTAATAGGCGGATATCCCGAGAATGTTGGCGCTCATGACCGTCTCAGCGAGTCCGTCAGGCGCGCCCCGTGAGGTGTCGGCCGAGGGCGTCGGCGAGAGAGAATGCGGGGATCACCGCTTCTGCCGCGCGTGCGTGCTCATCGTGTGGGAATTGATTGTTCCCTGCCTTTGCTTGGCGTGTGAGCTGACTTGGTGGGAGTTGGGAGCGCCGGATTTCTGTTTGGCGTGGCTGCTCACTTCGTGGGAATTCGCCGTGCCCTTCTTTTGCTTGGCATGGGAGCTGACTTCATGGGAGCTCAGAGTGCCAAGTCCTTTTCTTTGCCGGGCGTGCGTGCTGGTCGCGTGGGAGCTGATCGAGTGGCTGCTCTTGGCGTGGGAGCTGTGGAGGTGCGAGCTGAGAGTGCCCAAGCCTCGCTTCTGTTTGGCGTGCGTGCTGGTGTAGTGGCTGCTGGTGAAGTGGGAGCCGGTTGCGTGCGAGCTGGTCAGGTGCGAGCTGATCGCGTTCTTGCCCTTTGAAAAACTATTGCGAGCGGAGTAATGGGAACTGCTGGGGGAGTCGAACGAGCTGGTGAAGCTCGGGACCGTGTAGGTCGACGAGCCGGAATGGTCCCCGCCCTGAGCCCAAACGGCGGCTGGAGCCAGCGCGAGAGCCAAGCAAATGAGCTTTTCAAGAAATCGACGCATGGAGCTTCAAGCTACGATGCTTCCCGGTTGTTTCCAGTTCAAAAACTGAAGAATTTCTCGGGCACGACGATGATATCCAGACCCTGCAGGACGACGTCGGGCACATCGCCCTTCATGACGTCCTTGATGTTGATCGGGATCTTCTTTTTCTCACCGTTGCCGAGGTTGCGAATGACATAGACCTTCTTCTTGGCGGCGAAGCGGGCGAAACCGCCGGCGCGCAGAATGGCGGTGTAAGCGGTCAATTGCTCATCCGCGTAAAGGGCCAACACGCCGGGTTGGGACACGTTGCCGGTGATGTAGACAATCGGGTTGTAGGCGGGCACGACCAGGATGTCGCCCGCGTTCAGGGCGAGGTCCGACTGGAGACCGGTGCCTTCGAGGATGGCCTCCACATTGATGTCCTCAACCAACGCATTGCCGCTTTCCAAGCGGAGCACCTTGACCCGGGTCAGGTCGCCGACTTCGGAAATGCCGCCGGAGCGGAGGATGGTCGTGACGACCGTGGGGGAGAAACCCTGAGGTAGGCGCATCGGGCCAGGGGTGCGGAATTCACCGGCGAGATAGATGATGTCGCCGGAGCCGGGGTCGAAGACGCCTTTGGTGCGCTCCAACATGACCGTCGCCTGGCGCAGTTGGGTGGTCTCCAAGGCGCTCTTGATGGCCTCTTCCGCGCTGGCGATGTCCTTGCCGGCGAGTTGGACGCGGCCGATTCGGGGCATGATCACGTAACCGCCTTGGCGAACCTGGTAGAGGCCATTGAAGGTCTCATCTTCCAGAACGAAGAGCTGGATCGACTCTCCGGGGAGGATCAGGCCATCGCCGCCGTCGAACATTTCCTCCTGGTAGCGGGTCAGGGATTCCTGGGTTTGCTCTTCGACCTTGTCCAATTCCAGTTGAGCGGCGTTGACGCGGCTTTGCCAGGCGTTGACCTCGCGCTGCCACTTCTCAATCTCGGATTGGGGGCCGGTTTTCTGAACGACGGTCAACTGCCGTGCGGCGTTGTTCAGCTTGGACTTGGTGTATTCGATTTCACGCTCGGCGGCGGCGCGCAGCTCGTTGAGTTTGTCGAGTTCGCGCTGGACGGAACCGGTGGCGCCGGTCAGCCCCTGCTGTCGCATGGCGCGCTCTGCGGACTTGAACTCTTCTTGGGCGCGGCGCCAGTTGTCCAGGCGATCCATGGCCGTTCCGCCCGCTTGACCAAATGTTGTAACGGCACCGGTCAGCGTCAGGGCGGCGCACATCAACCCCATAAATCCAGTAGTGGTCTTCATTGAAAATAACAGCGGTTCAAAGCTCTTGGTGGGTGAATTTGCGGGACTTGCGAAACGCGTTCACCCTCAGGCCATCGCGCTTGAAAAGTCTCAAAATGGATCAGTCGAGTAAAGTAAAAAGTCAGTCCGAACAGGGCGTATTCCCGGGGAGTTGGCCGGTTTGTTCTTTGGGCGGTTTCCGCTTCTTTTTGGATTCTGGCGTCAGTGTTGTTGGCATTTGCGGGCTGGGCGCCCTTCGTTTAGCGGAATTGCTTGGCAATCGTGAACACGACCCGGTTCTCGGAGTAGGTGTTGCCGATCACGCCGCCGTCCCGATTCTCGTAGGTGTAGACCAGCCTCGCCGAGACCGTTTCGCTGTAGGCGTGCCCGACGGCGGCGCGGGCAGTGAGGAACGTGGAGTCGCCGACGGCGGGATCTTCCTGCAGGATCTGGGTGCGGACGACCTGGAAACTGAAGCTTGTCTTGGGGCTGTAGTTGTATCCTACGCGGCCGCCGACCGCCCAGCGGGACGTGTCGAGAATGCGGTTGTCCAAGTCTTCAAACTTGATCCACTGCCCGAAGAGTTGACCGCTGAGGTTCGGGCCGAGGATCTGCGTGAAGCGGTAGGTGAGTCTTTGGATCAGATCGTTGTTGGAACTGGTTCCGCTGGATTGCTGGCGACTGAAGGTCAGGGCCTGGGTGGTCAGCGGTCCAGCGGCGTGAGTCAATGCGATTTGCCAAATGAGGTTTTCCTGTGGGCTGGCTGCCGCTTTTTGCCAGCCGGCGGAGCCAAGAAAATCCACTTGATCCGTGATCGGGCCAAAGAATCCGCCCATGGCTTGTTGGTCGATGCCCGGCCGAATGTTTGTGCGCCGAATGGTGTAGGAGGCAAAGGGCTTGAAGCGCATGTTCTCGCGTTGATTGATCGCGACGATCGCTGCGGTGTCAACCTTGGCCGGGAGGGCATTGTTGTCCGAGACGTACCATTGGTCCTCGTGGCTGCCGATCAAGGTGATGCGGGTGTTGGTGGGCACGACGCGGGTCGCAGAGAGCCCGACGAGGTTGCGGATGACGAGCGATTGGGGATCGAGTTGTTGCTGTGTATCGAATCGTGTCGAGCGTCCGGAGCGGCTGGTTGCGGCGGCTCCGGTTCCGCCGTAGCGATAGAATCCAGCCCGGTCCTGCGAGTTGAAGGCGAGGGGCTCCGTGATGATGATTTCGTCGGCGAACTCACCACGGAGTCCGAAGAACCCGTCGATGAAGTCTGCCGAGAAGCTGTCGATGAACTGCATTTTCCATTTGCTGAGCAGAAAGTCGTAGGTGAATTGGGCCCGCAAGGGGATTCGCCCACCGGCGGCGCTGAGCCGGGCGTTGATGGGGTCGAAGATGCCAAAGCCGTCCAAGCCGGCCTCGTTTTGGAATGGCAGCCAGATGAAGGCGCCTCGCACTGAGAATTGAAGGCCTTCTGTCCATTGGATCAGACCGCGAATGTCCATGCGGGCCACGGAGATGACGCCGGACTCGCGCCGGGTCTGGCTGCGGTTTTGATTGTCGGTCCAGAGCACGCTGAGGGAGAGCGGGCCGCCGAGATCAAGGTAGAAGCGGCCCAATTTCAGTGAGGCGTCCCCGGGGGCAAAGCCGCGATCAATGAAGGGGAGGGCGGCGCCGGAACCGAACTGGGCGCCGGGTATGCCGAAATTCAAACGGCCGCCGTCGCCGACCTTGGGGGACTGTCCCCGTCCGAACAGGGTTTGATTGCGAAAGACGTTCTCGTAGGGAACGCCCGGATCCGCGATGACCCGGGAGACCGGAATCGTCCCTTGGCTGATATCAATCTCCCCGGGCTGTTGCGCCAATACCTTGGAGCCGCCGACGCAGAGCGTCGCCAGCAACAGGGCTACGATTTGGCGTATTCGTGAGCGGGGCATTTCCGTTGTGGGATGGGCGGTCTTGGAAACGTCGGCGGAGTTTAGCGCTCCCTCTGGCGCAACAGGTTACGTCGTTGTCTCAAATTGGGGCGGAGTGTTCGCGTCGCCACGGGAAGCGCACTTCGTGTCAGTGTATGGGCGCCCGCCATTTGCATGATTCGGGGCCGGCCATTTGCGCGGTATCATGGCCGTTTGCCCTCTCTCGTCCAGTAAAAACCACGGTTTACGGATGGACGCTTTGGCAATGCGGCCGGGGCATTGGTCAGCCTCGGTTCTTGCGAGCGAAGAAGACTTCCGGGGTGGTGTCCGCCTTGAGTGAGAACGGCAGATAGAAGAGCAGTCCCACGGCGGGCACACAAACGATCAATGCGATCCAGAAGACTCGTTGCACGGCGCCGAAAGGGCGGCTCATGATGCTGAAGACCGCGCAGACGACGACGGCCGTCCAGACAAGAATCAGGCAGGCCAGAACCTGGTAGTCGAATTTGATCGAATCCCAGCTGAACTTGTAGAATAACTCCAACATAAGGCGGTAATCGTCGAGTCGCTTGCTTCAACCGGCGGGGATCCTAGGGCGCTGCTCAGCAAAGTTCCAGCAAGTTTCTGTCCAGGGAAACGTGGGCGATGGAGGCCATGATCTCCAGCAGCACGATGACACGATTCTGATCCGAGGTCTTGCGGGCGAAGATGGCTTCCATGCCTTCGTAGGGGCCGCCAAGTATCCGGACCGGAGCGCCCTCGTTGATCTCCGGTTCCTCGAATTCGATGATGTCGTCCTTGGCGCGGCGACGGATTTCCTCGATGACGTCGTTCGGGACCGCCGCGGGCCGTTCGCCGAAGGCGACGATCGAGGTCACGCCACGGGTGGATCGAACGGGGGTGAAGCTGGCTCCGGGATCGAAGCGAAAGAACAGATAGCGGGCGAAAAGCGGGCTGATTCGCCAGTTGACGTTGGAGCCGGCGATGCGGCGATGTCTGGCCAGCGGCAGAAAGGTTTCAATGCCCTGTCGTTCCAGATGTTCCATCGCGAAGCGTTCGCGCTGGGGTTTGGTCTTCAGGCAGAACCACTCCAGTCGGTCCGGTTGGGCGGACGATGCAGTTTCCGACGGATTGCTGGAGAGGGATTTCATGGTACGACTGTCGGCGGGGAGATTGGCCTGCCGGGGGAGAATCTGTGTCGTGGATCAGGAAATTTCAAGGATGATGCGGGGTTCGGGGTTACTGTTTACTGATTACTGATTACTGATGCTCGTGTGTGTGGTCGACGGTTTGAAGGATAAAAAATGGGGCGGAGCCGAACGGCTCCGCCCCGCTGTCGTGCGTTTTGAGAACCGCGACCCCTTACTTCTTCTTCTTCGCGGGTCTCGGACGCATTGACAT
>CAZFLK010000225.1:0-7859 GCA_964519245.1 uncultured Verrucomicrobiota bacterium
TCAGGACACGGACTCTGCTCAATCTCTGTCGCAGATGCTGTCAAAACTCCACACCAAGACATCCGACTGGATCAACCGGATCGACAAGACACCCGGAGGGAAGAATTGGCATAACTTCCGGGACACGCGACTCACCTACCAACGTTCCTATCTCGCGCGATTGAACTACGTGCATCAAAATCCCGTGAAACATGGTCTCGTTCGAGTGGCGAGTCACTACCCGTGGTGTTCCGCCGCCTGGTTCGAAAGGACAGCGCCTGCCGGCATGGTCAATTCGATTTACCGCTTCGACGTTAACAAGGTTTCCGTTCCCGACGAGTTCACGCCCTCAGACGACTGGTGAACCGTTCAGCCCGTCTCGTTGCACAACCGCCCTGCCCTCGCGTCTACCCTCGCCCCGAAACTCCCCGCCAGCCAAACCGCCGCGCGAAGCGCAACCATTCCAATTCGCGCCCCACGCCGAATCCTCCGCCTGTCCCACTTGCAGCGCTCAATCACCGCCCGAATCGCGTCTACGCCCGGCCCCATTTCCATTCTTGCCGCCCCCGCGCTCCCAAGGCTTCTTCTTCCGTTCCGGCAGGGTCTGGTCGACCTTCGCGTAGTAGCAGCCATCGCCGAACATCTCGTCGACGGCATGTTGCAGTTCCCGCGAGGGTTGGACACAAAATCTATCGTGCGTCTCGATGAACACGACCTGCCCGGTCGGCGGCATCATGCAGAACCACAGCGGTGTTTCGCCACGGTGCTGTTCCACCAAGCCCAGAAAATCGTCCAACTTGCCGGGGGCGACTGACTTCGTGTTCAAGCGAAGATGCACCTGTTTCGTGTACTTCTTCGGCGCGTCATCCAGCAGGATGATCTCATTCGGAAAGACCTTGGGCGGGTCCTCCTCATTGTTGACCTCACCCGTGATCAGCAGGGGAACGTTTGGTTGGATCAACTGGGCGTAATTGTCGTAGTTCTCGCCCAGGCAAAGCAACTGGAAGGAGCCCTCGAGATCCTCGAGCGTCGCCATGGCGTAGGGTTTGTTGGACTTCTTGGAGACGCCTTTCTGAACGGCATCGACCATGCCGCCGATACGGGTCGGCGTCCGGCTGGGAATATCGCCCGCCGTTTTGGAAGTGCACATGCCATAGGCTTCAATCAACGGGGCATATGGGGACAACGGATGTCCGGAAACGTAGAAGCCCAACAGCTCCTTTTCCGCCTGGAGCATCTCATGCTGAGGCCACTCCTCCAGCTTGACCAGCGCCTCAGGAATGGTGTCGGTCTCCTCCTCCATCATGCCGAACAGCGATCCCTGCCCCTTCGCTCGATCCGAAATGATGGAAGCCGCACGCGAAAGCGAATGATCAATCTGGGCATACAATGTCGCCCGGGTCTCGCCGAAACAGTCGCAGGCGCCGCTCCTGATCAAAGACTCCAACACCTTTCGATTCAAGGTGCGCGCCTCGACCCGCTCGCACATCTCGTTGAGTGACTTGAAAGGCTCCTCGCCGCGCGCCTCAAGGATCTTGTCCACCACGGTCTCGCCCACGCCCTTGATGGCCGCCAACCCGAACCGGATCACCGTCCCATCCTGCGCCGGGGCAAACACCACCTTCGATTCATTGACATGCGGCGGCAACACCTCGATGTCGTAGAGCTTGGCCTCGTTGATGAGAATCGTGAGCTTCCCGATGTCGCTCATGTCGTTCGTCATCATGGCGCTGAGGAACTCCACCGGGTAATTGGCCTTCAGGTAGGCCGTCTGATACGCGACCACGGCGTAGGCCGCGGCGTGCGATTTGTTGAAACCATACCCCGCGAACTTCTCCAACAGATCGAAGATCTTGTTCGCCTTGTCGGCGGGAATGTCGTTCTTCTTCTTGCAGCCCTCCACGAACAGCTTCCGCTGCTCCTGCATGACCTCGACCTTCTTCTTGCCCATCGCGCGTCGCAGCAGATCCGCGCCGCCGAGCGTGAACCCAGCCAACAACTGCGTCGCGAGCATGACCTGTTCCTGGTAGATCATGATCCCGTAGGTCTCGGCGTTGATCCGCTCCAGCAAGGGGTGTTCGTATTCCACCGGGACCTCGCCATGACGACGCTGGATGAAGTCGGGAATCAGCTCCATGGGTCCCGGTCGATACAGCGAAATCAATGCCGTGATATGCTCAATCGAGGCGATCTTGAATTTTCGGCAGAGGTCGCGCATGCCGCTGGATTCCAGCTGAAACACCCCGACCGTCTCCCCACGGTTCATCAGGTCATAGGTCTTCTGGTCATCAAGCGGCAGCGTTTCAATGGGAATCTCGATTCCCTTGGACTCCTTGATCATCTGGCAGGCGTTGCGCAGGACCGTCAGGGTCTTGAGCCCGAGAAAGTCCATCTTCAGCAAACCCAGGTCGCCAACGGGGTTCATGGCATACTGAGTGACCAGCGTCCCGCTTTCATCCCGCTTCACCGGCAACAGATCCGTGATCGGTTGATCCCAGATCACGACGGCCGCGGCGTGGATCGAGGTGTTGCGGGTCAGGTCCTCCAGCACAAACGCCGTATCCACCAACTCCCGGGTCACCTCCTCGGTCTCGTAGGCGGTCTTGAAATCCGGTGATTGAGCCAGCGCCTTCTTGAGATTCATCTTGAGGTCCGGCGGAATCATCTTCGCCAACCGGTCTGTTTCCCCAAAACTGAGCCCCATGACGCGACCGACATCCCGCACGACCGACTTCGCGCCCATGGTGCCGAAGGTGATGATGTGGGCCACACAATCCTCCCCATACTTCTCACGAACGTACTTGATGATTTCCAGTCGCCGGTCATCCGCAAAATCGATGTCGATGTCGGGCGGATTGACGCGCTCCGGATTGAGGAATCGCTCGAACAGCAATCCGTAATGAATCGGATCCACGTTCGAGATCTCCATCAGGTAGGCGACGATGGAGCCGGCAGCCGAACCACGGGCAACGCAAGTGATCCCGATGCTGCGCCCGTACTGCACGAAGTCGCCGACGATGATGAAGTAGCTGACGAATCCCATCCGCTCGATCACCCCCAATTCGGTCTGCAGGCGGTCAATGACCAGCTTCACCCCGGCGGCCACGTTCGGGTCGTTCAGATCTGAAATCGGCCCTTCGGGATACTGCGACAGATCGACGTCGCCCTTAGCGAAATTCGGCAGTTTTCGGGCATCCTCAATATCCGTGATCTTGAACTCGGAGCACTCTGCCTTCGCGTGAATCGTATAACGCTTGTGCAAGCATTCCGCCAAAATGGAACGCAGATAGCCTTCCTCCGTGAAGCTTTCCGGCGGAATGAACTTCGGGTAGTTCAACTCGCCCAAGGTGATGGTCAAATTGCACTTCTCGGCCACTTCCATGGTGTTCTTGACCGCCTCCGGAACATCGGAGAACCGCGCCTGCATCTCCTCCGCCGACCGAAGAAAGAACTGCTCCTCCGCGTAGCGCATGCGCTTCGTATCCTGAAGATTGGTCTGCGTGCCGATGCAGATCAGACAGTCGTGCGCATGCGAATCAGACTTGTTGATATAGTGGACGTCATTGGTCGCGACCAGCTTGAGCCCGAAGTCCTTGGACCACTTGATCAAATGTTCGTTGACCAAGGCCTGTTCCTTGATCCCATGATTCTGCAGTTCGAGGTAGTAATTGTCCGGTCCCAGCAACTGCTTGAACCAATCGATGGCGTCGCGGGCCTTGTCCAACTCGCCCTTCATGATCAATTGCGGCACTTCGCTCGCCAGACAGCCCGACATCGCAATCAGGCCTTCGCTATGCTCCTGGAAGATCTCCTTGTCGATGCGAGGCTTGTAATAGTAGCCCTCGAGGAAGCCCGCCGACACCAACTTGACGAGGTTCTTGTAGCCCGTCTCATCCTTGGCCAACAATCCCAGGTGCGCGTAAGCGTCCTTGCCCCGCCCGCCGCTGCTCTTCCGCTCAAAACGGCTGTTGGGCGCCACGTAGACCTCGCACCCTATGATCGGTTTGATGCCCGCGCGCTCGGCGGCCTGGTAGAAATCAATCGCCCCGTACATGGCCCCGTGATCGGTCAGCGCGAGCGAATTGAAATGGAGCTCCTTCGCCCTCGCCATCAACTTGTCCAGCCGGCACCCCCCGTCCAGCAGGGAATACTCGGTATGAAGATGAAGATGGCAAAACTCGGCGTGGGACATCCGTCGATTAAACGCCGTTTACGCCCGCACACAAGCGAAGAGAATCCCGAACCATTCGCCGCTTGTTCACGGGTTGTTCACAGGCCTTCGCGGCAAGCCGCGCCCGCCGCGGCCCGAAACATCAAACCCCGTTTTGCAACGACGCCAGAACGGCCGGATCACGCACATCCACCCAGCGGCCCGCAATCTCCAATCCTGTGATCACCCGCCCCGCCGCCATCATGGCGCTCAAGGCGTCCGTCAGTTCATACTCGCCGCGCGGCGACTTCTCCAAACCGCCCGTAAACTCGAACAGGGAGGGCTGAAAGATGTAGATGCCCGCGTTGTACCAAGCCGTCGCCCCCGGCTTGAGCCATCCCTCCCTGCGCAACGACGCCACCTGCTCCCTCGAGGGTTTCTCAACCAACCGCGTCAGCGTAAAGTCGCCATCGAAGAACATCAGTCCACCCTGGGTCACATCCTCGCTCCCGGTCACTGTCAGCAGCCCGTCAAACCTCCCTGAAACAAACTTCTCCAGCATGGCGGCATAGGTCTCCGGCTTGACCAGAATGTCCCCGTAGGTAAGCAGAAACGCGTCGTCACCCACGAACGCCTTGGCCAACTCCGGAGCCTTCCCAGTGCCATCCTGCACCTCCTGCCTGACATATCTGATCCTCGCTCCGAAGGCAGAACCATCGCAAAAAAATGCTTCAATAACCTCCGCCTGCCAGCCGGTGATCACACAGATCTCTTCGATGCCAGCCGCGACAACGCCCTCAACGATATGCTGCAGAATGGGTCGCCCCTCCACTTCAAGCATCGGTTTGGGCAACTCCCTGGTGAGTTCCTTCATTCGAGACCCCTTGCCCGCCGCCAGAATGACCGCTTTCATGTCTTCGGAAACCTCTCGCCGTTGAATTTCAAGGATGCGCTCTGCACGCCGGCGTTTTAGCGGAACATCCGCCACAAAAAAGCTTTAATTAAAAGCGGGTTTGTATTGTGCTTGGGCGCCGCCCGTGAGGGTTTCCCGAGATCGGCGTCCCGGGGCGCTTGCGAGCGGCAGACCCAGGCCTCATTCATGTCCGCCGGCAAAACCGACCACCCGAACCTCGGCCAGACAACGTTCGAAATGGCGTCGACCGCCATGGCTTGTCTGTCCCCTGGAGGGAGCTTCATCAAGGTCAACCGCTCGCTCTCCGGCTTGTTTGGCTATCCCATCGCAGATTTCTCGGAGTTGACCTTCCGGGATCTTTTCCCTCCCGAACACCACAACAGCGCCATCAGCCGTCTGAAGGCCCTGGCCGGATCCCAACAGGGGCCGATCATCTGGGAGCGCCGCTGCCGAACCCGGAGCGGCTCCACCTTCAAGTGCCGCGTGTCGCTGACCAAGCCGGTCGACAACGAACACCCGGAGCCTTGGTTGCTTGCGGAATTCCAGGCCTTCCCCGCCCGCAAGGAAAGATCCCGCCCCGGCGCCAACGACCTCGTCCAGTCCGTCCTCGATTCCATGATGGACGCCGTCATCGTGGCCGACGAGGACGGGCGGATCATGCTGCACAATCCGGTGGCCTACGACCTCCTGGGCATGGAGTTGATCGACCCGGACCCGGATAAATGGAATGAAATATTCGGCTTCTTTTATCCAGATGAAGCCGCCCTCTATCCGGCGGAACAATTGCCGCTCACACGAGCGATCCGCGGCGAAAACGTCCGCGGCGCCGAAATCGCCGTCCGCCGGAAAGGCAGCGCCGAAACGGCGTTGCTGCAAGCCAGCGCCATGCCTCTCCGCGACGCCGAAGGCCACGTGCATGGCGGCGTGGTCGTGTTCAGCAATATCACGGAGCGAAAACGCTCCGCCGAGGCCCTCGAAGTGCAGTCTCAGGCGCTGAAGAACCTTGCGGAGGGCGTCAGTCTCACGGACAAGGACGGGGTCATCCGATTCGCCAATCCAGCCCTTGAGAACATGTTCGGCTACGGGCACGGCGAACTGACCGGACAACACGCCTCCGTGCTGAACACCTACGCCACTGAGGAACAGGATCGGCTCGTCGCCACGCAGGCCGAACGCCTCCGCAAGAAAGGGGCTTGGCGCGGCGAGATGAGCAACCGCCACAAGGACGGCCGCATCTTCACCACCTTTTCCAGCATTTCCAAACTGGATGTCTCCGGCTCCACGTTCTGGATCTCCGTTCTGGAGGACATCACCGAACGAAAGCGGACCGAAGAAGCCCTGCGACTGTCCGAAGAGCGCTTCGCCAAGATCTTCCGATCCAGCCCCGCCGCCATCTTCATCAGCGCGTTGGATACCGGCGTCATACTCGACATGAATGACTCCTGCCTCGCCTGGCTGGGGTTCCAGCGTCACGAGGTCATCGGCCATACCACCCTGGCTCTATCTCTTTGGAAAAACTATGAGGACCGCAAGGAAATCGTCGCGCGTCTGGCCGACGAACGGGCCATTTCCGGCGTTGAGAAATCTTTCTGCACCAGGGAACAGGAGGAGCGCGACGCCTTGATCAGCGCCGAACTCATCGACCTCAGCGGCGAACCCTGCGCCGTCTGGATCGCCTATGACATCACCGAGCGCAAACGCGCCGACGAACGGATCCGACGGTCCCTCCGGGAAAAGGAGATCCTGCTGCAGGAAATTCACCACCGCGTGAAGAACAATCTCCAGGTCATCTCCAGCCTTTTGAACCTGCAGTCCGGCTACCTCCGGGACAACGCGGTCAAGGAGCTGTTCCGCGAAAGCCAGGACCGGGTGAAATCGATGGCCCTGATCCACGAGAAACTCTACAAGTCCACCGACCTCGCCCGAATCGACTTCTCGGAGTATGTGCACAGCCTCACCCAGATGCTGTTCCAGTCCTACCGCGCAACCCGGGGCGATATCAAACTGAAATCCCAGGTCAAACCCGTCTTTCTCGACATCGATACGGCGGTGCCGGTCGGACTCATGCTCAACGAACTGGTCTCCAATTCACTCAAACATGCGTTCCCCTCCGGAGGGCCCGGAACGATTTTCATCGACCTGGAACCCCTTTCGAAGGATGAATACGAGCTCTCGATACGGGACAACGGAGTCGGCGTGCCGGAAGGCTTCAACGTCGACACCTCCAACTCGCTGGGCTTGCGACTCGTCCGCATTCTGACCAAACAGATCGGGGGCACGCTGGAGTTCAGCAGCGCAAACGAAACCGAGTTCCGTATTCAATTCCAAGACAACGAAGACGAGGGCGCTTCCGCCCGAGCAATATGAGCGCAAAGATTCTGGTCACGGAGGACGAAGGCATCGTCGCGGCGGACATTGAGGATCGCCTGCGGAGTCTGGGCTATCAGGTGACGGCCACCTGTTCCAGCGGGGAGGAAGCGTTGCAGAAAATCCGCGAGAACAGGCCCGACCTCGCCCTCATGGACATCATGATCCAAGGCGACATGGATGGCATTGAGACCGCGCGACGCGTGCGCGAGCAATTTGACATCCCGGTCATCTTCCTAACCGCCTACTCGGATGACGCGACCTTTCAACGAGCCAAGATCACCGAGCCGTTCGGCTATCTCATCAAGCCGTTCGAGGAAAGGGAGCTTCGCACCAATATCGAGATGGCTCTCTACAAGCACTCCATGGACAAGGAGCGTGATCGGCTCGTCGCCGAACTCAAGGAGGCGCTGCAGGCCGTCAAACTGCTTTCCGGCCTGCTTCCGATCT
>CAZFLK010000226.1:0-7836 GCA_964519245.1 uncultured Verrucomicrobiota bacterium
TCCGGATGGGCGCCGGCTCTGCCGGAGCCGAAGCCGGAACGTAGTGGAGGCGCAGGCGGAGGCAGAGCCGGCGCATTTGGCATGGCGTCACACTCAATAAGCCGACCGTGCTTTCCACCGGCGAATGGATGTTGCCGATTTCCCTGGATCAACGCCCGGGGTTTCGTCGGTTTCGCGGTTGCTTTCGTGAGCTTGATCCCCTGCGCGGCGCGAACGTCTTTGTCTCGTCCGACGAGGGGGAGACCTGGCAGCGACGGGGGGTGCGGACCTTCCCTCGTCCGGACTGGCACGAGCACATGATCGTGGGGAAGCAGGATGGATCGCTCTGGATGCTGGCCCGCACGCGCGAAGGCATCATGGAAAGTCGTTCCCATGACGGCGGCGCGACCTGGAGCGAGCCGGTGAACTCGAGGATCAAGCATCCCGTGGCGCGCTTCTTCACCCGCCGCCTGCAGTCCGGACGCCTGTTGCTGATCAAGCACGGCGACAAGATCGACGCGCACGAAGGGCGGGTAAAACTCAGCGCCTGGCTTTTCGACGACGACGGAGCCACTTGGAAAGGCGGCTTGATTCTCGACGAACGCAAGGGCGTCTCCTATCCCGACGGCGTTCAGGCTCCGGACGGAACCATCTACATCTCCTGGGACCGCAACCGCGCCACGGACGGAGAGATCCTGATGGCCCGGTTCACCGAGAAAGACGTCCTGGCCGGGGAATTCAGGGCGCCAAGATCGAGGACCAAGCTGTTGATCAGCCGGCCCTTGGCGAAACGCCGGCCGACGCGATGACGCGGGAAGAAAGTTGCTGATTTACCGAGTTCGATTGTCTCATATTGCCTGCCGATGAAGATGATACTCACCCTACTGGCGGCGGCGTTGACGGCGCACCCACTGAACGCCCAGGAAAAGACGGAGCCGACCAATGCGGCGGAGGCTGCGGCGGAGAAGGCGAAAGCTGCTGCGGCGTTGGATGACAAGTATCAGGCTTGGGTTGCGACGCTGAGTCCTGAGCGGCAGGCGTGGGAGCGGGTTCTGCAGGCGGAATTGGGCGGGTTCTACCTGCCAATTCACAAGCGTCAGAAAGTTGCGGGGCAATCCAATGCCTGGGATTTCGTTGAGGACGACCCGGAACTGCCGCGTGTCTTGCTGATCGGCGACTCCGTCTCGCGGGCCTACACCCAGACCGTGCGGAAGGAGCTGGCGGGCAAGGCCAATGTGCACCGCGCGCCGGCGAATTGCGGGCCGACCGCGACCGGCTTGAAGAAGTTGGACGTCTGGTTGGGCGATGGGAAGTGGGACCTCATCCACTTCAACTTCGGCATTCACGATCGCAATTCCAGAATCGATGACTACACGAGCCGCCTGGGCCAACTGATCGAGAGAATGAAACAGACCGGCGCGGCCTTGATCTGGGCCAGTACGACGCCTTTGCCTGACGTTCCCAAGAAGCGGTTTACAGCCGCATCAATTGTGGAACGCAATGCCGCCGCAGCGGAGGTCATGGCGTCGCACAACATCGAGATTGACGACCTGTTCGCTGCGATCATGCCGCGATTGGGGGATTTGCAGCGAGTTGACGATTGCCATTTCAAGGAACCGGGGAACGTTTTTCTGGGCCAGGCCGTGGCGTCCTTCCTTGAAGCGCGACTGAAGACCGGGAAGTGAAACGCGGCGAAGGTTCTTGCCCGGCAGTTGCTGTTTGCCCTCGTCGCGTCAGTCCGAGGCTTGCGTCAATCGGAATTGAAGCCGATTTCTGTTTATGAAGCTTGGGTTGAATCTGGCGTTGGTCCTTGCGTGTTCGATCTCAATGGTTAGCTCCGCCATCATGGCTGAACCGGTTGTCTTTCCGAAGACAGAGGGGCGGAACCTGCATGGGGACATGGTCCGCTTTCCGGACGCCTTCACGAAGGCAAAGTTCAATGTCGCCATCGTTGCCTTCGAGCAGGAACAACAGTCGACGGTGGATACCTGGCTCGACAAACTCGAAGGGGCGGTCAAGGAGCGTTCGGATTTTGCCTATTATGAGTTTCCGACGATCAAGCCAATGGGGCGCATGACACGCTGGTTGATCTACAAGGGGATGCGTGGCGGAATCAAGGATCCGGGAGCCCGGTCGCGGACAGTGACCTTTCACCTGGAGAAAGAGCCATTCAAACGCGCCCTGGGAATCAACACGGAATCAGACATCCATATCTTCCTGCTCGACCGAGAGGGGCGATTGATTTGGCGTGATGCCGGAGCGTGGAGCGCTTCCAAGTGGCGTGACTTGAGCGCTCGAATGGACGTCTCGCGGAAGGCGCGACGGTTGGAGAAGAAGTGAGCCAGACTCCCGGGCGTATGCCGAGCCGAAGCCTGGGTGTGAGATCAGAGGGTGGCCCGTCGTCGCTCTTCGAGCCTCCGCCTTCGTAGGAAACTCCGGCGCGACAAGTTGACGCGGCAGCCTTCTCCCTCCACTGCGTTACGGGCGAAGGCTGGTGGAGCCGAGGGGATTCGAACCCCTGACCTTCTCATTGCGAACGAGATGCTCTACCAACTGAGCTACGACCCCAGCCTGCCCGCGGGTCGGTTTGGGGGAAACCGACGGCGTGGAGAGAATAGGGAACTGTTATGGCTGAGGGCAAGTGATTTTGAGTGGGTTTGATTTCGCGGAAAGATCCGTTAGGGTGCTTCCGATGAAGTTGCCGTGTAGGAAGCAAGCAAGTTTGAAGACGACAGTGTCCGCGGTCGTGGCAGTCGGCCTGTTCGCGGGCTGTGGAGGCAAAGAGGAGTCGGTCGTCGTGGCGGAGCAGTCCGCGACGCAGGAAGTGTCGACCGACCCGCCGTCGCCGCCGGAGGCCGAGTTGCCGGAGGGGATGGTGTCGATGAAGGATCGGCTCAGCGCCTATCGTCCCGACACGAATCGGTTTGTGGCGGCGCCGACGGACGACATGACCAACGCGATGGGGCAGGCGGGTTCGTTCCTCGATTCGTTGAAGGCCAAGGCGGAGGGCGGTCATACGGAATCGGCTTATTTCCTGGGACACAAGTATTACGAGGGCGGGGATGTGGACCAGGATTACAAGGAAGCCTTCAAATGGTTGAAGTTCGGAGCCGACCGAAACAACGCCAAGGCGCAATCGCTCTTGGGCGTGCTCTACGAAGAGGGCAAGGGCGTGCCGGAGAACAAGGTGTTGGCCTATGCGTGGTATTTGATTGCGGCGAAGCAGGATGACGAGTTGGCCGGGGAGCGCATTCCGGCCTTGGCGGAGAAGCTCAGCGACCAGGATTTCGACGAGGCGGACCAGTTGGTGGAAGGGTTTGTCCCGCAATAGGTCGGGAGGATTGATCGGCATGGCGAGTTATCCGGAACTGAAGGATCGAGTGGTCGTCCTGACTGGGGGCGCCAATGGCATCGGCGCTGCCACAGTGCGCCGCTTTCATGATCAGGGAGCCCGGGTGTGGTTCTGCGACGTCGACGTCGCGGCCGGGAAGGCCTTGGCGGCGGAACTGGGCGAACGCTCGCATTTCAAGAAGGCGGATCTGCGGCGCGAGGCGCAGGTTCGCGCGTGGCTTGAGCAGGTTGGCAAGAAGGAAGGACGCATCGATGTCCTGGTCAACAATGCGGCCCGTGATCCGCGCATCACCCTGGAGACAATGAGCGCCGCGGACTGGGACGATCTGTTCGCAACCAACCTGAGGTCCTTCTTCCTCACCGCGCAGCACGCGGCTCCTTGGTTGAAAAAGCGGGGCGGGGCGATTGTAAATTTCTCCTCCATCACCTTTCATATTTCGCCGAACAACATGAGCGCCTATGTGGCGACCAAGGGGGGCGTGATCGGCTTCACCCGGGCGTTGGCGCGCGAGTTGGGGCCGGACCGGATTCGCGTAAACACGGTCTCTCCCGGCTGGATCATGACGGATCGGCAGTTGGATCAGTTTGTCACCCCCGCCGTGAAGCGGAGGCTGCGGGATGTCCAGTGTTCGCCGGATCTGTTGCAGCCGGAGGAAGTGGCCGACGTGGTCCTGTTTCTCGCCAGCGACGCCAGTCGCGCGATCACGGGGCAGGAAATCCTCGCCGATCGCGGTTGGGCGCACGGGTGAGAGCTCGCGCAGATTTCACCTTGCGGACGCAAGTCGTGGGCGTATGTTCCCGCCTTTTTCATGAATATTGTCATCGTTGGCGCGGGGGAGATAGGGCTGCATTTGGCCAGGATTCTGTCCAACCAGTCGCATGACATCTGCGTTATCGAGGCATCCGAAAAGCTGGCGGCGGAACTGGATGAGCAACTGGACGCGATGATCATCGCCTCCTCGGGGGCCTCGGTCAGCGCGCTGGCGGAGGCGCGGGTGGATGAGTGCGACCTGTTCTTTGCGTTGACGAGCGACGACAACACGAATCTGGTTTCAGCCTCGATGGCGAAGTCGTTGGGGGCGAAGAAGACCGTGGCGCGGGTTCATTTTGCGGTTCAGCGTGAGGAGTGGTTGTTCAATTACCGGGAGCATTTCGGGGTTGATTACCTGTTCAGTCCGGAGCGGTTGGCGGCGGTGGAGTTGGCCAAGTTTGTCCGGAATCCGGAGAAGTCCTTTGTGGAAGAGTTGGCCCGTGGTCGGGTTGAGTTGCAGCAGACCTTTGTTTCGCCCAATGGGGCTGCGGCGGAGACCACTCTGAAGGAATTGGGCCTGCCGGCGCGCGTCCGCGTGGCCTTTATCCAGCGGCACGGTGAGAGCCTGATTCCCGCGGCCGATGAGATCCTGCAGGTGGGCGATCTGGTGACCATTTTCGGCGAGCCGAACCAATTGCACCAGGCCCTGCCGATCTTTCAGCCGGCGGCGGAGGCTCCCAGCCAGTTGAACATCGTCATCTACGGCGGGGGCGAATACGGCTTCGCGTTGGCCCAGTCCCTGGAGGGACAGAACTTCCGGGTGCGAATCATTGAAAAGGACAAGAAGGTCTGCCTCGATCTGTCGGAGACGCTGCATCACACGGTCGTTCTCAATGGCGACGCGACCTCGCTGCAGTTGCTGCGGGAGGAGCAGGTGGGCGAGGCGGATTTCTTCATTGCGGCGAGCCGTGACGACGAGGACAACGTGATGACCTGCCTGCAGGCGAAGTCGTTGGGCACGCGGTATTGCCTGGCGCTGGTGCAGCGGGGTGATTATGCGGACATCATCTCCCACAACGCCAAGCGGTTGGGGATCCTGGGCGCGGTGAGTCCCCGGGTCACGACCGGTCGGGACCTGCTGCGTTTCGTCACCGAAGACAAGTATCATATCGTCATGACCCTGTTTGGCGGCGTGGCGGTGATCGAGACGGTGGCTCGCGACGGGAGCCGCATCAAGGGAACGCGAGTCAGTGATCTCAAGTTGCCGAAGGGAAGCGGACTGGTGGCGATCCTGCGGGGGGAGCAGGCCTTTGTGCCGGCGGCGGACGATGCGATCGAAGCGGGCGACACCATCTATGCCATTGTGGCGCCGGAGGCGCGCAAGGCCGCGGTGAAGCTGTTGACCGCCTGATGAACTATCGTCTGCTCAGCCGATTGTTCGGGGTCTTGTTGTTCTTCATTGCCGCGGCGATGCTGGTCTGCCTGGGGTTTGAATGGGCTTTCGGCGAAACCTACACGCGCGCCGACGCCACGGAGGCGTTTGTCCTGTCGGCCGGAATCACCGCGTTGACCGGGATGGTGTTGCTGGCCCTGGGGGCGGGCGCGCGCGAGGAAGTGCTGCGCAAGGAGGCGATTGCGGTGGTCGGGCTTGGCTGGGTGATCTGCGCTGTTTTCGGGGCGTTGCCCTACATGTTCTGCGAGCCTCGGCTGGGATTTGTCGCGGCGGTGTTTGAGTCGATGTCGGGATTCACGACGACGGGTTCGACCGTGATTCCGGATCTGGACCTGTATCCCCGCAGCATCCTGCTTTACCGGTCATTGACGCAGTGGTTGGGCGGCATGGGGATCCTGGTGTTGTTCGTGGCTCTTTTGTCTTATCTGGGTGTGGGCAGCAAGGCGTTGTTCCATCATGAGTCCTCGGCGCGATCCGGCGGCGGGTTGCAGGCCCGCATTCACGACGTGGCCCTGCGCCTGTGGCAGATCTACCTGGGTCTGTCGATTGCCTGTTTTGCCGGGTTGATGTTGTTGGGCATGAGTTTCTACGACGCGGTCTGCCATGCGTTTGCAACGGTGTCGACGGGCGGGTTCAGTCCGCACAACGAGAGTGTGGCTGCGTTCGACAGCCTGGGCATCGAGTTGTGGTTGAGCCTGTTCATGCTATTGGGGTCGGTGAGTTTCATGCTCTACGCCTGGTTGTTGCGGGGGGATTGGAATCGTTGGCAGCGGGAGGAGGAGACCCGACTTTTCCTGACGGTGGTGACGGTGGCGGTGGTGGTTCTGGCGCTGGACCTGATGGCCCTGGGCAACCATTCATTCGGGCATGCCGTGCGGGAATCGATCTTTCAGGTGGTTTCGATTGTGACCACGACGGGTTTTGCGACGGAGGACTATGGCAGTTGGCCGCCATTCTCGGAGTGGATCCTGATGTTGCTGATGTGCATCGGCGGCTGTGCGGGATCGACGGCCGGGGGCATCAAGATCAGTCGTTGGCTGTTGTTCGCCCGCGTGGTGCGGTTGGAGATCATCTCGGCTTTCCGGCCGAGCCAGGTCATTGCGCTGCGGCTGAACGGCGATTCGGTGGGCGAGCAACTCAAGCTGCAGACCGTCTTCTTCGTGGGGTTCGCCGCGGTGATGGCGGCCCTGGGCACGGGCATGGTGAGTCTGCTGGAGCCGACATTGGATCTCGACAGCAGTTTCTCGGCGACGTTGGCGACCTTGTTCAACATTGGTCCGGGCATCGGGGCTGTGGGGCCGACCCAGAACTTTGCGCACCTTTCGGCGCCGACGTTGGCGCTGCTGACCTTGTTCATGTTGTTGGGTCGGTTGGAATTTTTTGCTGTGCTGGTCCTGTTCGCGCCGTCGCTGTGGCGCAAGTACTGAACCAGGGAGTCGCTGACAAAAAGCGTTCCAAGTTGTCATTTACGAGTCGGATTGGCCGGCATAGAAATGCCCCGAACCGATTGATTGCCCTGTTTAGCGCGAGCGTCCTGGATTGAATCCATCATGAAGACCGTCTTTGCCATGTTTCCGCACTTTGTCCGCGAGGGGAGCGGCAAGCGAAACCTGTCGTTGCTCTTCCGGTTTCTGCTCCTCCTGGCGGTGATGGTGATCATGTACACGGTGGTGTTTCATATTCTGATGCTCCGGGAAGGGCAGGAGCACACCTGGTTGACCGGGTTCTATTGGACGTTGACCGTGATGTCGACGCTGGGTTTCGGCGATATCACCTTCCATACGGACACGGGCCGCGCCTTCTCGATCCTGGTTCTGGGGTCCGGCATCCTGTTTCTCCTGGTCATCCTGCCCTTCACGTTCATTGAGTTCTTCTATGCGCCCTGGATGGCGGCGCAGCAGGCGGCGCGGACGCCGAGGGAGTTGCCCGAAGGCATCGAGGGCCACGTGATCATCACCAAGCACGACCCGGTTACGGTCGCGTTGATTGCCAAGCTGGAGCAATACAACTATCCCTACGCCCTGGTTGTTCCGGATCCCGAACAGGCTCTGCATTTTCATGACATGGACATCAGCGTTGTCGTTGGCGAGCCGGACCGAGCCGAGACCTATCACAAGCTCCGCATTGAGCATGCGGCGATGGTGGTGGCGACCGGGACGGACGTCGTGAACACGCATATTGCCTTCACGGTGCGGGAGACCAGCAAGGAAGTGCCGATCGTCGCGACGTCGAATACCGAGTCCTCGCTGGATGTCCTGCAGTTGGCCGGCTGCAGCAAGGTGGTTCAGTTCGGCGAGATGAT
>CAZFLK010000227.1:0-7816 GCA_964519245.1 uncultured Verrucomicrobiota bacterium
CTTCTGACTTCTGACTTCTGACTTCCGACTTCCGACTTCCGACTTCCGACTTCCAACTTCCGACTTCGGACTTCCAACTTCGGACTTCCAACTTCGGACTTCCAACTTCGGACTTCCAACTTCCGACTTCCGACTTCCAACTTCCCGTCACTTCACCAAGAAGGCGGGATAGGCGTCGAGGTCGTTGCGGAGATGGCGGGACAGGAGCCGGGCCTGGATGTGGGGCAACAGGCCGAGGGTGATCTTCTCCTGAAGGAAGGGATGGAGCAACTCGGTCTGCTTGCGTTCCTGCCAATGTTGGAGAACGACCTTGCGAGAATCGTCCTTCAGCAGGACGGCCCCGTTCTCCTCAATCTTGAAATCGTCCGGGCCGATCTGCTGGCGGTTGATGAGCGTGAGGGCGGCGCGGTCGGCGAGCGCCGGACGCAGCTCCTCCATCAGGTCCAGGGCCAGTGAAGGCCGGCCGGGCCGGTCACGATGGAGGAAGCCGCACTGGGGATCGAGGCCGGTGGATTCGGCGGCGGAGCGGCAGTCGTGTGCGAGGAGGGCGTAAAGGAAGGAGAGCAGCGCGTTCACCGGGTCGAGCGGCGGGCGGCGGGTCCGGCCCTCGAGCCGAAGCGGTCCTGGATCCGGCAGGGTGATGAGGCGGTTGAAGACGGCGAAATAGGCGGCGGCCGCGTCGCCCTCCACCCCGCGGATGGAATCCAGGTTGTCGGCGCGGCGCAGGAGGTCGAGACGCACGGAGAGGAAATCGGCGGTTCGCACCAGTTCCGTGGCGTTCTCGGGCGACTTCTCGCCGTGATCACGGGCGGCGCGTTGGAGGAGGGCGCGGGTGTTGGCGATCTTGGCGGCAATAAGGTTGCGACCGATGGCGACGGAGGCGGCCTCGTTGTCGGCGGCGCGATACTGCGCGCGGCGCAGGAGGACGTTGCCGCTGATCGGACCGTGCGAACTGGCGAGAAATTTCCCGTAAGGGTTGTGGAAGGTGAGCGCGACGTCGGCCTTGGCGCAGGCGTGCATGAGCGCGGCGGAGGCGGTGATGTCCCAGCCAAAGGCGGCAATGCCGTCGAGGTTGTGCAGCGGCACGCGGAGCCGGGTCTCGCCCTCGTGGCGGATCTCGACGGCGGCGCCGTCTTTGCGCAGATAAGCGCCCTCAAGCGTGACGAACAGGGTGTTGAGGTGGGTTTTCATGGATGGAAAGGGACGCGGGACAAAGGGCGCGGGGCGACTCCGCTTCGATCTTCGGCAACCCGCGTTTTACGGGCTCTCCCACGCGGCGGAACATCCAGCGTTGAAGCGGAATGAATTCCGCGCTCCTCATCCGTTTCCAATCGCGGGCGGGAAAACGTGGCTGATGAAGCGTGATTTCCTCGCCCCTCGCCCCGTGTTCCGCGTCCCGTTCTTTTTTCCGTTTGACCATGGTCATGACCATGGTCAAATTGGGCGGCATGAAGACGGTTTCGAAAAGCCGGTTGAAGGCCAGGATGCTGGAGTATTTCCGGGAGATTGAGGCGACGGGCGAGCCGTTGATCGTGACGGATCGCGGACGCGAGGCCTTGGAGATCCGGCCGGTGAACGGCGGGCAGCCGGACGCGGAAATCCTGGCGGAGCTTCGTGCTTTGGCAAAACCCGGCGGCGAAAATGACGAGGGGGAGGCGCTTGGGCCGCTCCCTTCGGACCTCTGGGAAGCCCAAAGGGAGGACGATCGTAATCCATGGTGATCGATTCCCATGTTCTGCTCTGGTGGCTGACCGATCCCGGCAGACTCTCGGTGGTTGCCGGCGATTTCCTGGATGCCTGCCTGAAAGGGAAACGCGGCGGCACGATCTGCGCGGTATCGCTCTGGGAACTGGAATGGAAACGCCGCCGGGGAAAATTGCCGTTGGCCGGTTCGGTCCGGGAGTGGTTGCCGCGACTGCGGAAATTCAATTCCGTCGAACTGAGTGAAACTTCGGTCGAGCATTGGCTGTTGGCGGCGGAACTCGTGTGGGAACACGGCGATCCCGCGGACCGACTGATCGCGGCGGCCGCGTTGGAGCGAGGCGTGGCGGTTTTGACCAAGGACGGCCGTTTTCATGCCCCGGACTCCCCGGTTGAAGCCGTCTGGTGATCGGCCCGCAGCGCGGCCTCGAACCACGCCGCCGCGCCGCGCTTGAAGCGGAGCGCCTTGGGCTGGCAAATATCCAGCAACGAACAACTGTCGCAGCGGCGCGGCTCGTATTCCGCCAGGGGCGTCATGCGGGAGGCGTCGGTTTCATGCAGGGCGGCGGCGGCCGTTTCCACGAGATGACGCAGATCGGCATCGAACTCCACTGGCGTGCGGCGTTTCCGTTTCCCGTAGAACAGGAAGCCCCGGGGAATCTTCACCCCCAGCATCTCCTCCAGGCACATCGCCTGCGCGCAAAGCTGGACGCGGTCCGCGTCGTTCGACTTCGGCTTGCCTCGCTTGTATTCCACCGGGATGACGGCGCCGTCCGCGTGGAACTCCACGATGTCGCACTGGCCGGCGAGACCAAGTCGGCGCGAGACCACGGGCATCGTCCGCGTGATCCGGATGCCCGGGCGGGATTCGCCATGGCCGTCGTGGGCTCTCTCGTGCAGGACATCGCCCTCCGCTGTGAAGCGGTTGTCCGCCCACATCTGCTCCAGGTGGATCAGCGCCGCCTGCCGCGGACAAAACAGCCAGTGCTGCAGCGCGGAAAGCGGGAGGAGTTCGTCGTCGGAAAACACGGTGGAATGCGGAGTTTGGAACTCGGAATCCGGAATCGGTCGGCGTCTCTTCGCGTCATTCATTTCTTTCGGCCGGAATGAACCCCGATCTCGCGCTTCGGGTCGAATCGCCCAACGGCCCGACCGCGCCAAGAATTGCGAAGGCGCCCGACCGACGCTTCCCGCCGAACGTGTCCCGCGCTCGTTTGAACGAAAAACACCCGACCGCGAATCCGTGAATCTCCCGCAAGACCTTCCCGCAGTCGTCCTCCACCCCTTCGCGCTCGGAATCCAGCCCCGGACGAACGCGACACATATCGGCCAGGAAGGCGAGAAAACTAAGGATCTGTTCTTCTGCAATCAGGCGCCCTTGCACATTCGAATTGCGCAACAGCCCCGCAACCTCCAACAGCTCCCGGACCTTTTCCGCATCGACCGTCAACTCATCCACAAACCCGGCCAACTGCGAGGTCAAGTGGTGGGAGATCATAACGCTCTGCAACGGTCTCCGGATTCTCGATCAGGCGACGCATATCCCCAATCAAGCGCTCGAATTTGCGATATCGTTCGTCCATCTGACCATCTTACTGGCATCTTTCCAGCGCCAGTTCAATTCCCCAGCCCTGCAACTTGAGGTCACAATCTGTGACCTCAAATCCGTTCAATCACTTCGACACCCTCAGGGATGGCGGCGCGGTCGATGGCGACTTCGTAATCCGCAAACGAGCGCGCGACCTCGACCTCGTCCTTTTTCTGCACGCTTACCGCCTCGAACAGCTTGTGCGACGGGGCCTTGCCGAGTTCGTTGTCGTGCTTGAAGACGATCAGCTTGCGGGGGTTCATGCTGCCGGCGGGACGGGCGGCCGATTGATCGAATTGAAAGGCGTTTTCCAACGAGTTGAACAGCAACTCCAGGTCGTCATCGCTGAAGCCGGTCTGTTTGGCGAGGAAGGGATTCACGAAGCCTTTGGCCAGGTAGAGTCCGTACGGCACCGTGAACTTGCGGCCCATGGTGCGTTCTTTCTCAATGTCTTTTTCGTTCGTCACGGACGAGCGGGTGATGGCGTGCTCGCTGGAAACGATGGGATCGAGCGAGCGGGCGAACGAAAGCTGCACGGGGCCGCGAACCTGTCCGCAGTTGACCTCGGTGGACATCACGGCGCCGAAGGTGCGGACATCATAGTAATGTTCGCACATCCAAGCCGTGGCCTTGTCCTTCACTTCCGCCTTCACCTTCTTGTCCGGTTTCTCGCCGATCGCCTCGTAGGCGTCCTTGTGCTGATTGTTGTGAACCGCGCCCTCGGTGAAGTAGATGCGCCGGCTATCGTCGCCGGCGGCGGTCATGGCGACGAAATTGCGGATCTTGCGCTTGAGGCAGATGTCGGTGACGAGGCCCTGGCCGGTCTCCACGTCGAGGCGGGGGAGATTGCCGGCGTCGGGATCGCCGTTGGGATTGGCGTCCTGGCAGTCGAAGAGATAGAGAAAGTCGTAGCGGTAGTTCATGGTGTTTCTTTCCTTGGAGTTGTCGTGTTGGTTTGAGGTTTGTCTGTCTTGTCGAATCGTGAATCAAATGGAGAGGCGCACTTCCGCTGGCGCGCCAGATCTGCGGTGGACTGGAACATTGTCCGGGGAGCGCGCGCGCCTCGCGTGCCGCCATCGGCGCCCTCGCCGATGGCCGTTGCGCGCTGGCATGGTACCGCGGATCAGGACCTTCTCTTCGCGCCCAGCCTGCCCGGAGTTGCCCCCGGGACGAACAGAGGCACGAAGACCTCGAAGGCCCCGCCCCGCCCCGCTCATCGGCGAGGCGCCGATGAGTGCACGCAAGGGCGCGTGCGCTCCCAGAAATGGGATCGGACGCTCTGAGGCGTTGTCGGCGTCGAGGTGCATTCCGTGGCGCGGGTCTTCTTTCCTCACGCGCTTGCCGTCTCGGCCGGCGCGGCTTCCGGGGCTTCGGCGGCTTCGCCCTTCTTCGTGAAAAAGTCCTTGCGCTGATGGTAGTAGCCGATGGCGAAGATGCCCTGGCGTTTGAGGTTGAACTGCGCCGGGAAGTCCTTAATGGGATCGAGGATCTCCTGGATCAATTGTTCACGGCGCACTTCCAATCCACCGGTCAACTTGGCCAAGTGATGCTGGTAGGTCCGCAGGAGACGCGGGAAGACGCTGGCGGGCGTGGCTGACGCGGCGCTGTAGAAGCGGTCGCGAATGCCGGCGTTCACGGGGCCGAGGGCGTCTTCCTGGGTCTTTTCCAGGGCGGAGAAAAGCCTGCCGAGGCGGTAGGCCGGTTCGGGGTTGTTGGGATCGAGCATGGTCGGTATTTCGTGTTTGTGGTTGCGGACGAGCGTCGCCTTGAGGGCGGCGGCGCGGAGGTAATTGACGGTCCGGTCGGCGTGAATGCGACGGATAATCGCGGTGAATAGCGCCTCCGGATAATTGACGCCCTCGACGATCGCGCGGGCCAGCGCGCCGCCCAGCAGGGGCGGAATTTCGTCGACGACGCGCGCAGTCTCCCGCAGAATCTGCCCGGCGGCGGGAAACTCGGAGTCAGCGTGTCGTTTGCCCTTGGGCTGCTCGAATTCCCGGACCATCCGGAAACACTGCTGGTGCTCGTGCAGGCGTCGCAGGAGTTCGGCGACGGAGGAACGGTGAAAGAAGCGTACGGACAGGCGGGCCGCATTGGGCGCGAGACCGAGGATGCAGAACCCGGCGTCCAGTTCCTCTCCAAAGTCCTCGAACTTCCCGCCATCGCGGACGGCCTTGAGCAGTCGCTCGATCCGCGCGCGCTGCCCGGAGTCCTGAACTTCATCAACGACCGAGGATCCGCCGCCGATGAGTTCCGCGAAACAGTCCTCCACCGTGGTCGGCTTGTCGGTCCAAAAGACGGTTGTGGCGTCGCCGATGCGCAGGCGATGCCGATGCGACATCGGGCCGGTGAGCAGCGAGTTCAAGGCCGTCCCGTAGCGAAATGCGACCTCCTCGCCGACGGGGCTGTTGAAGCTCTTAGACTTGCCGAACGACTTGTAGGCCGTGTCGTTGAAGGAGACGATCGACGCGCCGGAGGATTGCGCGCCCGCCACGCCCTTGATCTTGGGATGCAAGCGCGCGATAGGGGCATTGTCACCGGAGATGAGGCATTGCGCCTCCGGTCCGGAATCAGCCGAGGACTGGCGCGCGTTCCACCAGTTGGCAACAGCTTCGCGCTCGTGAACGCAGCGCTTGTCCCCGCTGACCTGAAAGACTCCGAATCCCGTCCCGACTTCGTCGAGGATTGGAAATTCGCTGATCCGTTCCGGCATCCACCCCTCAAGGAAGCGACAGACCGCTGAGAACTGCGGATCGTCAATCTCCGCCTCCAAGCCGATGTGCAGGTCCCGGAAGGCCTCGAAACGCTCCCGCCCGAAACCGTCCTTCTTGTCCTCGGGTTGGCGGCCCAGCAGGTAGGTCTGGTTGTCCCAGAGAAAACACGGGTTCACCCCGGCTCCCGAACGCTGGGCTTCGCTCGGAGCCAGGGTCGAAACTGTCATTAGCTTCCCCTTGTCATTCGGAAGCCGCGCATCCTCGATGTCATGCACAGATCCATCCGGCCGAAGCACAACGCGAAAGCTGATCTTCTGCGGCGAGAAACCCGGCGGCGCGATCTCATAGTCGGGATCGGCGGCGAGGCGGGTGTAGAGATCGTTGAGGGCTTGGAGGATCATGGCCGGAGGGGAAACGGGAGTTCGGGGACGCGGATGACGCCGTCGCGCAGGACGGCCCGGAAGAAATGCGGGGTCGCGGACGTCACCTTCTTGGTGGCGCGATCCTGCGCGAACTCGATGTCGTGCAGCATGAAACCGAGGTCCTTTTCCGCCGCCAATTCGGGTGGCGGTTGGGGCAGGTCGGCCTCGGATTCGATGAGTTCAAAGTCCGCGGGAAACTCGCGGCAGCCAAGGTAGGGATGATGAAAGGACTGCCCCTTACGCGCGCGACGTTTGAACATCTCCAGATGCTTGCCGGCCGCTTCGGCGTCCGACGCTTCCGGCCCGTCCTTCTCCACGCGCCTGTCCAGCACAACAAGATGCGCGCGGATCAGGTAGGCGACATCCTTGAGCAGGAGGGAGGCGCGCTGCTGACGATGGGCGGCGACATCCATTTCCGGACGCACGGCGGCGTCCTTCATGGCGGCGTTCACGCCGGTCGGGCCCTTGACCGCGATCTTTGAGCCGACCTCGTTCCGCCGCACGTTCGTGAAGCGGATCGGCTTGAGCACGTGGATCTCATCGACGATCCAGCGGATCTGCGGTTTCCAGTAGATGGCTTCCAGTGCGCCGCGCGCCGCGGAAGGCGTCATCACGTCGTAGGAGACGCGTTCAACCTTCATCTCGGGTCGGGAGAACAGGGCGTAATCGCCGGAGACTTTGAGGGTGATTCCGTAGTTCATGGTGTTGTTGGATTCATTTTATCAAAGGGGTCTGACGTTCAAGGGTACTGCGGCTTCGGAGTCCTACCGGGGAGCGCGCGCGCCTCGCGTGCATTCATCGGCGCCTCGCCGATGAACGGGGCGGAGTTGAGCCTTCGGACGGGGTGGAACCTCGCGCGTCAAAGGGGCCACCCAGGCAGGCTGGGCGCGATGAAACCCGCCACGACATTCGTGAAACGTCGCGCGCGCAATGGCGATCGGCGAGGGCGCCAATCGCCACACGCGAGGCGCGTGTGCTCCCCGGAAGTTGACGCTGGTCAAGCCGTGTTCGCCCGGCCCCGGGCGTTCTGTCGCCGAGCGCATTCCACTGAAAACGTCGAAGAACCCATTCCTAGCGCAGTCGCGCCTCGGTTCGTTTGCCGGAATTTTCATGAGCAAAGGAATTGTCGATTTGCATGCTCCTCATCGAGCGTGAGGCCGAAATGTTTGGAGTAGTTCAGTTCCGGCGAGATCAGGACGTGGAACTGGTCATCACGCAGCTTCTCGAAGGCGGTCGCGTTTGCGTTCAGAAGCCGGGGCGAGATCTGGACGGTGTAACGCTGCAATCCCCGCAGCAGACCGCGATGCAGCGGGATCGTCGGGTTGCGAAGCTGCGCGATCAGCTCCCGCGCCTTGTCGTCGAAGGGGATGATCACCGGCTTCTGCCAATCG
>CAZFLK010000228.1:0-7811 GCA_964519245.1 uncultured Verrucomicrobiota bacterium
CGTCATGGTGGGCGAAACCATATTCGTTTCCGGGCAGGCTTCGGTGGACGATGACGGCAACATAGTCGTCGACACCTTTGCCGGGGAGTTTCGTCGTTCGATCAGCAACATGAAACGCATCCTCGAGGCGGCGGGCAGCGGTTTGGATCACGTGGTGCAGACCCGCAACTACGTGCGTGACCCGGCGGATCTGAAGGAGTTCAACGAGCTATACCGTGAGTGTTTCCAGCCGCCCTATCCGGCGCGGACGACAATCACCAACTGCCTGCCGGAGTCGCTGAAATTCGAGATCGAGTGCGTGGCGGTGAGGAAGGCCGGGTGATTGATCTGGGATCCGCCGGTTTCTAGAATTGGTTGAAGGCGAGGAGATCCGCCGCGAGCAAAGACAGGGGAATGAATCAATTCCCTTGTCCTTATTCCCGTGTCAGTCCGCGGGCATCAAGCCATTCAAGAGGACCTTCGGCAGCAATACTAGTCCCCCAATTCCATCGCGAGGATCTGGCGTTCGTCGCGGACGTAGAGCACGCCGTCGACATAGGCCGGGAAGCTCCAGGTTTTGCCGCAGACCTGTGTGCGACCCAGTTCCTCATATTTCTCGGGATTGGCGCGGAGCAGCGTCAACTCACCGTTGGAGTTGAGTGTCAGCAGTTTGTCGCCGATGGCGATGATGGAGGCGTAGTCGCCGAAGGAGCGCTCCTGGTTCCACTTCACCTTGCCGGTTGCATAGTCGATGCAGACGAAGTCGGCGACATTGCGGTAGGTGGTGCCAAGGCCGTAGAGATGGCCGTCCACGAGAACCGGAGTGGAGAGTTGGGTCTTCACATCCTCGAGACGCCAGGCGCTTTCGATCTTTTTGCGGCCGTTGACCTGCGTCTTGTATTGGCCCTGTGAATGGGACGACACCCAAACCGTGTCGCCTTCGAGGATCGGGGTGACGGTGTGGCGTTTGGCCCCGGTCTTGATGGGGATGCGGAACAGGACGTCGCCGGTGGCGGCGTCGGCTCCGACGAGGGCGTCGGCGTTGAAGTGGATGACGTGGTCGACGCCGCCGAGTTTGCCGGCCATGAGCGAGGAGTAGGCGGCATTGTCCGTGCCGCACTGCCAGAGTTTCTTGCCGGTGTGCTTGTTGAAGGCGACGAGGGTGGCGCCATCGGGATCGCCGACTCCGGCGAAGATGCGATCGCCCAGGATGACCGGAGCTCCGTTGTTGCCGTGCCGGCGGGCGGCGGTTTGCTTGGCCTCGGGATTGCCGCTGCGATTGCCGAACCAGGTCGCGCCGAAATCCTTCTCAAAGTCCACAGCCCAGCGAATCTCGCCATCGGCCAGACCGAGGCAGGCGAGCTTGCCCCGGCCTGATTGGACGTAAATGCGATCGCCATCCACGGTCGGCGTCGAACGCGGTCCCGTGCCAAAGTTGGAATACTCGGCGGGATTGGGGTCGTAGATGCGGCGCCAGATCTCCTTCCGGGACTTGAGATCGATGAGGTGGGCGACCTCTTTGCCGTCGACCTGGTCGAGATAGAGCATCTTGCCACCGACCACGACCGGGCCGGAGTGGCCGGGGCCGACGCGCATGCGCCAGAGGACCTTGGGATTATCCGGGAGTTTGGCGAGATCGGCGGAGCCTCCCCCGACGATGGCATTGCGTTGGGCTCCGCGCCATTGCGGCCAGTCTTCGGCGGAAGCCAGCAGCGGCAGACCGAGAGCGAATGCGAGAAGGATGGTGGTGCGATGAATCTGTTTCATGAATGGAGCGTGGTCAAGGTCCTCAGGAACCGGGAAACTTGGATAATCTTTCGAGCGAGCCTGTGAATAGCTGGAGGGCGAGGCCGGGTCAAGCGGGGAGAACGGTCATTCCCTCGCATGCATCAAGGATTTGGCGATGCGTTGGGGCGAAGTCCGCCGAGCCGGGCTCAGTTCGACCCCGAGCGCCGAATGGGCAGGCGGGGCGCTTGGGGAAGGCTCCACACCCTTGAGGTCGTCCTCAAGCCATCACTTGGCGGCCGATAGCCATGATGCCGAAATCCACGATCATGTGGGCGATCCAGGCGCCGATGAGCGAGTGTTGATGTTCGTAAAGCAGGCTGAAAATGACGCCGCCGACGCCTACCATGCATCCGAAGAAGACGCCCCACGCCGACGGGAAGAACTGGGTGGTGATCACGATGTGATGCGCGGCGAAGGAGGCTCCGCCGACGATGTGGGCCGGCCAGCGGGGCAGCAGTTCCCGCAGTCGACCGTAGACGAACCAGCGCCAGTAGTATTCCTCCAGCAGGGAGTGGAAGATCGAGATGCCGGCGGCGAAGATCCAGAAATGCTCGAGGACGCCGAGCTCCTGGGTTTTTCTTCCGATATTGACGCCGCCTTCGGTCACGACCGACCCCAGCGGAGTCTGCATCAGGAGGAGCATGGCGCCCGCGATTCCGAGCCCGGCGCCCCCCCCGAGAGGGAGAGCCTTGATGTGAACGGGGTTCCGTAGATTCAGTCGGGGCAGGCGGCTTCGGTGGATCAGCGCCATGACGATGACCGGCCAGGTCAGGGTGAAAACTTTCGTTCCGCCATAGATGATCCGCGAGAACGTGTGTTCGCTGAACAGCACGAAGTAGAGAAGGGAGGCGATGAACGGCAGGCACATTGCGGGGATCACCGTCCTCCATTGCAGCGAGCGGGAAATGTCCATGCGTCGAAGCCTAGCCCGACCACGCCCCAACGCCCCCATTCAATAAATCGATGATGAGCGGGCGATCATCGAGCAGGGCGGTTTCAGCGGTGGGGGCGCGGACATCCCTGTCCGCAAGTTGACCGGTGGATGAGGCGAGTAACGCTGGCTCAAAGGGCGGCCGGGTTCGCTTTAACGAGGGCGGGTCGCCTCGGCGATTGGGAGGATCTACGCCAGAATCGGGTTGAGGACGTCGCCGGCGATATCGGTGAGCCGGAAGTGGCGCCCCTGGTATTTGTAGGTCAGGCGAGTGTGGTCGATTCCCATCTGGTGGAGGATGGTTGCGTGCAGGTCATGCACGTGCACGGGATCCCTCACCACGTTGTAGGAGAAGTCGTCGGTTTCGCCGTAGGTCGCGCCGCCCCGAATGCCGCCGCCGGCCATCCATATGGAGAAGCAGCGGGGGTGATGGTCGCGGCCATACTTCTCCCGGGTCAGCTTGCCCTGGCAATAAACGGTGCGGCCGAACTCGCCTCCCCAGACGACGAGCGTGTCGTCGAGCAAGCCGCGGCGTTTGAGGTCGGCGACGAGCGCCGCGGAAGCCTGGTCGGTGTCGCGACATTGTCCGGGCAGCTGCCCCGGGAGGTTTCCGTGCTGGTCCCAGCCCATGTGGAACAGTTGGATGAAGCGCACGCCGCGTTCGGCCATGCGGCGCGCCAGGAGGCAGTTGAAGGCGTAGGTTCCCCGTTTGCGGGCGTCCTGACCGTAGAGCGCGAAGGTCGACTCCGGTTCGTCGGAGAGATCGATCAGATCCGGCACGGAGGTCTGCATGCGGTAGGCGAGTTCATATTGGGCGATGCGCGTATCGATCTCGGGATCGCCATATTCCTGGCGGCGGCGCTGGTTGATTGCGGCGAGGTCGTCGAGCATGCGCCGCCGCAGTGATTTGTCCACGCCCGGCGGGTCGGAGAGGAAAAGGACGGGGTCTCCCTGGCCGCGGAACTTGACGCCCTGGTGCACGGTGGGGAGGAAGCCGCTGCCCCAGAGGCGGTCGTAGAGCGGTTGGCAGCTGGGGCGGCCGGAACCCCGGGAACTCATGGCGACGAAGGCGGGCAGGTCGTCATTCTCCGTGCCGAGGCCGTAGGAGAGCCAGGAGCCCATGCTGGGGCGGCCGGCGAGTTGCGCGCCGGTTTGAAAGAAAGTCATGGCCGGATCGTGATTGATCGCCTCCGTGTGCATCGACTTGATGAAGCAGGCGTCGTCGGCGATGCCGGCGATGTTCGGCAGGAGTTCGCTGAGCCAGGCGCCGGATTGGCCATGTTGGGCGAAGGCGTATTTGGACGGCGCGATGGGAAAGCGCTTCTGGCCTGACGACATCGTGGTCAGGCGTTGTCCTTGACGGACGGAGGCGGGCAGATCCTTGTCGAACCACTCCTCCATTGACGGCTTGTAGTCGAACAAGTCCATTTGCGAGGGCGCGCCCGATTGGAACAGGTAGATCGCGCGTTTCGCTTTCGGGGCATGGTTCGGGAAGGCGGGAAGCCCCTTGCCCGCGCCGGGGGCGGCGCTGGCGTCGCGGTTCAACAGGGACGCCAGGGCGGCGGTTCCAAGGCCGAGTGAGGCGCGGCCGAAGAACTGGCGGCGGTTCTGGAGGAGTTGGGCCTCCTCTAAAGGCGAACGTTCAACGTTGAACGGGGAAAATTGTTCGCTGGCGCTCATTGTTTGGATTCGGCGGTTTGGATGCTTCTGGAGAAGATGCGGATGAGTTCGTCGGTTTCTTGGGTGAGAGGCAGGAGGAGGAGCGGCTTTTCGATCAAAGGGACGCGTTGCGCCAAGCGCAGCCAACGGAACGTCTCCTCTATTCCTTTCACTCTTTCGTGATCGTCTGGTCGAGATTTAGAATGGTGGAGGCGACCATGGTGTAGGCGGCGAGGTCGGTTCGCGGGATGCGGCTGCTCGGTCTGGATTCGCCGGAGTCCAACAGGCCGTCGACAGCATCAGGGTTTGCCTTGAAGTGGGCGCGATAATCCTCGAATCCGAGCTTCAGGATTTCAACGGTTTCTTGGCCGGCCTGGGCCGCCGCGAGCTTGAGGCCGAAACGGACGCGTTCCTCGACGGAGCTGCCGTTCCGCATCATGCGTTCAGCCATGCCGCGTGCGGCCTCGATGAAGGTTGTGTCGTTGAGCAGGGTCAGGGCTTGAAGGGGGGTGCTGGTGCGGGTGGCGCGGACGACGCAGGCTTCGCGTCCGGCTGCGTCGAAAGTTGTCATTTGGGGTGGCGCGACGGAGCGTTTCCAGAAGGTGTAGATGCTGCGGCGGTAGAGTTTTTCGCCCTGGTCGGGAACGTAGAAGTCGGTGCTTCTGCCCTTGCTTTGAAAAGAGACCTCGGACCACAGGCCGGCCGGTTGGTAGGGTTTGACTGACGGTCCTCCGATCTTGTCTGAGAGCCGGCCGCTGAGGGCGAGGGCCTGGTCGCGGATTTCGTGGGCGGATAGACGGAAGCGCGGTCCCCGGGCGTAGAGTTTGTTCTCGGGGTCCAGTTCGAGGAGTTCAGGGGTGACCTTGGAGGATTGGCGGTAAGTGGCGCTCATGACGATGAGCTTCTGCATGGCCTTCATATTCCATCCGGAATCCATGAAGGCGTCAGCCAGCCAGTCGAGCAACTCGGGATGGGTGGGCAGGCTGCCCTGGGAGCCGAAGTCCTCGACGGTCTTGACGATTCCCTTGCCGAAATAGCGTTGCCAATAGCGGTTGACTACGACGCGCGCGGTGAGGGGGTTGTCGCGATGGACGAGCCATTGTGCGAAGCCGAGCCGATTGCGGGGCAGGCCTTCCGGCAGGGCGCCGAACACTGCGGGGATGTCGGGCGTTCGTTTGCGGCCGGCGTCAGGTTGATCGTATTGGCCCCGCTCGAGGACGAAGGTGTCGCGCTGCGTTTCCATTTCCTTCATGACCATCACCTTGATGTAGCGCTTCGCAGTGAGCTCCTTGACGCGTTTTGCGGCGGCGTCACGACGGGCGCGGGCGTCGCGCAAGTAGAGCGACGTGTCGCGGAAATAACGGTCAATGGCCTTTTCCTCCGCCGGTGTGCGCCGGGCATTGCGCAAGGCGCCGATGACCAGCGAGGGGACGCCGGAATCGTTCATCAGTTTTGGCTCAGGGGCGTCGGTAAAGGAGATGCGGAAGCGCGCGATGGCGGTCTTGGTGAAGCGGGTTTCATGGCGCATCTTCAGGGTCAGGCGGTCGCCGTCGGCCAAGACCAAGGGGGAGGCGAGAAAGAAGATGGCCTTGCGGTTCTCCTTCTTCACGTGGCTTTCGGTCGCCCAGCCGGTGTCCGGTCTGCCATCGATGGCATGCGCGACCGGGTAGCCCTTCTGTTCGTGGTCGGCTTCGGCGCTGGCGAACTTGACGGGTTGCGGCTCGTTCTCGCCGGCGCGCTGCAGGAAGCCTTCGAACTCGCCGAGCACGAAGTTGCCGTTGACGTTGCGGGCGAGGCTGCCGTTGGTGTGGGAGGGATGCTTGAGGGCTTCCAGTTTGATGGCGGTTGCCGTTTGTGGTTCGGGCGCGAACTGGAGGGTGATGACCGAGCGGTCCGGGTTGGCCCCCGTGATGCGCCAGGAACCGTCTTCCTCCGCCTGAAACGTCATTCCTTTCGGGCCTTCGATCCTGTGAGGTGACTGCAGACTCCAAGGGGTGGTTTGCTTGACGTTCTCGCGCTCCAGGATGCGCCGGCCCCAACCGGCCTTTTCCTCGCGCACGGCGGGGGTGTCCGCCGCCAACTCCGCTTGCGCGTCGGCGAGCGCCGCCCGGGCTGCGAGCAGCTGTTCCTCGATGCCCGGGTTGGGGAAATCCACGGCGGGTTCGGCGTAGCCGCGACGTCCGTCCTTGCCCTTCTCCGGCACGTTGTTGAACGTTGCGAACAAGCTGTAGAAATCGTCCATGGTCATCGGATCATACTTGTGGTCATGGCAGCGGGCGCAGCCCATCGTCAGTCCCAGCCAGGTGGTGCAGGTGGTGTCGATGCGGTCCACGACGTATTCCACCGCATACTCCGCCGCGATCACGCCGCCCTCGTCGTTGATGCGGTGGTTGCGGTTGAAACCGGTGGCTATGAGCTGCTCGAAGGTCGGGTCCGGCAGCATATCGCCGGCAAGTTGCTCGATGGTGAATTGATCGAAGGGGAGGTTGCGGTTGTAGGCGTCGATGACCCAGTTGCGCCAAGGCCACATGAAACGCTCCCAGTCCGCCTGGTAGCCGCTGGTATCCGCGTAGCGAGCGGCGTCGAGCCAGGGGAGGGCCATGTGTTCGCCGAAGCGCGGCGAGGCTAGCAGTCGGTCGACGACTTTCTCGTAAGCGTTGTCGTCGGGGTCTGCGAGGAACGCGTCGATTTCCGCGGGCGTTGGCGGCAGGCCGGTGAGATCGAAGGTGAGCCGCTTGAGCAGGGTAAGCCGTTCGGCGGCGGGCGAGGGGCGCAGTCCGACGCCGGCCAGTCCGCGTTGAATGAAATGATCAATCTCATTGCGAACGAGGGCGGGGTCGTTTGGCGCGGGGACGGCGGGACGTTTGATAGGTTCGAAAGACCAATGTCGCTTGTACTCGGCTCCCTGCTCGATCCATTGTTGGAGGAGGCGTTTCTCCCGCTCGCTCAGAGGAACTCCGCCAGCATCCGGCGGCGGCATGGTCTCGTCCGCATCGGTTGAGTAGATGCGTCGTATGAGCTCGCTTTGATCCGGGGCGCCGGGGGCGATGGCGGCGAGGCCGGAGCTTGGGATGCGGGTGGCGGCGGCAAAGGTGTCGAGCCGCAAGCCGGCTTCCCGGGTATTCTCGTCGGGCCCGTGGCATTTGAAGCAACGATCCGAGAGGATGGCCCGGATGTGGAAATTGAAATCGATGCGATCGGGCAGTGGTTGAGCGGCGGCGGAAAGCAGCGTGGCGGTCCACGCGAGTGTCGCGACGATGGGGTGGAGTATTCTGCGTCCGTAGCGGGCCATGGTCTCGGACGATGATCCGGGATTGAGCCGCCCGGTCAATGAGGAAAGGAGCCCGGCAAAAGGCGTGCATTCAACTGCAAACGCTCAACTTCGAATTTTGAACTTCGAGGTCCTGTCCTGGAATAGGTTGACACCTGCAGATCAAATGCAGGCATGAGAAAG
>CAZFLK010000229.1:0-7763 GCA_964519245.1 uncultured Verrucomicrobiota bacterium
TCGGATTCGGAGGATCCGCTGGCGCGGTCGGTGATGTCCGCAATCGCGCTTTTAACCACATCCAGCTTGGAGTCGGCGGAGCGGATTGACAAGGTTTTGTCGCCGACCGAGAGCACGATGCCTTGAATGCCGCCGTTGGTGACGATCTTGTCGCCGCGTTTGATGGTTGTGAGCATGTTTGCGTGTTCCTTCTGCTTCTTCATCTGGGGGCGGATCAGGATGACCCAGAAGACGACGAGCAGAATGATCATGGGCATCATCTGCGCCCACATGGGAGCGGCGGGTTGACCGGGCGTTTGCGAGGGCGGCGCCATGGCCAGTATATTGACTAAAAGTGTGTCCATTTCGGTGAAAAACAGGCAGAGCAATCTAGGGATGGCGGATCGTTTGGCAAGGATAGATTGGTGGAAAATCGCGGAACGCGAACGTCAAACGTTCAACGTCAAACTCGCAGGTTCAAACCTGGATTTGCGCGCTGCGCGCGGATTCTTCCCGTTTTTGGTTTCACGCTGAACGGTGATTTTGAACGTTCGCCTTCATTCCCGCGCCTTCTCCCGATCCTCCCTCACTTTCTCGGATGGCACGTAGCCTGCCACGAATGCCTTGCGGAACTCAGCGAAGGTCCCGTTTTCTATATGGGTCCGGACATCGTCCATCAGGCGGAGATACATTCGCACGTTGTGGATGGTGAGCAGGCGCAGAGAAAGAATCTCCCGGGCATGGAACAGGTGGCGGATGTAGGCGCGTGAGAAGTTCCGGCAGGCGTAGCAGTCACAGCCTTCCTCGATGGGGCCTTCGTTGTCCTTGTTGTAGCTGGCCTTGATGGTCAACGCGCCTTTGCGGGTGAAGGCCGTTCCGTTGCGGGCGATGCGGGTGGGCAGGACGCAGTCGAACATGTCCACGCCGCGGGCGACGAGCTCCAGCAGTTGCGGCGGGGTGCCGAGGCCCATGGCGTAGCGGGGCTTGTCGGCGGGGAGATGCGGTTCCGCGTATTCCACGGCCTCATACATTTCGGCCTCGGTCTCGCCGACGCTGACGCCGCCAATGGCGTAACCGTCGAAATTCAGCTCAACGAGCCGCTGGGCGCATTCTTCGCGCAGCGCCTTGTGGGTTCCGCCTTGGGCGATGCCGAAGTAGAGCTGGCCATCAGCGCGGGGTTGTTTGAGGCATTCCGCGGCCCAGCGCACGGTGCGGTTGACGGCCTCGCGGAGTTGCTTCTCCGGAGCCGCATGGGGCGGGCATTCGTCGAGGACCATTGCGATGTCCGAGCCAATGATCCGTTGGATTTCCATCGCTTCCTTAGGTCCGAGGAAAAGGGGACTGCCGTCGATGTGGGATTGGAAGGCGACGCCGTGTTCCTGGATTTTGCGGATCTTGGCGAGGCTGAAGACCTGGAATCCGCCGCTGTCGGTGAGGATTGGTCCATCCCAACCCATGAATTTGTGCAGGCCGCCCATTTTCTCCATGATCTCCATCCCGGGACGGAGCGAGAGGTGGTAGGTGTTGCCGAGGATGATCTGGGCCTCCAGTTCGCGCAGTTCGCGGGGATCCAAGGCCTTGACCGTGCCTTGTGTGCCGACCGGCATGAAAATCGGGGTTTCGATTGCGCCGTGAGTGGTTTGCAAACGGCCGCGGCGGGCGCGGGTGGTGGAATCTGATTTCAGCAGGGTGAACATGGGGGGAGGCGGAGTCAGACGGTGTGGGGGGTGCGGGAGGATTTGGGGAGGAAAAGCTCCAAATCCCAAGCTCCAAATCTCAAGGAAGTTCCAAGCTCCAAGCTCCAAATGTAGCGCTGGGACAATGGGCGAAGGTTCTGGTCAGGGAAGCGCTGCAACGTTCGGAGTTCCACACCCAGACGGTAGGGGGCAGGGGATATGCAGTACGCCGGAACTGCGTAAACGCGGAACTCCGAACGCTGGAGCGTCCACCCGTAATCGGGGTTTTGCGGGAGGAGGGTTTTCCGGCGTAGCTTGGCGCGTGAGCGTCTTGGACTGCGGCGCTGTGCGCCGCTTGGTTGGGCGTGGGGCGGGAGGTTGGCTTGAAATGTTCGCGAAATGTTTGGGCGGCCACCGGGCTTTGGCGGTATGTCTGAGGCGGGCTTGAACATTGGATGCGCTGCAAAGCGGCGCACAGCGCCGCAGTCCAAGACGCTGTCGCGGCGGCCGAAGGCGGCCGGAGGCAAATCAGCCGTATTCATTCACCCCTCAAACCCATTCGCCTTCAGCCACTCCATGGCCTTCCCAACGGCGTCCTCGGCTTTGATCTTTTCCATCTCGCCGCCGTGGCGGGGTTTGAGTTCGACTTCGCCGGTGGCGAGGGAGCGTTCGCCGATGCCGATGCGGAGGGGGAAGCCGATCAGTTCGGAATCCTTGAATTTTGCGCCGGGGCGTTGATCGCGGTCGTCGAGCACGACTTCGACGCCCTGCGCCTCCAGTTCGTCGTGAATGCGGACGGCTTCCTTCATGACCGGGCCGTCGGGCGCCACGTCGAGAGCGGTGATGCAGACATGGAACGGCGCGACGGTGACAGGCCAGAAGATGCCGTCCTTGTCGTTGTTCTGTTCGATGACAGCCTGGACAGTGCGGGTGACGCCGATGCCGTAGCAGCCCATGAACATGGGTTGCTGTTTGCCGTCCTCATCGAGGTAAAGCGCGCCCAGGGCGGTGGAATATTTTGTTCCGAGCTTGAAGACGTGGCCGACTTCAATCGCGCGGCGAATCTTGAGCGGTTGCCCGGTGACAGGACCGGGCTCGCCAACCTGAACGGTGCGGAGGTCCGTCCAGTCCTTGACTGCGATGTCGCGATCGATCGCGACGTTGCGGACATGGAAGCCGTCCTCATTGGCGCCGGTGGTCATGCCCTTGCAGCCGCGGAGGACTTCGTCGGCGTAGACCGGAATCTCCTTCACGCCGACTGCGCCGAGACTGCCGGCATGCGCGCCGAGGGCGTCGAAGATTTCGTTGTCCTGTGCGGGGCGTAGTTCGTTTGTGCCGAGGAAGGCCATCAGCTTGGTCTCGTTGAGTTGATGGTCGCCGCGCATGAGGACGATTGCGGGTTTGTCCTCCACGATGAAGACGAGGGTCTTGATCTGGCAGTTGGCGGGGACCCGGTAGGGATCCTGTTGCAAGTCCTCGATCGTTTTGACGCCGGGCGTTTCAAACTTTTCGACCTCCGCGCTGGCGGCGGGATCGGTGTCGGCGCAGCCAGTGGTGTCTGTTTCCGGGAGCTTGCTCGTGGCCTTCTCTATGTTGGCCGCATACTCGCCGGACTCGCAGTAGACGACGTCGTTCTCGCCGGTTTCGGCAGGCACCATGAACTCGGCGGACAGGCTGCCGCCGATGATTCCGGTGTCGGCGTCGACGGGCATGGCGTTCAGGCCGCAACGCGCGAAGATGCGTTTGTAGGCTTCGGCCATAATCTCGTAGGACTTGGTCGCGGCGGCGTCATCCACATCGAAGGAGTAGGCGTCCTTCATGATGAATTCCTTGGCGCGCATGAGGCCGAATCGGGGGCGGATCTCATCCCGGAACTTGGTTTGGATCTGGTAGAAATTGCGCGGGAGGTGGCGGTAGGAGTTGATTTCACCGGCGACGAGGGAAGTGATGACCTCCTCGTGGGTGGGGCCAAGGACGTATTCGCGGTTCTGCTTGTCCTTGGCCTTGAACAGCACATCGCTGGCTCCCTCGTAGCGGCCGCTCTTTTTCCAGATATCCGGCGGTTGCAGCGCAGGCATGAGGACCTCGAGCGCTCCGGCGCGGTTCATCTCCTCCCGGACGATGTTCTCGACCTTGCGCAGCACGCGGAGACCGATCGGCATGAAGGTATAGAGGCCGGCGGAAAGTTTGCGGATAAGGCCCGCGCGCAGCAGCAGTTTGTGCGAGACGATTTCCGCGTCTGAAGGAGCTTCTTTCAGCGTGGGGGCAAATGTTTGGGACCAACGCATGGGGACGGCAATGGGTGAGTGGGCGAGTTCTGGTTCAAAGTTCCAAATCCCAAGCTCCAAATTCCAAGTAAGCTCCAAATATCAAGCTCGACGGGGCGATGTTCATTCGGGGGCGTAGTTTGAAATTCAAAGCCGGGGTGGCCCGGACGGTTTGGGATTTGGAGCTTGAGATTTCTTTGGGATTTGGAGCTTGGAACTTGAGATTTCCAACCGGAATCGGCGGAAAGGCTTGGGAAGGGTCGCGATGATCGGATCGGGGAGGCCGTCTCCGATTGGGGCCTTCACTTCACACTGTTGACCAAGGGCGAAAGGCCCTGAACACGGACTTCCAAGCGGTCTCCGGATTCGATGGGGCCGACGCCGCCGGGGGTGCCGGTGAGGATGATGTCGCCGGGCAGGAGCGTCATATTGGTCGAGATGAAGCTGACCAGATCGAAGGTGTTGAAGATCAACTGGCTGGTGTTGGAATTCTGGCGCAGTTGACCGTTCTGGAACAGCTGGATCGTCAGACTGTGCGGATCGATCTTGTTTTCCACATAGGGCCCCAGCGGGGTGAAGGTGTCGAAAGACTTGGCGCGCGCCCATTGGCTCTCAGAATTCTGGATGGTGCGATCACTGATGTCCTGAGCGGCGGTGTAGCCAAAGATATAGCGGGCTGCGGCGGCGGGGGTGACGTTTCGGACGCGACGACCGATGACAACCGCCAGTTCGGCCTCGTAGTGGACCTCGTGATCCGGGAAGGGAATGTCGATCTTGGCGCCGTCCGGGATGAGGGAGGTTGGGGCCTTGAGCCAGAAAAGCGGCTCCTTGGTGGGTTCCAAGCCTGATTCACGGGCGTGATCGGTGTAATTTAGTCCGACAGCGATAACTTTTGTGGGCTGGACGGGAATCAGCGTCTTCACGCCTTTACGGGGCGTGGCTTTCTTTTGGAAGGACGGGGACCCAAAGACGTCGCCTTTGAGCTTGAACAGCTCGCCGTCGACGACCTTTGCATAAAAAATGTCGTCACCCTTCTGAAATCGTCCGATTGCTGCCATAAGAGGCGACTGTGTAACATTTTCGCAAGCGCCATCGCAAGCTGAAAACGGGAAGAAATTGGGGGGGATTGCTCGAAAATGAGACGGTTTGGTTGGTTCGAAAGCGTAGGACCGAGGTGCATGAGTAAAGTGGCGTAGGTTCAGGGGGGGTGACTGATGATCGGAATCGGAGTGTATTGGGGCTCAATGAAGGCGGTCAGTTATGAGCAGAAACTGAATGACGATTCGGAATGGGCGTTGCGCGAAGGCGGGACGCACTTTTCGAACAACAATTCAGTTCACAAGACACTGGAGAAGATCGCCAAGCAACTGGACGAGCTGGGTGTCGATTACGCCGTCGCAGGCGCCATGGCCCTCTTTTTTCACGGCTATCGGAGGTTTACGGAGGATGTGGACATCGTCGTAACCGCCGATGGGTTGAGGGAAATTCATGAATCGCCGGAAGGCCCGGGCTACCGGCCGTTGTTCGAAGGCAGTCGCGGATTGCGTGATGTGGAAACCGGCTTTCGCATCGAGTTTCTGGTTGCAGGAGAGTTTCCTGGCGACGGGAAGCCCAAGGCGGTTAGTTTTCCGATACCAGAGGAGGTAAGAGTCGAAATCGGGGGGATGCAGTTCGTGAATTTCGTGAAGTTGATGGAAATGAAACTGGCTTCGGGGACGGCCAAAGGGCGAAGGAAGGATCTCGGCGATGCTCAGGAAGTCATGCGTACACTGGGATTGTCTCGAGATTTTGCTCAGTCGTTGGATGCCTCCGTCCGGGATGTCTATTGGGAACTGTGGGACGAGTTTCAAGAAGCTCACGATCCGCCCGGGTGAGCCCTTCTTGCGACCGACCTATTTGTCCGCGCTCGTCTTCATCCGTGGATTGCGAGTCGGGCCGGAATCGGGCTCGGATTTGGAGCCGAAGGAGGCAGGCAACTCAGATGAATCAGGTCAGGTTGAGAGTGGGGGGCGGGACGGCATTCCCAAAGGTATTGACTCGCCAGCATGACGGGCCGCGGCCGTTCCCGGGCCGCTTTCAGCCCTTCGGGGGTTTGATATGGGCTCGACGGAGTCTCTCCGCACCGGCTTTGGATTTGCCGGCTTCCATTTCCCGTAGCCGCAACCTTCAGGTTGCGCCGCGTGCGATGCAATCGCGAGAAGTGGACGATCCCCGGGCGCGGTTCGAATCACTTCTCGTCCATACGGACTCGGGGCGCGACCTGAAGGTCTCGGCTACGAGGTCTCGTAATTCAGATAGGGCGAGAGCCAGCGTTCGACTTCGGTCAGCTCCATGCCTTTGCGGGCAGCGTAGTCCTCGATCTGGTCGCGATCGAGTTGGCCGACCGTGAAATAGCGGGATTCGGGATGCGCGAAATACAAGCCGCTGACGCTGGCGGCGGGCCACATGGCGAAACTTTCCGTAAGGCTGATACCGGTCTGTTTCTCGACGTCGAGGAGTTCCCAGAGGATGCGCTTCTCGGTGTGATCGGGGCAGGCGGGATAGCCGGCGGCGGGGCGTATGCCCCGGTATTCCTCCTTGATGAGCGCCTCGTTGGTCAGGTTCTCGGCGGCGCCGTAGCCCCATTCCGTTCGCGCCCGCTTATGGAGGCATTCCGCGTAGGCCTCGGCCAGGCGATCCGCCAGGGCCTTGGCGAGAATGGAATGATAGTCGTCGTGGTCTTTCTCAAACTCCGCGCAGAGTTCGTCCGTTCCATGGCCGACCGTCACGGCGAAGGCTCCCAGATGGTCGGGGAGTGGCGCGCCTGAGTCGGATTGCGACGGCGCGATGAAATCGGCGAGGCACAGGTTCGGCTGGCTGCCGCTCTTGGGCAGTTGCTGTCGGAGAAAGTGGAAGGTGGTCAACACCTTGCTGCGCGATTCGTCGGTGTAAAGATCCACGTCGTCGCCGGCGCGATTGGCGGGGAAGAACCCGTAGACGGCCTTGGGTGTGAGCAGTTGCTCGTCAATGATGCGCCGAAGCAGCGTCTGCGCGTCATCGAACAGCTCCCTCGCCTTGTCGTTCTTATCCAGTATTTCGGGGTAGCGGCCGCGCAACTCCCAAGTGTGAAAGAAGGGCGTCCAGTCGATGAAGTCGACGAGATCCTCCAGCTCGACGTCCTCGACAACCCGCGCGCCGGTGAAGGCGGGGGCGGGGATGTCTGCGGCGCTCCAATTGAACGAGGCCGGGTTTGTCCTCGCATCCTTCAGCGAGGCGAGGGGTTTGCGATCACGTCGGCCCGCGTGTTCGGCGCGGAGTTGTTCCTGGGTCGCGGCGTTCTCCTCGACGAAAGCGGCCTTCTGCTCGTCGCTGAGCAGGGAACTGACGACTCCGACCGCCCGGGAGGCATCCAGCACATGAACGACCGGCACGTCGCCGGCCGGAGCAATCTTGACGGCGGTGTGTTTGCGGCTGGTGGTTGCGCCGCCGATGAGCAGCGGCAGGTCGACGCCCTCGCGCCGCATCTCCTTGGCGACGTGGATCATCTCGTCCAGCGATGGCGTGATCAGTCCGCTCAGGCCGATGATGTCGGCGTTCAGGTCCCGCGCGGTCTGAAGGATCTTCTCCGATTGAACCATGACGCCGAGGTCGATGACCTCGTAGTTGTTGCAGGCGAGCACGACGCCGACGATGTTCTTTCCGATGTCGTGGACATCGCCTTTGACCGTTGCCATGACGACCTTGCCGGCCGATTGGGCCATGCCGTCGGCCTTCTCCGCTTCCATGAAGGGCTGCAGGTAGGCCACGGCCTTCTTCATGACCCGGGCGCTCTTGACGACTTGAGGCAAGAACATCTTGCCGG
>CAZFLK010000230.1:0-7761 GCA_964519245.1 uncultured Verrucomicrobiota bacterium
GGGATCTTCGAGGTGATCGCTTCACCTAGTCCCAAGGGCAGCGACCGCCATCCTCTTCTTCAACCAACCAGTCGAGATTCCGCTCGTCGTGGGTGAGGTCTGCGTTCCAGCAGTCTGAAGCGGCGCGAATCCCCTTCAGTCGCCTGAAGATTCCAGGAATTGACGCGCGAATTCCGACCTGATCGAGCCAATCGGCTTCAATTCATCTCCAAATACCTGCTGAGACGTCGCTCGGTGCTGCGACTGAGCCAGTTCATCTATAGTGAACCTGTCACCTTTGCCTTGGTTCGTATAGTGAACCTGTCACCTTTGTCACCTTTGTGTGACCCGAATGACGAGGGCTTTCGAGCCGTGGTCGCGGCCGTCGGAATGAACTGTCCAATGGAGAGCCCCCGAGTAAGGCCGCATGGAGTGATCTGTTGGAGAAACCTGGCCTGACGCGCTTCAACGCACGTTTGTGGCCCGAGAAATAACTGTTCAAAACGGGGGGCAATTGGTAGCAACACGCGCTCCTGTCGCGACGGCGGGAAGAAGCAGTAGAGACCATGTCCGAGAAGATATTTGTCATAGGCAGCAACTCCTTTTCCGGCTCCACGTTTGCCGCGTATGCGTTGGAGCAGGGGGCGGAAGTGGTGGGAGCCAGTCGTTCGGCAGAGCCGGTGGATTCGTTGTTGCCCTACAAGTGGTTGGGGACGGACGTTCGGGCGCGATTTCAGTTTCAGCAGCTGGATCTGAATCGGGATGGCGATGCCTTGCTGGATGCGGTTGCCGATTTCAAACCGGACTACGTGGTCAATTTTGCGGCCCAGAGCATGGTGGCGGAGAGTTGGGAGCATCCGGAGCACTGGTATCAGACCAACGTGGTGGCGAATGTGACGCTGCATGAGGGGCTTCGGAAGATGGATTTCCTGAAGAAATACGTGCATGTGACGACGCCCGAGGTCTACGGCAGCACGGAGGGGAAGATCGATGAGACCGCTCCCTACAATCCCAGCACGCCCTATGCGGCCTCTCGCGCGGCGTGCGACATGCACCTGCAGACCTTCATCAAGCAGCATCAATTTCCGGCGGTGTTCACCCGGGCGGCCAATGTTTATGGTCCCGGACAGCAGCTCTACCGGATCATTCCGCGGACGATTCTGTACATTCGCATCGGCAACAAGCTGCAGCTTCACGGCGGCGGGGTGTCGGTGCGTTCCTTCATTCATGGGCGCGACATCTCGGAAGGCACGCTGCAGGTTGCGCGCCAGGCCCCGATTGGGGAATGCTATCACTTCTCCACCAATCGCTGGGTGTCGATCCGCGAATTGGTGGAGATGATCTGCGAGAAGATGAACGTCGCCTTCGACGAGTGTGTCGAAGTGGGACCGGAGCGCCCGGGCAAGGACGCGGCCTACATTTTGGACAGCGCCAAGGCGCGGGACACCCTGGGGTGGGAGGATCGGGTCAGCCTGGAAGCGGGCGTCGATGAGACCATCCGGTGGATTGACGCCAACTTGGCTGAGTTGCGTGAGCAGCCGTTGAAATACATTCACAAGCCCTGAATTGGGCGAACTTAAATGAAAAAGATACTGGTTACCGGGGGATTCGGCTACGCGGGCAGCCGCTTGGTCCCGCACCTCCTTGAGAAGGGGCATGATGTCCGCGTCATCGACCTGATGCTTTATACCAACGTCGGTTTCAACACCCTGAAGCAGGACAAGCGTTGGGCCGGGGATTGGAAGAATCGCTGCGAGTTGGTCAAGGGCGACATTCGCGATCCGGAGGCCGTCGAGCAGGCGATGCAGGGGCGCGACACGGTCATTCACCTGGCGGCGATTTCCAACGACCCGACCGGTGATATCGACGAGGTCCTGACCCGGCAGGTGAATTTCGATGCGATCGGGCTGTTGTTGTCGGCGGCCAAGGCTGCCGGGGTGGGGCGTTTCATCAACATTTCCTCCAGCAGTGTTTTTGGCATCAAGGAGGATGAGAACGTGACCGAGGATCTGGAGCCGGAGCCGTTGACCCATTATTCCAAGTACAAGGCATTGTCCGAGTGGCTGGTGATTGCGGCTTCCTCCCCGGATTTCGTGACGGTCAACATTCGGCCGGCCACCATCTGCGGGTATTCGCCGCGGCAGCGTTTTGATCTTACGGTCAACAAGCTCACGGTCGACGCCATCACCAAGCGCGTGATCACCGTGCATGGCGGTCAGCAGCGACGTCCCAATGTCGGCATCACCGATGCGATCAACCTCTATGAGCTGCTTTGCAACGTGGCTGCCGAGAAGATCAACGGGAAGACCTTCAACTTCGGGTTTGAGAATCACAAGGTGATCGAGATTGCGGAGATCATCCAGGCGGAATTGGCGGACTTGAACGTGAAGATCGAGATCACCGAGACGACAGATCATCGGGATTATCACATTTCCTCGCAGAGGATCCTGAATGAACTGGGCTATGAGCCGGTGAGCTCGATCCGTCAGGAAGTCGCAGAATTGCGGGACGCGATCGAGGGCTATCGCTTTCCGAGCACGGATTCCGAGGAGTACTACAACATGAAGTATATGAAGCTGGATCGGAATCCGGCAGCCTGCGGCCGGTTGGCCAGCTAGGAGTCCCATGTCTGACGACCTCCAACGCATCGCCGCCGAACTCCGGTATCGGCTTGTGCGGATGTCGAACGAGGCGAAGACGCCGCACCTCGGGTCGGGATTGTCGTGTGTGGATATCCTGGTGGCGGCCTATTGGAACATTCTTCAAATCGATCCTGCGGATGCGCAGTCGGAGGATCGCGACCGGTTCATTCTCAGGAAAGGGCACGCGGCGGCCGCTCTCTATGCGGTCCTGGCCGAACGACGCTTCTTTTCCAAGGATTGGTTGGAGCGGTTTGGTGAGCCGGGGGAGCCCTTGGCGGAACAGCCGGCTCCGAATTGCGCGCCGGGTGTCGAACTCGCGACCGGATCGCTCGGGCACGGACTCCCGGTCGGGGTGGGCATGGCTTTGGCGGCGCGCCTGAAGAAGCAGTCCCATCGCGTCATGGTGGTGATGAGCGACGGCGAGTGCAACGAGGGCACGGTGTGGGAGGCCGCCATGTTTGCCGCTGGGCAGCGGTTGGGCAACCTGACCGTTGTGATCGATTACAACAAATGGCAGGCGACAGGCCGGAGCGATGAGATCATGGCATTGCCCTCGCTGGCGGCCAAGTGGGACTCATTCGGTTGGAATGCCTGCGAGGTCGATGGACACGACATTGACGCGCTCACGGAAGCGATGCGGGCGACGGTGGCGGACAAGCCCACGGCCATCGTCGCGCATACGGTGAAGGGGAAGGGCGTTTCCTTCATGGAGGACGACAACAACTGGCACTACCGGATCCCCAAACCGAAGGAAGTGGCGGCCGCCAAGGCGGAGTTGGGACTGGCATGAGAAACGCATTTGCCGAGGAAATCACGAGACTCGCCGGGGAGGATGAGAAAGTTGTCCTGCTGTCCGGCGATATTGGTAATCGCTTGTTCGACCAGTACAAGGAAGCCGCCCCGGAACGCTTCTACAATTGCGGGGTGGCGGAGGCCAACATGATCGGTATGGCGGCCGGCCTGGCCATGAACGGATTCCGCCCAGTCTGTTATACCATCGCTCCTTTCATCACCTATCGCTGCATGGAGCAGATCCGGATTGACCTGTGCTATCACGATCAGCCGGTCGTGGTGGTGGGCACCGGCTCAGGGCTTGCTTACGCCTCGCTCGGGACCACCCATCACTCCTGCGAGGAAATGGGAATGCTTCGGTTGTTGCCGGGCATGACGGTCCTGGCTCCGGCCGATGCGCTCGAGGTTCGCGCGCTGTTGAAGGCGTCCTTGCGCCACGACGGCCCGGTCTACATGCGCATTGGCAAAAAGAATGAACCGCTCGTGCACGACGAGGAGCCGGTCCTGGAAATCGGCCGCGCTGTGACCCTGCGCGAGGGCAAGGGCGTCTGCTTGCTCAATACCGGCACGACATTGCCGAGGGTGTTGGAGGCGTCGGATCTGCTCAAGGCGGAGGGGGTCGAGGCGGAGGTTCTGCATTTTCCCACGGTGAAGCCGCTCGATATTGACGCCTTGGAGCGGGCGGCCGAGAACTGCGGTCTGTTCGTCACGGTCGAGGAGCACAGCGTGCTCGGCGGCTTCGGCGGCAGCGTCGCGGAATGGCTGGGAGGGCGTTTGGACAAACGCCCGCGCCTGGAGCGGGTCGGCGCCGCGGATGAGTTCATCCACGAAACCTGCGAACAGGAAACGGCCATGGAGAAGTTCGGCCTGACCGGCAGGGCCATCGCGGAGCGGGTGAAGGCGGCGGTTTGAGGGCGATTTTGTTGCTGCCTGGGATCTTTGGGACTCTCAAGCGCAACAAAGCGGCGCGCAGCGCCGCAGTTCACGACGCAGGGATTTTCACTTTGAATTCACCACGCTTCGATTTGCGCCGGTGAGCGAGTTCGGAGCTTGGGAAGGGCGGGCAAGCATTCTCTCGGGAGGGCATGGGAAGTGAATGCCAGTTGCGCGAACCGGAGAGGTGTATTTTTGACACAAGAAATACCATGCGGCATGGTAAATGGCATGAAAGCAGCGCCGATGGATTCGGCGGGGCGCGTTGTGCTACCGAAGGAAGTCCGTTCTCAATGGGCCCTTGAAGCTGGAAATCGATTTGAAATCGAGACAGGTCCCGGCGCTGTCACGCTCAAACTGTTGCGGCCGTCCACTGCAGGACTCACCAGTTACGGGAAGCGGCTTGTCTGGGATGCTGGCGAGGGAGCATTGTCTGTGGGCGATGTTGAGATGGCCTTGAGCCAAGGCAGGCATGACCGTGATCGACGCGCATCCGGATTGTGGAGCCCTGAAACAGCCAACTTCCCGCCGACTCCAAGACGAAGATTGCCAAGCGATGGTGACGGGGGTTCAATTCCGCGCCTGTCCGAGTGATCCCATGGCCTACATCGATTTCATTTCCCCATTGCACAAGAAGACCGCACGCGACTATGTCGCGCGGGTGACGGAGTTTCCCAAGGCGGAGGCGGCGACGATCGCCAAGCGTTTCGATAAGGACTACTGGGACGGAGACCGCCGGGTCGGCTATGGCGGCATGCGTTATGACGGTCGCTGGCGCGTGGTCGCGGAGAACATGGTCGAGCATTACGGGTTGAAGGCCGGTGATCGCATTCTCGACATTGGTTGCGGCAAGGCCTTCCTGCTCTACGAGTTCACGCAGGTTGTGCCGGGCATTGAAATTGCCGGCATCGACATCTCGGAATATGGCGTTGAGAACGCGAAAGAGGAGACGCGGGAATTCCTGAAAGTGGGGAATGCCATCGAGTTGCCGTATGAGGACAACGCCTTCGATTTCGTCCTATCGATCAACACCTTTCACAATCTGCATTGCTACGATCTCGACAAGGCCTTGCGGGAGATGAACCGGGTGGCGAAGCGGGACAAGTATCTGGTGGTGGAGTCGTATCGGAATGAATCCGAGAAGGCGAACCTGTTGTATTGGCAGTTGACCTGCGAGTCGTTCTGCACGCCGGAGGAGTGGGAATGGTGGTTCCGGCAGACCGGCTACGACGGCGATCACTCCTTCATCTATTTCGAGTGATGGCGGCGCTCGTTCCTGCGTGACGGTTCAGCCCGTGCGGGCGAAGAGTGTGAATTCCACGCTGACGCGGCAGCTGTCGGCGTGATTGGCGGCGCCGCCGTGGAGGAGCTTGTCGTGGAACACGACCGCGGTTCCGGGAGGGGTGTCGGTCAATTGGACGTCGAGGGAATCCGGGTCCTCGTCAAACACCGGTTTCCGCAGGCCGGCCTTTTCTTCCTCGTGCCATTTCCAATCGTCGCGACGATGCGAGCCGGGAATGACGCACAGCCCGTTGCGGCCGGGCGCGGTGAAGATGGCAATCCAGACCTTGATACGTTCGCAGGGGTAGTCCGGCATGGTTCCGTGCCCCAGGTCCCAGAACCATTTGTCGGCGTGAATGGGGCCGATATCCGTATTCCCGGGGCGGACCAGTCTCCAGTAGATGTTGCCCCAGCCGAAGTTTTCCTCGTCGGAGATCTCGAAGGCGCCGAACTCGGTTTCCAGGGACTTGAAGAAGGGGCCCGAGCGCAGGAGTTCGACCGCCTCGCGGGGGAACACACGCGAGGTCTTGGGCCAGGCCGACGCGTGATCGATCAGATGCGCCAGCTTGTGATACTGGGCGATGCCGGTCTCGGCGAAGGTCTGGACCTCCTTGGGGGCGAGCAACTGCAAGCGATACAGCCATTGGATGCGGATAAACTTGCGGAACAGTTCCAATTCCTCGGCATTGAGGGAGAGGGAAACCTGGTAACCCGCGTCTCCGCGGACGGCGTCAGCCAAGGGCATGGTGTTCATAGGAAACGGAAACTGCGAGTGTCTGGTTGCAGGCCTCAGCATGCAATCGGGGGCGCCGGTAAGCAAGGGATTGTGACTGCGCGAACAGGAGACGAGAAGGCGTGACGATCCAATACGATGCGCCAGCACGGAGGGTAAGGGGGGCTTGAACCCGGCGGCGTGTGTTCCTAGTCTCGCCTTGTTCATCCCGGCAGGGGTTGTCGGGAGCCAACGAAACAGTCCGTAGTTCCGAATTCCATGTCTGATCCACAAACCAAAGAGCCGCAGTATCAGGTCTGCCTTGATCTTGCGAAGGCGAATCGCGCCCGCTTGGGCTTGATGACCAACCAGGTCTGGCATGACGACCCGAAGCGTCTTGTGTTCGTGTTGTCGCGTTACAAGTTCGTCGCGAAGATGCTGAGCGGGGTCGAGACGGCGCTGGAGGTGGGTTGCGCGGACGCGTGGGGGTCGCGGATTGTTCAGCAGGAGGTCGGGGAGTTGACGGTCAGTGATTTCGATCCGGTGTTCATCAAGGATGTGGAGGAGCGCATGGACGACGACTGGAAACTGCAGACGCTGGTGCATGACATGCTGGCCGGCCCCGTGGAAAAGAAGTTTGATGCGGCTTACCTCGTGGATGTGATTGAGCACATCGAAGAGAAAGACGAACTGCAATTCATGGGCAACATTGTGGGTTCCTTGAACGAGAATGGCGTTTGCATCGTCGGGACCCCTTCCATTGAGTCGCAGGCCTATGCCTCGCCTCCGAGCAAGGAGGGACACGTGAATTGCAAGAACGGTCCCGGGCTGAAAGCCCTGATGCGGAACTACTTTCACAATGTTTTCCTGTTCTCGATGAACGACGAGGTGATCCACACCGGGTTCCATCCGATGGCGCATTATCTGTGGACGGTATGCGCCAACCGGAAGTGAGCAGTCCATGAGCGGCCCTATCCTCGTAGTTGGCGGCGATGGCCTGATCGGCCGCGCGCTTTGTCAGCAATTCGAGGCGGACGGGCAGGACGTGATCGCGACGTCCAGACGATTGGATGCCCGGTCTGGCCGGCGGCTTCACCTCGACCTGGGAAAGCCCGGGGAGTGGAGGCTTCCGGAGTCCTGCCGGGCGGCCGTTCTTTGCGCGGCGGCGACAAACCTGGCCTTCTGCCGGGATCATCCCGACGAGGCCCGGCGCATCAATGTCGATCACACCTTGAAGCTGGCGCGGGAGTTGTCCGCCCGGGGCGCATTCCTGGTCTTTCTCTCGACCAACCAGGTCTTCAATGGGGAAACGCCGAAGGCGCCGCCGGAAACCGCGTTCGATCCCCGAACCGTCTATGGGGCATTGAAGGCCGAAGCGGAGCGGGAGTTCGCGAAGCTGGGTGAAGACAACGCGATCCTGCG
>CAZFLK010000231.1:0-7712 GCA_964519245.1 uncultured Verrucomicrobiota bacterium
GTCCATCGGCGGCTGCGTGGTTTTGTTCAAAAAGGCGCCCATGGAATAGAAATCTGTCATGCTGAGATGATCATACTTGTGATCGTGGCAGACCGCGCAACCGGTCGTGAGACCGAGGAAAACCGTCGAAGTCGTCTCCACGCGATCGACCATGTAACGGACGTTGACCTCCTCGGGAATCGCGCCGCCCTCCGAAGTGGTGATGTTGCAACGACTGAACCCGGTGGCGATCCGCTGGTCGATCGTGGCGTCCGGCAACAGGTCGCCCGCAAGTTGTTCAATCACAAAGCGATCGAAAGGCATGTTGGCGTTGAAGGCCCCCACAACCCAGTCGCGATAAGGCCAAACCTCGCGGTAGTTGTCCACGTGCATGCCATGGGTGTCGCCGTAGCGCGCGGCGTCCAGCCAGTAGCGGGCGCGATGCTCGCCCGAATGGCGGGAGGCCTGCAGGGCGCGCACGTATCGATCAAAGGCGCCGTCGCTATCGTCAGCCAGAAAGGCCGCCGTGACCGCGCCCTCCGGGGGCAAGCCGGTGATATCCAGGGCCGCGCGACGCGCAAGGATATGTTTGTCCGCCGGCGGGTTCGGCTCCATCCCCCGCTCACGCTGCTTCGCCAGAGTGAAGTGATCAATGGGATTGCGCGCCCAATCTCCCGCCCCTTCAACCCGCGGAACATCCGGTCTCACCGGCGCAATGAACGCCCAGTGCGCCTGCCATTGGGCTCCGGCGTCAATCCAGTCCGCCAGAAGCCTCTTCTCCGGAGCGGTCAGTTGCTTGTGCGACTCCGGCGGCGGCATGACCTCGTCCGGATCGGCGGCCACGATGCGCTTGATCAGTTCCGAAGCGGCGGCGTCCCCGGGCTTGACCACGTCGTTGGCCATGGCGCCGGCTTCCGTGTCGAGACGCAGCCCCGCTTCCCGAGTCCCCGAGTCCGGACCATGGCAGGCAAAGCACTTGTCGGACAGAATCGGCCGGATGTCGCGATTGAACTCAATAACCGCGCCGCCGACCGGCCCAACCAGAACCAGAAGAGTCCCGCAAAACAAAAGCTTTCGAATCAGAACCGTCATCAGCCTGATTAAGGCAAAAGACACGCCCACGGTCATGGAGAAAATGACTCACCTCGCAAGGCGCTCCGGCGCCGCACACGTCAATACCCCTCATCCACCACCGCGCTCATGATGTCCTCATACGTGCTTTCCCCCGCAAGGACGCGTCGAATGCCATGCTCCCAAAGCGTTTCCATGCCGGAGTCGATCGCAATGCGTTGCATCTCGGACTCCGGCTTCTTGGCCATCACGGCATCGCGGATCTCCTGGGTCGGAACCAGCATTTCAACAATCCCCTTCCGCCCCTCGTAACCCGAGAAATCACAGTGCGTGCAGCCCAGGCCCCTCCGAAAATCCGCCTGCTCCAGAATTTCCTGCGGCAGACGTTCCACGAGATTGGTTTCCGGTTCGTAAGGGGCCGCACAAAAAGAGCAGTTCCGCCGCACGAGGCGAAGCCCCAACACCCCGATGACGCTGGAACAAAGCAGGTAGGGTTCGATGCCCATGTTCAGCAGACGCGTGTAGACGCCGGTCGTGCTTCCCGCATGGATGGTGCTGATCACCAAGTGCCCCGTCAGGCTGGCCTGCACCGCAATCATCGCCGTGTCCGCATCGCGAATTTCCCCGATCATGATCACCTGCGGATCCTGTCGCAACAACGACCGTAGCGCGATCGGGTAGGTGAACCCCTTGTGCACCGCCAATTGCGACTGACTCAGGTGCTCCATCGGGATCTCGATCGGGTCCTCCACCGTGCTGATGCTGATCTCATCGCCGTGCTGTTCAATCAACCACGAAAGGGCCGCATAAATGGCGGTCGTCTTGCCCGAACCGGTCGGCCCCGTCAACAGGATCAATCCGCCCGGCCGCCCCAACAGATTCACAAACTGATCGCGCACCGTCGGCGTAAACCCCAGGGTCTCCAGATCAAAGGTCCGAGAACTGGGATCAAAAACCCGGATCACGATCTTCTCCCCCTCATCCAAGGGAAAAATCGACACGCGCAACGTCACCCGTCCCATCTCAGGAATCGTCGCCGCGCGCCCGTCCACCGGCATTCCCTTCTCGTAGGTGGGAATATCGCACATCACCTTGAATCGACCGGTGATCTTGGAATGGTGTTCGATCGGCAGGTAGTCCAACACGCGCAACTTGCCGTCCACGCGGACGCGGATCACCAACGTCGAGCCGCGCGGCTCGATGTGGATGTCGCTACCCCCCATTCGTATGGCATCCAGCAGGATGTAGTTGCACAGCGTTCCATAATCAACATCCGGAACGGGGGTGAACTGGAGATAGTTGGTTGTTTCGTAGGACGCGACGTGGCTCATGGCGCGGAAGGTTCAGGCGAAGGGAGCATAGACCTCCCAGCCCGCGCGTCGATGCGAAAGATCAGGAATCCAAGCCCCCGCTGACCAACTCCGCCCTGCTGATCATGGCGCGCAACCGCGCCGGCATGGGATCTCCGGCGAAAGCGCCCTCCAAGCCGGCGAGAAGGGACCGCAACTCGCCAAGGTTCACGCCTCGTTCCTTGGGATTCCTCGCCAACCAACCCGCCAGTTTCGCAGCGCAGGCGGCGAAACGCATGGCCGGCGAACTCTCGATCAGCGGCGGCGCATTCGGCCGATGGAACAAAGTCCAGGACCGCTCTTCGTAGCCCCCGGTGTCGGGATTCTGAAATCGGACCCGCGCCACACCGATCGGCCCGACGCCCTCTGGCGCGAGCTCAATCGAATAAACCGCCGTGCCCTCCTCTGCCGCGCCAATCTCCGCGGCGTCGACCTGATTGTCGCGAAATGCCTCTTTCCTCAACTGACGCTTCTCGTAGCCAATCTGACGCCAACTCCGCACTCGAGCAGGATTGAACTCGACCTGGACCTTGACATCGCGAGCCGCAACGCGAAGAGCGCCCGCCAACTGATCGGCAAAATCGGCGGCGGCTCGTCCCGGGTCGTTGAGGAAGCCATAACGACCGTCCGCGTTGCGGGACAACTCCTCCAACAAGGCGTCGTTGTATCCGTCCCAGCCCACCCCGAAACAGTCCAACGCGACGCCGCGCCGACGTTGCGCTTCCGCCTTCTGCTTGAGCCGCGCTGGATCGACGTCGCCCAGGTTGGCGGCCCCATCCGTGAGCAGGATCACCCGATTCACGCCCTCACGCCGACGATGCCGCGCGGCAATTCGATAACCGAGATCCAGGGCCGCTTCCAGATTTGTGCCGCCCTGCGGGGTGAGGGATTCCACGCGCCGAAGCAGGGCTTCCGCATCGCCGCCCGTCATGCCATCCACAACCAGACGCGGCGTTCGCGCAAAAGCCACCAGACTGACCCGATCGTCCTCGGTCAACTTGGCGACCAAAGCCCGCAGGGCCCGCCGCACGATGGCCACCCGGTCGGGACGCTCCATCGAACCGGAGCGATCCAACAGCACGACCAGGTTCAAGGGTTTCCCTTTCGACCGCCCAATCGCCCCGGTTTGGACCGAAAGCCGGATCAGGTCGCGATTGTGAGCGAGGGGGTCGCGCGCCTGCTCCCAGGCGAAGGCCAGCCGTTCGCCCGAAGCCGGCGACGGGTCGCGATAGTTCATCGCATTGATAAACTCCTCCGCTCGAACGGTCTCGCGCTCCGGAAGACGGCCGTTGTTCAAAGCCGCCTCGGCCAGACGAAAGGACACGTCGCTGACGTTGAGCGAGAAGGTCGAGAAAGCGTTGTCGGAAACCCGGGTCTCGGGATTGAACTGAATCTTGGCGCTGCTCCGGTCCCGCGAAACGCTCCGGCGTTTTTCCTCCGCCGGCGCAATTTCCGAGAGCGTCTTGGCGCGAAGCCGCGAGGTCTCCGGCTTCTCCTCCAACTGCAACATCTCGCGAACCACCCCGCCTACAGGAGCGGGGCTTTCCGCCGCAAACCTCCTCCTGCCCTCAGACTTGGCCGCGGCTTCCTTTTTCGTTGGAGCCATCTGCTTCGCCTCATTCATGGCCATTGGCGCCGAATCAGGTTCGTCGGCGCCGGGCGGCGCGGTCCGGGCGAGGGCGACATTCTGGCCGAGCGCTTCGGACTCTTCCTCCATCATGGCCGGCATGGCTTCGTCGGCTGAGGCCCCGGCCTGCGAGCTGGAATCCCATTCAACCGCGAAATCCATGTCCTGGCGTTCGGACGCAGCGGTGGCTGCGGCGTCCTCCGATCTGCCGCAACCGGACAGAATCATCGCGAATGAGGCCGCAGACAGGAGGAGAATTCGTGCGTTCATGCCAATACAGCGCCGGTGGTTCACAAATGGTTCGCCACATGAGCAGGTCGCAACCATGCAGCGTAGCCATCCTCGCCTGCGGGTTCGAAGGGCGTCCCCGCCCGGTCAATTACGTCTGGCGGCGAACCGCCGCCAAAACCCGCTGCCGGGACGGCTGCGCTACGGCTTCATACTGACAGGGGAATGAAGACAAAAAATTGAGGCATTCCCTTGTCTTCATTCCCATGTCTCGGCGGTCCGAGATGCGATGTGTGAATTGGCCGGCAGCAGAACGGGATTCATCCCGGTTACCTGGCGCAGGATGTCGTCGAACCTTCGGCGTGACCAGGCTCTTTGGCATGGCCGAACGCAGACCTGGAAGTTCGGACGCGCTGCAAACGGAATGAATTACATTCTACGGGCGCGCAACCTTCGCCTCTACGAAAGCCGGGGCAATATTGGCGTAGGACGTCTCCGCCGCCCGGATGGGATCGTATCCCTTCTTTCCCGACACCATGCCGCTGACTTCACAATTGATGTCGCCCCGATACCCACCCTCGTGAAAGAGCCTCAACAATTTGACGTAATCGATCTCACCGCTTTCTCCGGGCAGCACAAACCGCGCCTTGCCTCCAACCATCACCGTATCCTTGATCGCCACAAAGGCTGTGAAGGGCAACGCCTCCTTGATGGTTGCCGCCAAGGTCATGTCGCGATGCGCATAATGGCTGAAATCGTAGGCCATCCGCAGCCACTTGGGCTCGCCCAGGCCCTTGATCAACTCAATTGCATGCGCCGGCCGGTCCATCGCGCCGAACCGATGCGGCTTGATCGCCATGACCGTCTTCATCTCTCGCCCGACCTCGGCCCAGTCGGCCAACCGCTCCTGGTAGAGCCCCTTGACCTGATCCCACTCGCCGCCGCCCAGCGTGGTCTCCACCAAGGGCGGCGCGTCGGGCGCAATCTGACGGGCGAACGCCGCCGCGCGACGCAACCGCTCAAGCGCCGCCGCATGTTTCTTCGCGTCCCGCTCAATCTTCAGATTCTCCATCAAGGCGGTCGGCCTGATCGACCAATGCCTCGCCAACTCTCCGATCGCCTTGGCCCGCTTGGGTGGGACCTTGGCTGCGTCGAGATCGCGTCCCGGCCAGACGTTCAACTCGACCGCATCGTAGCCAATCTTGGCCAACGCCATGATGGCGTCCTCGGTCTTCATGCCCCGCATGCCGTAGGTCGAAAAACCCAGGGTCATGCGGGAACTCGCCGGAGCGGCGGCAAAGCCGTCGTGCAACGCCGCGCCGCCGGCCAAGGTCGCCAGCGCAGCCTGTTTGAGAAACTTCCTTCGGTGCGGGTCCTGAATCGGCATCATGATTGTTCTCTTTTCGTGGAAATGGCCCCGATAGTCACGCGTGAATGCGATCCGCCATGCCGGCAACCCCACGCTCGCGGACGCCATTGCGCTGACGCTCCCGACAAGACCGGCCCGTTCACTCCGCCGCCAGCGAGTAGCAGACAATCTCCTTGTCGTTGCGCGCGTAGACGGACTTGTTGGCAAACGCCGGATGCGACCAGACAACCGGCCGCCGCGGGTGATGACTGGTCGGCTCCAGCAGATTGAAGCGATCGATCTCCTGGTATCCTTTCGGCGACAAGCGCGCGATGATCAGGTCGCCATGCTCGTTGTGGAGGAAGAAACGGTCCCCGTGCTTGATGATGAAGGCATTGGCCCAACGCACAGGCTTGCCTCCCGTGGTGGGCTCGAACGTCTCCCACACACGCTTGCCGGTCTTCAATTCCAAGCAGCGCAACTGTCCGTAACTGCAGACTCCGTAGATGTGATCTCCCTCAATGAACGGCGTCGCCATCAACGAGTGCAACCCCTCGGTGTTGCGCTCGCTCTTGCCGGCGGCCCGCCAGAAAAGCTCGGCCGCCGGCTTCTTGTCGCTCAGCCGAAACGCCCTCGAGCCGTTGTAAAACGAGGAAACAAGCAGGAGATCCCCCGCCAAGCGCGGCGTCGCCACGCTCAATCCGGAGCGCACTTTGAACGGCTCCCGCCAATAAAGCCTGCCATTCGCGGGGTTGAGGGCGTTCACCGCTTCCGGATGCCAGACGATGAGCTGCTTCCGCCCCCCCGACTCGATCAACGTCGGCGGAGAGTAACCCGGCTCCCGAGCGCTCAGCGATCGCCAAAGCTCCTTGCCGGTGCGCTTGTCGAATGCGACCACAATGGACCCCCGCCCACCAACCAGGCAGATCAGCTTTCCACCGTCGATCAACGGATGCCCGGAGAATCCCCAAAGCGGCGTCTTGGTCCGGAAATCGCGTTTCAGTTCCCGGGCCCATCGCGTCTTCCCGGAAGCGACGTCCAAGCACATGAGCCGACCTTCCGCGCCCAAGGCGTAGACGAGTTCGCCGTCCACCGTGGGGTGCGCGCGCGGCCCCGCCGGATAACTCACCGAATACTCGCAATCATACTCGCGCTTCCAAAGCAGCTCCCCGGTCGATTCCTTCAAGCACAGGACACGCTCGGATCCCGGAATGACCCCGCGTTGAAAATTCTGGCGCCGCGCAGCCTCGGACTCGCTGCGGATAAGCCGGTCGTGAACAAACACCCGCCCGCCGGCCACCGACGGCCCCGAGTAACCGCCCCCGATCTCGACCCGCCAACGCAGCTCCGGCCCACCCTCCGGAAACCGGTCCACGATGCCCTCCTCACGCCACACGCCGTCCCGCTCCGGACCCAGCCATTGCGGCCAATCGTCAGCGACCGACGCCCCCGCTGCGAGGACCATGCCGACCGACACCGCCCAACAGCCTGCCACGACCGACGAGGAACATCGGAGTTTATGCCTCACTTTCATGGCGGCTTGTATTCTTCTACGCATGGGCGCTGGGAGAGATGCGACGTTAACGCGTTTGACGCAGCGCGACAAGCGCTCCGGCTTGGACGCTCACACCGCGGATCTCTATTCGCGCGATCCCACAGTTGACGAACCACGGTTGCTTGAACGAGATTGGGGAACACCCGAAGATGCCGCGCTGCGTTGCCCGGTCGTCAGTTCAACCAACGACCGGACCGGCCGGCGCCGCGGCGACTGTTCCCGAAATACGTGAGCGCCCTGATCAATTTCGACTGTCCCCAATGCGGGCAGAACATTGACGCTGACGCCGACATGCGCGGCCAGTCCCTCCCCTGCCCCACTTGCGGCGGCGATCTCGACATCCCGGGGACGCCCCCCTCGCGCGAACCGCCACAATCCGGGCAGACCACGCTCCGCAAACGCTGCCACGGCTGCGGCTCCCTCTGCCCCCCGGACACCGTCATCTGCGTCGAATGCGGCTACAACTTCAATACCCGGGAGAAAATCGACACCGAAACGCCCGCGGCGGAACAAAACGAGGATGAAGACTCCTGGCTCGAGGACTTCGACAGCCTC
>CAZFLK010000232.1:0-7609 GCA_964519245.1 uncultured Verrucomicrobiota bacterium
GAGATGCTCGGCGTCCTTCTTCAATTCGTAGTATTCGCCGCGAAAGTGGACGATCTTGACCTGGGGATTCAATCCCGACGCGGAGGAAACGCGGTCGGAGTAGAGTCCGGCGCAATTGACCGCATACTTGGCCCGGATGATGGAGTGGTTTGTCTCGACGATGATCTCGTCGCCGCGTTCCTCGAGCTGATTGGCCCGGGTTCCGGTGAGGATGGTTCCATTTCGGGAGGCGATTATCTCCGCGAGCCGGATGCCGACGCCGCGAAAATCAGCGATGCCGGTCTCCCTGACATGGAGTGCGGCGACGCCGTCGCAGTGTGGTTCCAGTTCCCGTAGACGTTTGCGATCGATGGCCTCGCAGGCGACGCCATTGGCCTTGGCCCGGTCGATCAGATTGCGAAGGCGGGCCTCCTCGTCGCGGTCGACGGCGACGATGACCTTGCCGCAGACCTCGTGGGCGATGTTCTCGCGACGGCAGAAATCCACCATCGCCTTGAGTCCGGTCCGGCAGTTGGTGGCCTTGAGGGAGCCGGGTTTGTAGTAGATGCCGGAGTGAAGGACGCCTGAATTGCTGGCGGTCTGATGCGCGCCGACGGAGTCTTCCTTTTCCAGAACGACGATCGACTTGCCGGGATGATCCGCGCTGAGATGCCAGGCCGTCGCGAGGCCGACGATGCCGCCGCCCACGATCAGGATGTCGCATGCTTCCGGGGCGGCAGTCATGGTTTGGGCGTCGCGTCCGGGGCGGCCGGCGTCACGCTTTTCCCGATGCGTTGAAGATTGGAGCCCGGGGTTTGTCGTGCAACGAGGCCGACCTGAGCCAACACCGCGCGGAGGGCGCGACCGGCGGTGACATCGCGGAATTCCGCATAATAGGGGCTGGTCCAGATCGGGGATTCGAGGACGTCGAGATCCGCCGCGTAGGGGACGTGCGCGCGGGTGGCCAGAACCGAGACCGCCTGGGATACGGGTTGTCCCTGAAACCTGATGGAGCTGATGGCGGCTCCGGGATCCTGGTTGGAGGAGACCCGGGCCGCATCTTTCCAGGCTTCGAAATAGCGTTTGCCCAGTTCGCGAAGGCCGGCCGCGTCGAAATGGGTCTTGTCCGCTTTTGCGGAAATTTCCTGGCTCAGCGCGACACCGAAGTAGGGGATGGTTTGAAAGCGGGCGTGGCGCGCCAGCTGGATATTGAATTCCTTGCGCAGGGGTTTCTCGTCTCCCCAAGCGCGGGAGAGTTGTCCGGCGATGAAGGGAACCGTGGGGGAATCCAGGTCGGCCCGCAGGTGATGGACGAGCCGGGTAAGGTTGGGGATGTAGGCCTTGAGCGTGGACTCCTTCCCTGAGTCCCCTTCGCCCTGATGCCAGAGGATGCCCTTCAGGACGCCGTCCTTCATTGCCGCCTTGGCCCGGCTCACGGCGTTATTGTAGAGCTTGGCTCCGTTCTTCCATTGGCTGATCCGGGTTCCGCCAACGGCGCAGGGGATCAAACCGATGTGGATTCCGGGTTGTTCGTCGGCAAGCGAGCGTCCGAACGTCCCCGCCAAACCGGTTCCCGCGATTTTCGGTTTATCAAAATGAATCGGAGCGGTGGCGGCCTGCCAGGCGTTGTCCTGGGTCAGTTTCCAAACGCGGGGGTGGGGCGTCTGGTCGATCTCTTCGATCTCGCCCCGTCCGGCCATGTTCGATTGGCCGATCAACAGATAGAGATGGAAGGCCTCGGGTTTGCCGGGCGGCGGTCCCGCCAGGGCGGATGTCGCGGTCAGGACGTAGAGCGAGATCGTGAGCGCCGCTAGGGTTCGGATCAGAATCGGCAACACCTGCCGGACGGAGGGGGCGCCCAAGAATCGAGTGACCCGATTGTTATCCATGACGCAATTCAGAACTCGAAAAAGGGAAACTCCCCTTCGAAGCCAGACAGTCCATGAGATCCGACATTGGTTCCTTTGACGAGATTATCCAGTTGCTTGAGCGCCGGTTCACTCATCATTCGCGAAATTCCGATTTCCGGGGCCTTCTTTTCCATGCGGAACACGAAATTGACCTCCTTGCCCGAAAGACTCTCCTCGCCAAGGGTGGCGCCCCCGCCGCTGAATACCCGGCCGAAGTGGAGAATCACCCGAAATGCGGAATCCTTCTTGTCCTGGAGTTCGCGCAACTCCTTGAGCGCGCCGGCGACGCTCTTCTCCGCCCCGGCGGAATGCTTCCAGTAGGCAAAGAACCCGTCGCCCAGGAACTTGTTGATGGAGCCGTCGTTGCTTTCGATGATCTGCTGGCAATGCTCCAGCCAGCGCCCGGTGATCTTCGGCAGTTCGTCGGGCGGATGGAAGATGCTGAGTTCCGTGGAAGACTCGATATCGGCGAGGAGGAGCCAGCAGTCCGCCGAGCGAATGTCCTGGATGGTCTTGTCCGAGAGGGAATCGTCCCCCGGACTGTCAACCGGGGAGCCCTCGGTGTGGAAGACGAGAACGAAATCGCCGATGTGCACCTCGTCCCCGTTCTTGAGCAGGGTGGGTTGGGCCAGGCGCTTGGCGTTGACGTAGGTGCCGTTGCTGCTGCCGAGGTCGACCAGCCAGTGGTCGCCATTCTCGGCGGCATTGATGATGGCATGGCGGCGGGACACCTTCTCCGCCGCCAGCACGATCTGGTTGGCGCTGGAACGGCCGATGGAACAGCTGCCGGTCAGCGTGTGCGCGCCGCGGTCACTGATCTCCAACCATGCTTTGTGCTCATTTCCGTCTGCCATTGTGGGCCGCGAACATTGAAGGATTTGCCGGAAAATGCAAAAGGGAAAATGACGCGATTCGATGATCTCCGAGTGCGCGCCCCAAAAGCGCGTTTGGCGGCAGATCTTCTTTGCGCTGGGAGGGGCGGACGCGCTACGGTTGGAACATGATTCGGGATACGATCGACAAACTGGAAGCCGAGTTGGCGGAAGCGAATGCCCTGCAGCCGGAGCGCCGGGCGGAATTGCTTGAGTTGTTGGCCTCTTTACGGGACGAGGTGAATGAATTGGCGGCGTCCGATGGCGAGCGGGCCCGCAGTATCGCCACGTTCACCGAGGCCTCGGCCCACGAGGCGACGAGGAAAACGCGCGATCAGGAGTTGTTCGACCTGTCGTTGAAAGGGCTGTCCCGTTCCGTGGAGGAATTGAAGTCGTCGCACCCGCGGTTGGCCCAGGTGGTCGGGCGGCTTTGCAACGTCTTGTCCAATCTGGGGATCTGACCGGTCGCGTCCCGCCGTCTGCAGGCGCCGCGCGGTTGCGGTGGGCCCATGCGGGCTGCGTGACGCGCATCTTTTCACTGGGCCGCCGACTGGGCTTTCGCTAGTGTCCGCGGCTTTGCGAACATTCTGACTGATGAACCGCCCCTCGTTATTAATCATATTTCTGACGGTTTTTATCGACCTGATCGGGTTCGGTATCGTCTTGCCGTTGTTGCCCAACTACGCGAAGGAGTTTCATGCGACGGACCTGATGGTGGGGTTGATCGCGGCATCGTATTCGATGATGCAGTTTGTCTTCGCGCCCGCCTGGGGAAGGCTGTCAGACCGGATCGGGCGGCGACCGGTCATTCTGGTCAGTCTCCTGGGGGCTTCGGGGTCCTACGCCTTGTTTGCCTACGCCTCGCGATTCCCGAATGAAACAGGCCTGATGCTGCTGCTGGTGTCGCGGATTTTTGCGGGCATCTGCGGGGCGAACCTTTCGGTGGCGAGCGCCTACATTGCTGACATCACCCCGCCGGAGCAGCGCTCGAAGCGCATGGGGTTGATCGGAATGGCCTTTGGGCTGGGTTTCATTTGCGGGCCGATTATCGGCGGGGTGAGTTCGCAATGGTGGGGGCTGCAAGGTCCGGGCTGGGCGGCGGCCGCGGTCTGCGGGCTCAACTTCCTGTTGGCGATCTTCGTGCTGAAGGAAAGCAAGAAGCCGGGGTCCCATCATGCGCCCCACATGCCCAAGTGGGAGCAGATCACGCAGACCTTGAAGCGTCCGCGTCTGGGATTCCTGATCGGCATCGTCTTCCTGGCGACGATTTGCTTCGCCTGTTTCGAGACCACGTTTCCCATGGTGATGAAGGAGCGTCTGCAGTTTGACACAGCGACGGTTTCCTATCTGTTTGCTTTTTGCGGGGTGATCGCCGCCGTGATCCAGGGCGGGTTGATCGGGCGGTTGGTGAAGCGGTTTGGGGAGCAGTATCTGATCGTGATCAGCCTGGTGATTCTCTCGGCCGGTTTGCTCATGCTTCCGTATCAACAGTCGTTGGGGTGGGTGATGGTGGGATTGGCGGTGTTTGCCACCGGTTCGGGGCTGAATCGTCCGCCGACCTTCGGTCTGATTTCGCAGTCGGCGCCCTCGGACCAGCAGGGCGCCACCATGGGAGTGACGCAAAGCGCCGGCAGCCTGGCCCGGATCATCGGGCCGCTGGCCGCCGGATTCCTCTATGGCATCGATGAGAAACTGCCCTACCTGATCTGCGGCGTCATCGCCTTGTTTACCGCGGTCCTGGCCTGGTTCCTGTTGTGCCGCGGGGAGCAGACCAAGAGCATGGAGCCGATGACCGCCGAGGAGGCGGAGGCGGTGGCGCATTCGTCCGTCCTGGAGGATGAGGATTTCAACGCTCCCGACGGGCCGGATGGCGCCAAGGAGCCGAAATGATCCGGAACATCCTCTTCGACTGGTCGGGCACGCTGGTGGACGACCTGCCGGCGGTTTGGAGCGCGAGCAATCATGTTTTCGAACGCGCGGGGGTGGAGCCGATGTCGCTGGAGCGGTTTCGCGATGAATTCGAACTGCCCTTCGAACCTTTTTACGATCGCTATACGCCGTCCGTGCCGGCGAAACAAAGGGAGGCGTGGTTTCACGGCTATTTCCCCGAGGTTCTGCATTTGATTGACGAGTTGCCGCACGCCCGGCGCTTCCTCGAAACGTGTCGGCGAGAGGGGCTTCGAATGGCGCTGTTCAGCGCGATCCCCCAGGAGCAATATGACTACCTGAGCGCGAGGAATGGATTTGGCGAATTTTTCGAGGCGGTGGAGTTGGGTGTCCGGGACAAGCGGGAATGCATTGCCGGATTGTTGCAGCGTCTCGGCATGAAGCCGGAGGAGACGCTGTTTGTCGGCGACATGCAGCATGATGTGGACGCCGCCCGGTCCGGGGGCGTCTACGCTTGCGCGACGTTGACCGGTTACAACACCCTGGAGGCGTTGCGTCGTAGCGACCCCCATCTGATCGTGGAGCACCTTGGCGAGTTGGCGGATATTCTCGAGCGGGGGCGCTTGCGGCGTTTGTTGCGGGGCGAATCCGAGGAACTGCAACCGGTGGCGACCGTGGGGGGATTCATCTTAAACAAGGCCGGGGAGGCCCTGCTGGTCAAGACCCACAAGTGGTCGGGACTCTGGGGGATGCCCGGGGGCAAGATCCGCTTCGGGGAGAGTTCCAAGGCTGCGTTTGCTCGTGAGATGCTGGAGGAGACCGGGTTGCAGGTCACGGACATAGAGTTTGTCATGATGCAGGATTGCGTGGAACCGCCGGAGTTCTACCGCCGCGCCCATTTCGTCCTTTCCTGCTTTGCCGGAACGTGTGTCGACGAACTGGAGGTTCGGTTGAATGACGAGGCGAGGAGCTTCAAGTGGGTCCGGTTGCAGGATGCCTTGGGCTTGCGGTTGAACGGGCCGAGTGAGAAAATGGTGCGGTATCTGCTGGAAAGCGACGGTTCGCAATTCTGAATCAAAACATCATGGACATCATCAGCATCAAGGACCTGGAAGTCTTTTATCGCGTCGGCGTTCCCGATGAGGAGCGCGAACGTCCGCAGAAACTGCTCATTTCCATCGACATCGAGAAGGACGTGGGGCGGGCGGCGGAAACCGACGATGTGGCCGATACCATCGACTATTACGCGGTGTCGCGCCAGTTGCTCAATTTCGGCGAGGGTCGGAACTGGAAGTTGATCGAGAAACTCGCCGCGGATATCGCGCGCATGGTGGTGAAGGACTTCGGAGCGGCGGCGGCCACGGTTGAGGTGAAGAAGTTTGTCCTGCCCGTCGCGGACTACGTCTCGGTCAAGGTGCGGCGTTGATCGGGATGGCCGGAGTTGGGGAGTTGGGGAGTTGGAGAGTTGGAGAGTTGGAGAGGCTGGGTAGCTTCCGCGTTTCCGGCGCGGTGGGGCGATGAATCGGCGCCGGGTCAGGGCAGGAGCTCAATGATCCGAGGGGCGGATCTTAGCGCGGCGTGATTTCAGTTCGGCGCGGCGGGTCTTGGATTCTCGAATGCGTCGTTTGACTCCGGCGGGGCGGGGACGGTTTCTACGGCGCGCTTTCTCCCGGGTGTGGCGCAGGGAGGCGCGGCGCTGGGTTTCCTTCTGCTTCAGCAACGCCGCAAGCCGTTCGCGGGCGACTTCCCGGTTCCTGGCCTGCGAGCGGGAATCCTGCGCCGTCACGGAGAGGCCCGAGGGGACATGGCGCAGGGTGACCTTGGTGGCCACCTTGTTCACATTCTGGCCGCCCGGGCCCGAAGCATGCGTGAAGGTCTCCTCCAGGTCCGCCTCCTTGAGTTGTCCGTTCTGATTCATCGCGAGCGACAAGAGTAGCGCAATTTCGCGAATTTGCCAGTCGGGGGAATGCCCGGAGCCGCAGACGCCGGCGAAAGAAGGAGGCCGGAAGGACGCGGAACTGTTCCGCCTCAAACGCACCAAATCCGACATTGCCTTCAACAATCGCGGCCGCTTTTCGCTTTGACCGCCTCCTTTGTCGGTCATACTTTGTCCCCATCAAACGATGAGGACCTTGGAAAGCTGAACTTGGGGTTTGCCCCCTAATATCCAATATGCCCAAGTTTTCTTGTCCCTAATAATTGTTAGGCGTAGGAGACTGTTTCTTCTCTTGTTCGCCATTGCACTTGTTGGCTGCGGCTCATCCACGGCCCGTTACGAATCGGTCCTTGCAGATATCTAGAGCGGCGTGCTTGTTGCCCCGACAAACGGCGTTCTCAAGTTGCCGACACGATTCGCTGGCCTTGCTCCACAGGGCGAGGCGTGCGTCGAGACGAAGTCCGGCGGGCGATTGTTGGTCTTGTTCCCCACGTGGTATGGTCGCGGTTCAGACATTGAGGGCTTGGTCTATTGCAGTGGCTCGCTCACCGCCTCGGATTTCTACACCATTGATTGGGGTGCAGGCGGCAAGCAGGAGCATTTGGATGTTGGGAGTCGAAACATGCTTACGGTGAGAGACCTCAAGCCCCATTGGTACAGCGTTACTCGGAGGCTCGATTGAGATGCATACTTCGCCTATCAAATCGGTAGAGACGAAACGCCGCCCCGCTTCTCCGTTCAATGCTGGGCGGCACTTCGAGAGTATCTTGAGCGCTCCACTGTCACTGTCGGCGGCGGTCGCTCACCTCTGTCGTTAGTCACATGAGACCGCTTACGATATTGCGAATTGTTCGAGCGGCTGCAACCACACTATTCGTGGCCGCATTCCTCATGACTTCGCTCTTGGTTGAGGGGGCATGGACGGAGTATCAAACGCAGCAAACGAATCCAGACCGATACAAGTGTGCGTGAGATACTGTCAAATCTTGTGGATGAGGGCCGGGGAGCGGCGGGCGCATCCTGAC
>CAZFLK010000233.1:0-7578 GCA_964519245.1 uncultured Verrucomicrobiota bacterium
GGGCTCCAACGGCTGCGCGTTCGCTCCTCACTCTCTCGATGCCACTGTGCTGGCGGGCGCGGTTGCGGGGCAAATCAAAGGGCGGATGCCGGTCGCTCGACCCGGCATCCGCCCACTCCCCCCCGGTCCCTGACGTCGCAACGGCAAAAAAAGAAGAAATTCGTGATTCATGGGGCTCGGCGGCGAATTCCAGCCCCTCAGCTGGACGGCTTCAGATCAAACGGCCTTTGCGACCACATCCCCGCCGCTCCGTCCGCAGGTTCCGATGATGACCTCGCCGGACCAGAGCTCGGAAAGCGGCCCCAGGCAATGGGCATGAAGGGCGTGGTCGCGAAACAGATCTTCGGGGCCAGCCTCGGAGACGACTCCCCCCGGCGCGATAAAGGCGGTTTGGCGGCTGTCTGCGACGGAAACAGGCGAAATGGAAACGGGAATCAGGCTCATGGCAAAAAAGACGTTGGGGTTCAGGCGGCTTGGAGTTCGGCGACAACAGATTCGAAAGAACGGGACGGGGTGCCATCGCCGGCCAGGAAGGAGGTCAGGCGGGCCAGCGATTGGGCGTGAATCCTCAGACTCTGCAGGAAGGCGTTGGAGGGACGGCCCTCGGCGGTTTCGGCGTAGGTGAATTGGGCGGCGGCCCCGGCTGTTTGGCTGACTTGTTCTGCATTCATGAGAGGAATACGAACGAGCCCGGAGATCTTGCGGATTTTTATTATTTTTTTCTGACAAGGGCGTTTTTGGACGAAAACACCAGGAATGCGGGGCAGCCCAGAGGCCCGCGGGACCGGCATGGGGCGCCGGCGGAAAAGCAGTCCGGGGTTTCGTCCGGCGGCGCAGCGCCCTGACGACACGCCCCTGCCCAAGTTTCCTTTCGACAGGGCAATCGGCGGCTGGCATCTTGCCCTGATTCACCGAAAGCCATGCGCAAGTTCATCTCCTTCATCCTCGCCGGGGCCGCGTTGGCGGCCGCAACCTCCACAGTCTCCGCCGCCGCCGGCGGCTGGGTTCCGCTCTTCGACGGCAAGTCGCTCGACGGCTGGATTCAGCGCAATGGGAAAGCCAAATACACGGTCGAGAACGAAGCGATCGTCGGCCGCACCGTCCACAACACGCCCAATTCCTTCCTTTGCACGGCCAAGAACTACGCGAATTTCATCCTCGAGTTGGAGTACCAGGTCGATTCCCGGATGAACTCCGGCGTGCAGATCCGCAGTCACAGCCTGAAGTCCTACAAGGATGGCCGGGTGCACGGCTACCAGGTGGAGATCGATCCCTCCGACCGCGCCTGGTCCGGCGGCATCTATGACGAGGCGCGCCGCGGCTGGCTCAATCCGCTCAAGGACAACCCTGCCGCGCAAAAAGCCTTCAAGCAAAACCAGTGGAATCATTACCGGGTCGAGGCCATCGGCGATCGCATCAAGACCTGGGTGAACGGCGTTCCCGCGGCCGATCTGCACGACGCCATCACCCCCAGCGGCTTCATTGCGCTGCAGGTTCACAGCATTTCCAAGGACAAACCCGAGGGCATGGAGATCCGCTGGCGCAACATCCGCATCAAGGACCTCGGGCCCACCAAGCCGCTCCCCCTCTTTGACGGATTGACGCTGAAGGGCTGGGTCGACGGCGCCGGCAAACCGGTCAAGTCCGGAGACTGGGTGGCCGTGGATGGGACGCTGCACCGCCAAGGCAAGGGCGGTCACATCTACACCGAACTCGACTACGGAGACTTCGAGTTGAACCTGCAATGGAAGATCTCCGAGGCCGGCAACAGCGGCATCAAATACCGCGTCAAGAAATACGGCTCCGCCCTGCTCGGCCCGGAATACCAGGTCCTCGACGACGACAAACACCCCGACGGCCAGAAGCGCGAGGGACGCCGCAAGTCCGGGGCGCTCTACGACCTCTTCAAATGCAACGACCAGAAGCAACTCAAGCCTGTCGGCGAGTGGAACCAGACCAAGATCATCGTCCGCGGCTCCCAGGCCGAACACTGGCTCAACGGAAAGAAGGTCCTAGCCTACGACACGCAGAGCGAGGCCTGGAAGCAGGAGCATGCGGAAAGCAAGTTCAAGGGCTTGAAGGACTTTGCGCAGAACAAGTGGGGCAAGATCATGTTGCAGGACCACAACGACCTGGTCTGGTATCGCAACATCACCGTCAAACCTCTGCCCCCGCTGGATTGAAGGACTGAACAACCAATCGGATGCCGCCGCCACACGGCGGCCTTGGTCGCGCGTCGTCATGCCGCTGATTGCGACCTTGCTGATCCTGGGTACGCTTCTCCCCAGCATCGGCCGATTTCACCACTTCTTGATCCTCATCACCATGGCAATTCTGCCAATCGCCATGATCGTCTCCGGCATCCGCAGGCGAGCGACCAAGGTCGAGCGCCTCGGCTGGGCGGGGTTCGGCGCCCATTATAAAAACGGGCCGGCTTGAGAGAGTCCACGAAACACGCCGATCAGATGTAATACATCTCGTGCTTGGCGGCGCCTTCCTCAAGCAGCTTTTGAAAGGTGATGTTGTCCGCCGCCTCGTCCAAGGCCGACTGCAGTTTCTCCCAGGCGCCCCGCAATTCCTCGGCGCAGTCGGAATCCTGCAGCCCGGAGGAATCGAACACCTGCCCGTGAATGCAGCGGAGGACATCGCCAAGGGAGATCTCCTTCGGCTCCCGGGCCAGGAGGTAACCGCCCTCCTTGCCGCGCATGCTGCGCACGATTTGCTGCGATTTCAGCTCAATCAGAATCTGCACCAGGTACTTCGGGGGAATCCCCTGCTCCGCCGCCAACGACTCCACCCGCACCGCCTTGCCCGTATGATGCTTGCGCGCCAAACCATAAACGGCGCGCGCGGCGTAATCGCTTTTCACGGAAAGTTTCACTCGGCGGACGTTAATCGCGTTCCATTCAATAGCCAAGCCCAGCCTTTGAGGCTCAAGGTCGAGCCCATTTCATCCCCCCGAGACGGGAACTTTCACGCAATTGAAACGTGCGCGACAATCCGCCGACTCGTACACTGCGGCCAGTGCAATTGGATCTGCTTTTCCAGGATGAACCGCCGAAGCGCGGAACCGATGCGACGCTCGTCGTCGCATCCCGCCGCGTGCCTGTCCAATTCGTGCGTCATCAGCGCGCCAAACGCTACATTCTGCAGGTGCGCGATGACGGTTCCGTTCGCCTGACCGTGCCGCGCTTCGGCTCCAAGCGCGAAGCGCTCGCTTTCGCCAATACGAGGCTCGAGTGGATCGAGAACCAGCTCAACAGATCCGCGGAGCAGAACAAAACCCGCCGGGATTGGGAGCACGGAACGGCAGTTCTTTTTCGCGGCAACCCCGAGAACCTCCACGTTGAGACGCTTCCCGCCTCCACCCGCATTCGCTTCGCGGAGCAGGCCTTTCTCGTCCGCGGGGACGGCTTCAGCGTCAAGGAGGCGACGCAACAGTTTCTCTGGAACCTCGCGCGCACCGAGCTTGCCCGCCGCACTTTCGAACTGGCGGAACAGCAACGCCTGGAAGTCCGCCGCGTCACCGTGCGCAATCAGCGCTCCCGCTGGGGGTCCTGCTCGGCCAACAAGACCATCTCACTCAACTGGCGTCTGATACAGACGCCCGACCAAGTGCGCGACTACGTGATCCTCCACGAGCTGATGCACCTCCGGCAATTGAATCATTCACGCCGCTTCTGGTCGTTGGTGGAAGCCGCCTGCCCCGACTATCGCGAAGCGGAGAAATGGCTGAAGGAGAACGCCGGGTTGCTGAAGTAGCAGGTGAATTGGAGCGCGGAATTCATTCCGCTTCAACCTCCGAAGCCCCAAAGGTCCGGCACCAAACCAAGGCCTGTCTCGCCCCAACGTTGAAGCGGACTAAAGTCCGCGCTCCGACGTCTGATTCGCCACCGCCTCCAGTTCCTCCCAGCGCGCATATAGTTTCGCGGCGGCGTCCTTGGCCGCCTCCAGTTCGGCCTGCAGTTCCTTGGTCCGCTCGCCATGCTTGGCATGGAATTCCGGATCCGCAAAGACGCCCTCGATTCGCTCCACCTCGCCTTCAGCCTCCATGATGCGCTCCTCCATCCCCTCGAGTTCGCGTTGTTCCTTCCAGGTCAGCTTGCGCGGCCGGGGCTTGTCGGAAGCCCCCTGACGCGCGGCCTTGGCGACCTTTTCATAAGCCTTGGCGGTTTCCCGCGATTTGCTTTCGGCGCGCTCCTTCTTCTCCAGATAATAGTCGAAATCCCCCTCGCTGAAGGCGACCCGCCCATCGCTCTCAAAGGCCAGGATTCCGTTGCAGACGCGATTGAGGAAATAGCGGTCGTGACTCACGACCAGGATGCAGCCGGTGAATGCCATCAGCGCCTCCTCCAATACCCGCAACGTCGGCAGGTCGAGATCGTTGGTCGGCTCATCCAGGATCAGGAAGTTGCCGCCCCGCTTCAACACCTTGGCCAGGAGCAATCGACTGCGCTCGCCCCCGGAAAGGGCCTTCACCTTCACGCCGATTCGATGATCCGGAAACAGGAAGCGCTTCAGGTAAGCCCGCACGGAAATGCGCCCGTTGCCGAATGGCACGAACTCCTTGCCGTCGCTGGCCTCCTCCAGCACGGACTTGTCGTCATCCAACTGCAGGCGCGTCTGGTCAACGTAGTTGAACACGGTCAGGGCGCCGCTCTTGATCGTTCCCTCGCTGGCGGTCAGATCCCCCAGGATCAGCCGCAAGAGGCTGGTCTTGCCCGCGCCGTTTCGCCCCACAACCCCAATCTTCATGCCACGCTCGAAATTGAAGGACAAACCGCTGAACAAGGTCCGGCCGGCAATCGACGCCGCGGTGTTGTTGAGTTGCACGATGCGATTGCCCAACTGCCCCGGAGGCGGAATCACCAGGTCCATGTCCACCTCGCGCTCGGGGCCGTCCTTCGCCTGCGTCTCGTAGAATTTGTCGACGCGGCTCTTCGCCTTCGTGCCGCGCGCCTTGGGTCCGCGGCGGATCCAGTCGAGTTCACGGCGCAGGAAGCCCTGTCGCTTCGCCTCGGTTGTTTCCTCGTTGGCCAGGCGCTCGGCCTTGGCCTCCAGGTAAGTCGTGTAGTTGCCCGAGTAGGTGAAACAGCGACCGTTCGCCACCTCGACAATGGTGGAAGTGATCCGGTCCAGAAAATAGCGGTCATGCGTCACCAGCAGGAAGGCGCCGCGGTAGGCTGTCAGGAAATCGCCCATCCACTGAATGGACTCCGTGTCGAGGTGGTTCGTGGGCTCATCCAGGATCAGCAATTCCGGTTGCGAAACCAACGCCCGACACAGGGCGACCCGCCGCATTTCCCCGCCCGAAAGCCCCTCGATCCCGCGCTCCGCCGGCGGGGCGTTCAAATGGCTCATCACGGTTTCGATCCGGTTGTCCAACTCCCAACCGCCCAAGGCCAGTATCTCCTGCTCCAAGCGCTCGTGCTCCGCGTGATCGACGTCCGGCGACTCAAATCGCTCGATCAAACGCAGGACATGCGACGCCCCCGAGCGGATATTCTCCTCGACCGTCGCGCCCTCATCCAACGTGAACTTCTGCGAAAGATAGCCGATCCGCAGATCCCGCCGCCTCGAAATCTCGCCGGAATCCGGTTGAAACTCCCCTGTCAACAAACGCAACAACGTCGACTTCCCACACCCGTTCCGCCCGACCATGCCAATGCGTTGATCCGCGCAGATGTTCAACGACGCGCCGCTCAGCACGACCTCGTCGTTGTAGCGCACCGCCAAGTCCGTGGCGTTGATCAAGGTTGGGGCCGTTCCGCTTGCCATGTCTTTCTTGGTTCTTGGTTCTTGGTTCGCAGTTCTGTGCCCGGTGGAAGCGGGGAATGAACTGCATTACGCCGTCGAATTCAATTCGGTTCTACGGTTTCGCATCATTCGCATCCGCCTCAGGAACCGCCCCGCATCCCGCATCCCGCATCCCGCATCCCGCATCCCCTCACCGCGCGGCCCGCACTTCGAATCCGTGTTGCGAAATGAATTTGGCTACCTTGGCCTTCACGCAGACGTTCTTCTTCCTGAATGGATCCCGGTAAACGACTTTGACCGCGCGCAGCGCCAGCGCCTGTTTCCGGGATTCCGCCTCGCCGTAGATGGGGTCGTGCAGAACCGGATGACCCGCTTCCTGAAGATGCACGCGAATCTGATGCGTCCGCCCGGTCAAAGGCCTCGCCTCCACCAGGCTCCTGCTCTTCATTCGCTGCAAGGTCTTGAACAAGGTGGTTGCGTCGCCGCCCTCGACCCCGTCGACCCGCATGACGCCCTTGCGTCCCTTCGCCGGACCGATCGGAGCCTCGCAGGTCCACGCATCCGACTCCACTTCGCCGGCGACGGCCACCAGGTAGACCTTCTCCACCGCGCGCGATTGAAACAACCCGCTCAAAGCCTCCAGGGCCCCGGAGCTCTTCGCCAGCAGAAGGACGCCGCTGGTATCCGCGTCCAGTCGGTGAACAAACCGCAGGAACCGAATATTCCGGGCCTTGGCCCAGTAGTCGCCGTGATTGACAGACGATTCCAACGCAGCCTGCAGGTTGCGCCCTGTATTCTGCCAACTGGTCGGTGCGCACATCCACCCCGCCGGCTTGTCGATCGCCAGCACAGCGTGATCCTCATAAAGGATCGGAAAGAGCGTCCCGTTGGGCAGTTCGATGTTCATCGGCTTGGCCATCAAACGATCATGCTGGCTTGAACCAACGCGGGGCAAGACAACTTGCCTTTGCGCCTTCCGTTTCATCGCCTACCATCCGCCCGTGTCCGACTCCCTGGTCATCAACGAAATCTATCTCAGCCTGCAGGGCGAAAGCTCTTTCGCCGGCCTGCCCTGTGTGTTCGTGCGGTTGACCGGTTGCGATCTCCGCTGCTCCTATTGCGACACTGTCTATGCCTTCACCGAAGGCTCCAGGATGTCCCTCGACAGCATAATGGACCGGATTCTGGAACTCGCCCGCCCCTACCAAACCGCCGCCGCCGGCCAACAACTCCCCTTGGTCGAATTCACCGGCGGCGAACCTCTATTGCAGAAACCGGTCCCCGGGCTCATGACCCGCCTTTGCGATGAAGGCCACACCGTCCTCGTTGAAACCAGCGGCGCCCACGACATCGCCAACCTGGATTCGCGCGTGCATAGGATCGTCGACCTCAAAGCGCCCAGCAGCGGTGAGTCGGAACGCATGCGTTGGGACAATCTCAAGACTCTGCGCGCGACCGACGAACTCAAGTTCGTCCTGGGCACCCGTGAAGACTACGAGTGGATGAAGCGCGTCATCGCCGAGCGCGAACTCGCCGAGCGCTGTCCTTTGCTCTGTTCCTGGGTCGCGCCGCTCGAGGCGCATCAACGCGACAAGTCCCTGAAGCCCGCGCCAACCGACGCAACCCCCATGACCCGCGCCGAGCTCGCCGACGCCATCATCGCCGACGCCCTCCCGGTCCGCTTCCAACTCCAAATGCACAAACACGTCTGGCCTCCCGATGAAAGGGGCGTGTGAGTCAGGCAGTTTTCAGTTTTCAGTTTTCAGAATCAGCCTCAGTGATCTTGCCTTCATCACGCAACGCATCGAGAAAACCCGCCAG
>CAZFLK010000234.1:0-7536 GCA_964519245.1 uncultured Verrucomicrobiota bacterium
CCTTGGCCCGCGTGGAACGACTATCACATCAAGGCCAAGGGCCACCAAATCGTCCTCAGCGTCAACGGGGTCACCTGCTCCGAACTCATCGACATGGAAGAGGGCCACTTCGACCTCGAGGGAAAGCTCGGTCTGCAGTTGCGTTCCGGCAAGCCCATGACCGTCCAATTCAAGGACATCGTCTACAAGGAGCTCTAAGGTTCAGGTCTTCGCGGCGAGCACGGACCTCGCATCAAACGCCGCACCCCTCCGAGGGCGTTGCGCCGATCGGAATCCTGCTGTCTGTTCCCGCTTCCGCCAGGAGCGTCGCACTGGTTTTCCCGCCCCGCCCCGCGCTTAACTCCAGGACTTGGCCGCGCAACCAGCGGGCCAACTCCTTCCGGTTGAGTCCGCCCGGAGCCCGATCCCCAAAACACACCGCCGCATCAATCCGCTCGTGCGACAGCAGCCGAAGGAAATGAGGCGCAAAGAGCATGTCATCAATGAAGCAAACATCGTTTCGAACCGAACCGCCATCCGGCAGACTGTAGCCAATCCAAACGGGGGACACATTCCACTGTTTCTCCGCAGCCGGCTGAAACAACGCGGAGAAGAAGGGCAGAACCGTCGTTCCATCAGAGCTGGCCCCCTCGGGAAACAAGCCCAGCATGGCGCCGCCATCAATAATCCGGTCAAACTCCGCCGCCAGTTCCCGCGCATGCGCCTTCTTTGCGCGTTGAAGAAACAACGTGCCCCCCATCCGCGCCAACGCGCCGAATATCGGCCAACGCTTCACCTCGTGCTTCGAGACAAAGGTCGTCGGAACCACATTCCCGACGACAAGGATATCCACATAGCTCAAGTGGTTGCAGGCCAACATGCCGGTTTCCGGCAGGCGCCCCACAACCCGGGTGTGAACGTTCAAGACCCGTAGATAACGGCGGCTCGTCCGGCCCTGCCACCGGGCGCGATCACCGGAACTCCGAATCCGCCCCAGGATCCTGAGAAAGAGAAACTCCACGGCCCCCACCGCGCTGACAGCCAGGACCAACGCCACTCGACAAACCACTCGACAAATCCTCATGGCCCTCAGCGCAAGTATCGCTCGACCGTCTCGGCCGGCAGATCATTCAGGTCCATGAAGGTAAGGAAATCGATCGTGCCGAATTCATGGTCAATCGCCGGCGCCCCGCAAATCCGGGCGCCCATCGCCAGATAGGCTCCGATCAATCGCGGCATTCGCACCGGAACATCGCTCACTTCTTCCAACGGGCACGCGAGCTCCGGCAAAGGCTGGACCCGATAACGCGGCGCCACAAGCCGGCTTCGACTCAGATCCCGGTATGCCGTCGCGCCCGCCTTTGCGTCCACCGTGTTCAGTGAGCTGCAGCCGATCAGAAAGCGACAGCCGCGCGCCTGCGCATAATCGGAGATTCCCTTCCAGAGCAGCCCCAGCGTCGCCAGATTACGATGTTGGCTGTGAACGCAGGCGCGTCCGAGCTCGACCGTCACCGGTTCCAGCCCGGCCAAGGGCTCCAGATCAAACTCAGACGCGCTGTAGAACCCCAGATTCCGGCGCGCATTCGCCCCCGTCTGTAGCCGATACCCTCCGACGATCTCCCCCGTGGCTCGTTCCTCCACAATCAAGTGATCGCAAACTGCGTCGAAGGGATCCTCATCGCGCAGGGTTGAGAATGCGGAATCCAACCCGTGCCCCAATTCCAGATTGAACACCAGAAATCTCAGACTCTGCGCCGAGTGCACATCAGCGGTCGAGGAGGCCAGTCGTAATGAATAGCGTTCCGTCGCCGCTCCGCGGGCAAAAATCCGCTCTCCGGCGCGCGCGCCCAGGGCGGCTAATGTGGTAGCGCTCATATACTTGCGTTGATGCTCCCTGGAAACGCCGCGTCCGACCGCCAGAATCTCCAGAAATCAGGAGCTGAACCCCATGAGCGTAATTCAATGCTCCTCCCATTGGACAGGTGACAATTGTGAAATCAAATCTGCCCAATGTTACGGCTGCTCGTCGATCAGGCGACACCCCCTCGCTCCCGAAATGGGAACCAGAACTGCGCTTCCTTCGACCGGGAGAGGTGAGAACCATGGCGCTCCAGCTGGAGTTGACCCCACACCGCCAACGTCGCGGGCAATCCGCTGCCGTCATACCAAGTTCGCCCAACGACCGGCGACAATTGACCATCGTGGACGGTTTGCAACAGCCCCACTCTCTAGCAGTCCCTCGCCCATGACCGCCGTTCCCTCACCCGCCCCATGAAATTCCTGCGCTCACCCCCCGTCCAACCGCGCACCCGAACGAGATGCCAACACGGAGTGTGCTCCGCCGGCGCCAACTGGCTTGCTTCCTGCTACCCCCAAGAGGTTTGTCCGGCTACTACCGCCATACCAAGATCATTGCCACCCTCGGTCCGGCCACCGAGTCGAAAGCGATGCTGCAGTCCTTGATCGAAGAGGGCGTCGATGTCGTGCGCCTGAATATGGCGCATGGCGACCCCGAATGGATCGCCATGGTGATCAAGCGCATTCGCGAGGTTTCCGCCGCTATTGAACGGCAGGTCGCCGTGATGATGGATGTCAAAGGTCCGGAAATACGCACGGGGCCGGTCGACCACCCCATCGAACTCGCCGTCGGAGACCGGATTGAACTCCTCGTCCCTGGCGCCGCTCCGTCGGGCGATCTACCTTCGGTTTCAGTCAATTACCCCGGCTTGCCCGAGGACGTCTCCGTCGGCGACACCGTCCTGGTCGACAGCGGTCTGATTCGCATGCGCATCGAGAGCGCAACCGCCGACCGCGTACGCTGTGAGGTCCTCACCGCGTGCCAACTCGGATCACGACGCCATATCAACCTCCCCGGAGTCCAGGTGCGACTTCCCGCCTTGACCGCTAAGGACGAGCGCGACCTCAAAGCCGGAATCGACGCCGGGATCGACTTCGTCGCGCTTTCCTTCGTCAGGCAGGCCTCTGACATTCACACCCTTCGCAAATTCCTGTCGAAAAATGATTCCCGAGCGAGGATCGTCGCCAAGATCGAGGATCAGGCCGGCGTGCGCAACATGGAGGAAATTGTTCGTGCCGCTGATGGCGTCATGGTCGCCCGGGGAGATCTCGGAATTGAGATCGATTACCAGAAACTGCCGCTGGTGCAGACCCAGTTGGTGAACGCCTGCCTCGCAGATGGCAAGCCGGTGATCATCGCGACGCACCTTCTCGAATCCATGATCTCCTCGCCCATGCCAACCCGTGCGGAGATCTCCGATGTCTCCAACGCCGTGCGGGAACAGGCCGATGCCGTCATGTTGTCCGGAGAAACCACGACCGGGGACTATCCCCTCGAGTCAGTCCAAGCGTTGAAGCGGATCGTGGAGAGCATCGAACCGTCCGTCGATCAGGTGATCAACGCCAGCATCCAACTGCGCGAGCCCAAGTCCAAGATGCTCAAGTCGGCGGTGGCGCTCGCCCGCGATCTCGGCGACTCCGGTGTCGTCGTCTTCACGCGCAGCGGTTTCCTCGCCTACGTGCTCGGCGCATTGCGCGCTGGCGGCGTGCCCATCTTTGCCTTCACCGACGTGGAGGAAATCTTCCGCCAAATGCTGCTTCCCTGGGGCGTGGAGCCCTTCCTCATGGAGTTCTCGGACGATCCGGAGACAACCATCCGGAATGCTCTGTTGACCTTGACTGAAAAGGGCTGGGTGCGCTCGGAACAATGGCTGGTCGTGATCACCAACGTGCTGGCCGGTGAAACCATCGTCGACACCACCCAGCTACGCCAGGCTCCCTGAGCGCCGGCACACACAATGTCCTGACAGAACGCCCCTTCATGTTGATTCCAAGAGAGAAACTCAGCGCCCACGACAAGGCATTGCAGGTCAATCTGGACCCGAAGCGGTATGGAACCTTTGCCGAGATCGGCGCCGGCCAGGAGGTGGTGCGGTGGTTCTTTCGAGCTGGAGGCGCAGCGGGAACCATCTCCAAGAGCATCTCCGCCTACGACATGAAAGTGTCGGACGCGATCTATGGGAAGTGCGAGCGGTATGTTTGTCGGCCGCGACTGGAGAGCATGCTCAAGTATGAGCAGGACCTGAATCTCGAGCGGCTCAAGGCCGAACGCGGGGACACGACCGCCTTCTTTGCTTTCGCCGACACCGTTTCCGCCCGGAACTTTCACGGGACCAACGAATGCCACGGCTGGATGGGCATGCGGTTCCAGGCGCACCCGAGGGACGAGGACAGCCAGATCCTGATTCATGTGCGCATGCTCGACACGACGAACGCGCTGCAACAGGAGGCTCTCGGGCTTGTGGGCGTCAACCTCGTCTATGGCGCCTGCAACCTGCACCACGATCCCACCAGCCTGATCGAATCCCTGCTCGACAATCTCGACACATCGCGCATCGAGATCGACATGATCGAGTTATCCGGCATTGAGTTCAGGCACGTCGACAACCGGCTGATGAGTCTCAAGCTGGTTCAGCTCGGCCTGAGCGACGCAGCGATGTTTGGTCCCGACGGTGAGGTTCTGCAACCCTCCGAAGCGCTGCGGAAACGCCCCATTCTGGTTGAGCGAGGCAGTTTCCGCCCGGTGACCCACACCAATCTCGACATCCTCGAGTGCGCTCACAAGAAATTCTGCGCCGAGCCGGATGTGGATCCGGAGCGCGTGGTGCAACTCATGGAGATCACCATGAACAACCTCATGGCCACCGGGGAGATTGACTCCAGGGATTTTCTCGCGCGCGCGGACATGCTCGGCGTCTGCGGCATGACAACCCTCGTCTCGAACTATTTCGAGTACTACCGGCTCGCCGCCTACCTGGCCTCCCACACCAAATGCAGGATCGGCATCACCATGGGCGCCGCAAGCCTGCGCGAACTGTTCGACGAGGAATACTACGGCGAGCTGGAGGGCGGCATCCTCGAGTCCTTCGGCCGACTCTTCAAAAACGATCTAAGCCTCTACATCTATCCCTACAAGGAACGAACCAACGGCGCCCGTCTGGTGACCACTGAAAACCTGGATATCGCGGAGGACCTGCAACAACTCTATGGCCATCTCACCCGCCGCGGCTGCATCGTCGACCTCGAGGGCTACCGGGAGGATTGCCTCAGCATCTTCTCCCGCGACGTGCTGCGACTCATTGCCGACGGCGACAACAGTTGGGAAACCATGGTGCCCGCCGCCGTCGCCCAAGTGATCAAGGAGCGAAACTACTACCTGCAAGGCTAGTTCTGCAGAATCAACCGACCGTCACAGCGACGTCAGGTATTTCAACAGTTCGATGACCTGACGTTCATTCAAGGCCTCCAGCAGCCCCACCGGCATCATGGAGTTCTCCGCCTTGACGATCTTCGCCACCGAACCGCGCGGAATCGTGGTCTCTCCCGCCAGCGTCCGGATCGTCACCGCCGAGTCAGTGGTCTGGACGATGATGCCGGACAACGATTCCCCGTCCGCGGTTTCAAGGGTCGACAACTGAAAATCGGCGCCGATGACGGCGTTGGGATCGAGGATGTTCTCCAGGAAGTAGCGCGAGCCGTTGGAACCGGAGCCGGTCAGGTTCGGACCGATCTCCACCCCCTGGTTGCCGACCCGGTGGCACGGCGCACAAAGCAACTTGAAATGCTTTTGGCCCTCCCCGGCGCGAAAGGCCCACAACGGCGCCTGGGTGTATTTCGCATCGAGATCGGCAATACGTTTCGCGACCTCGGCCGGCGTGGCTGTCACCCGTCCCCAGACCTCGCCGAGCTTGCGGTCGATCTCGGGATCCTTCAGCCCGCTCAGCTGGCGCACGAAAAACGCCGTCAAATGCCCGCGGTCCATTCGCTTGCCGATCATCGCATCCAGCAGCGCGTTGCCCAGGGACGCCCTCGATGTCAGCGCGGTCAGGGCGGCGGTGCGCTCACGCGGACCAAACTTCTCGAACCGCTCCAGCAGGGCCTTCGCCGTATCCGGATGGTTGAAGCGCGACGCCATCTGCAACACGCGCAACCGAAAGGGTCGTTCATCAAGCAATGAGAGGAACAACGCCGCCGCATCGGCGTCGCCCGCGTCGGACAGGATGTCGAAGGCGTGCCGGCGCCGCGGCAAGGGAACTTCCTTGTCCGCCAATTGCGCCCGCATCCGGGGAAACAGGGAACGGTCGCCGAAAGTCGCCCCCAACCTCTCCGCGGCGCTCTGAACGCCGGGATCCGGATCTTCATAGAGGCTCTTCGCCAGGGCCGGCCACCCCGTCGGCATGGGGACGCCTCGACGCCCTTTCATGGCCAGGGTCAATGCGACCAGCGAATCCGCCCGTTTGTCCTCGCGACCGGCGCGCCGCAAGACGCGCTCCAGGCCCGCGCCGCCGCCCTTCGCCGCATACCAGCGAATGAAGTGAGCCAAGTCCGGGATCGCCGTCTCCTCCGCCAGCGCAAAGGCGCGATCGAGGTCCCCGTCAATCAACGGCGCCAGGCCATACCAGATCATCCGGGGCAAGTTCCGGTCGGCGGCGTCCCCGGCGCGCGACGCCAGCCCTGCCAACATTTCCCAGGCCACCGCCGACGGGACCCGTTGCGCGGCCGAGGCCAGGTGAAGGCGCACAAACGCGGATTCGTCCGTGCGCGCCAACGAGATCATTCGTCGTAGCAAGTCGCCCGAGACCTCGCGATCGTCCGTCAACAGACGAACCGTCCACGCCCGGACATACTCCGAACGGTCGCGCAGGAGATTCGTTGCCAGGTTGTCGTCCAATCCCTCCACGGCGTGCAGCGCCCAAAGGGCATTCAAGCGGAGCGAGTCGGAGCCTTGCCCCGTGACGAGCTTTCTCAATCGCTTGATGATCGCCGGGGCGCTTTCTCCCTCGGTGGCGCGTTCCTGCAACAAACGCCGCGCGGTCCGGGCATACCACGCGTTCTTGTGCGATTGCAGCCCGACCAACTCGGCATCGCTTGCCGTGGTCAAGTCCACCTTGACGGGCTTGAAGGAGGCCGTATGAGCCATGCGATACACTCGTCCGTTGCCACGGTCCCAATGCTCGGAATTCGGATTGTGGCAATGCTGCCGGTCAACCCAATCCGTGAAATACACGGCTCCGTCCGGTCCATATTTCAAGTCCACGGTCACGTAGGCCGGATCGGCGCAATGAAGCACATCGCGTCCGGCGTGGACCGTATTGTAGCCGCTGCCTTCGCGCCGGTTCTCCTGCTGGTTCATCTGATGCCCGTGCAGATTATGTGTGAACAACCGGTTGCGAAATTCGTCGGGCCAGTTGTCGCCAAGGTAGATCATCGCGCCCACATGCGAATGCCCCCCATAAACCGCGCGTGAACCGCGCTTCCCGGCCCCGCCTTCGCCATGTCCGTAGCGGGCCGAGGCGAGGAGGTAGTTCTTGAACTGCGGAAAACCCGGCGCTCCAACATTGGACACGAAATTGGCATATCCGCGATTCGCCTGGTTCCAGTAATGCCCCCCCTGGATCACATGGGTGGTCAAGCCACCGCCCCAGCGGCTGCGGCAATGGGTCATGAACAACTGCCCCTCCGCATTGAAATCCAGCCCCC
>CAZFLK010000235.1:0-7534 GCA_964519245.1 uncultured Verrucomicrobiota bacterium
CGGCTGCCGGCTTCATTCCCACGTCGTCATCGACGGCCATACCGAACTCGGCTCCGGCAATGAAATCTTTCCCTTTGCCAGCATCGGCCTCAAGACCCAGGACTTGAAGTGGAATGGCGGCACGACCTGGACCCGAATCGGCGACCACAACACCTTTCGCGAGTATGTCACCATCCACAGCGCCACCGGGGACGGCGAAGAAACGGTCGTCGGCTCCCACAACAACATCCTCGCCTACAGCCACCTGGCCCACAACGTCATCCTCGGCAATCACGTGATCATGTCCAATGTGGCCACCCTCGCCGGACACGTCATCGTCGAGGATCACGCCATCATCGGCGGCCTCGCCGCGATCCATCAATTCTGCCGCATCGGCCGGAATTGCATGATCGGCGGCTGCTCCAAGGTCGTGCAGGATGCCCTCCCCTTCATGATTACGGACGGCAACCCCGCCAAGACCCGCTTCGTCAATCAGGAGGGACTGAAGCGCAAGGGCATCTCCAAGGAGGCCCAGTCCGCGCTCAAGCAATGTTACAAGTGGCTCTGCCGCGACCACCTCACCACGACCAAGGCCTTGGAGAAGATGGAATCGGAGTTCAACGGCATGGAGGAGGTCCAGCACCTCGCCAAGTTCATCCGCGAAAGCGAACGGGGCATTGCGACTTAGGGCTTCTTTACGATAGGCGGAGGCCGGCTTTCACTCCTCCGGCGCTCCGAATTCGAGATGAAGTCCTTCCGCTTCAAGCGTCCCGCCGGCGACGACAAATCATCCAAGCTGCGCGCGGCCCTTCAGGCCGCAGTCGTTCTCCAACACAACACACAGGGCTGAAGCCCTGCGCTTTGTGCGGCGGGGCCTTCAGCCCCAAGGAACCAACGATACGCGAACTTGGAACTTGGTGTTTGGAGCTTATTTGGGATTTGGAGCTTGGAGCTTGGGATTTCCTATTCCCCCATCGCCGCCACAGCCTCATCCACACACGCCGCCAACACATCCAAGCCTTCCTCCAACGCCTCCTGCGTGATCGTCAGCGGCGGACATATCTTCACCGTCTGCCCCCAGGCGCCCACCGGCGCAAACAGCAGCAGGCCCTTGTGGACGCAACGCTCGATGATGTCGAAGGCCAGGTCGTGATTCGGCTCCTTTTTCCCCGGCTTGAGAATCTGCAGGCCGGCGACCAATCCCTTGCAGGAGAACTTGCCGCAAACATGGCTGTGCTTCTCCTGGATCTTCCGCAATCCCTCGGCCAACACCGGCTCCAACCGCGCCGCATTGCCGGGAAGATCCTCCTCGATAATCTTCTTCAGGTTCGCCAACGCCGCCGCGCAACAAACCGGATTGCCCGTGTGCGTGCTGGTCATGGACCCGGGAGGGTATTGATCCATGATCTCCTCGCGACCGATCACGGCCGAAAGCGGCAACGAACTGCTGATGCCCTTGCCGACGCAGATGATGTCCGGCGTCACGCCATAATGCTCAAAGGCCCAGAACTTCCCGGACCGTCCGCAACCCGCCTGCACCTCGTCGAAGATCAACACAACGTCATTTTCATCGCACCAGGCGCGCAAACGTTCGATGTATTCCACTGGTGCAAAGTCAGGCCCCACGCCTTGAAAACTCTCCATGATCACGCCGGCAATGTGCGCCGGCTTGAGCCCCTGCTCTTCGATCGATTTCAGGAACAGGTCGAAGCTGGTGTCCTCGGTCCAGAAGCCGTCCGGAAAAGGCACATTCACAATCGCCGGGTCGAGATTGACGATCCAGTCCTTCTGACCGGGTATGCCCCCCGCCTGCTGGGATCCCATCGTGCGTCCGTGAAAGGAGCGCGAGCAACCGACAATACCCAGCTTCTCCTTGCCTCCCTTGCTCACGCCGTTGGTCCGGGCCAACTTGATCGCACACTCCGTCGCTTCGGAGCCCGTCGTCAGGAAAAACAACTTCTTCAATCCCTCCGGCGCCAGCCCCTGGAGATACTGCGCGAGTTCGGCTCGTTCATGACTCGGGAAAACGTAGTTGTGCAACAGCCCGCTCTCGGCCTGCTCGATCACCGCCTGCTTGATCTCCGGCGCGCTGTGGCCCGCGTTGGTCACCAGAACCCCGGAACTCCAATCCAGCCACTTGTTGCCATAGCCATCATAGACCTGCACATCCTCCGCCCGGTCCCACAGAATCGGCGGCATGCCCCGCATTGAGATCGGCTCGATCGATCGCAACGCCTCCAAGGTCGACACCGATTCCGGATGCGGAATCGGTGAGCAGATCTTCCGATACTTGGTCTCCACGTGCGCAACCTCTCGAGGCTCAATGCTGAATTCTTTTCCCATAACGACGACTTTCGATGCTTGGTGTTGATCCCCGATCCGTTTCTTGGCTTAATAACCTCAACCACGGGGCCAAAATGAATTCACTTTTTATCCTGATAAGTCAATAAAGTTTCATTTATTTGCATAAAACATCACACTCAAGATGAATACCACCTGATTTTGAGTTCATTTATCATCCTCTTTTTACCAAGACCCCATGGAGCAATCTGAGTCACGAGGCAACGCATTCTCAGCCACGGCCCGTGCGGTCCTTTCCGGGTGCGAGGCGGTGACCTCCCCCTGGAAGCCGCCTGTTTTGCAACGTGGCTCCCAATCGCGCGTGAGCGTCTTGGACTGCGGCGCTGCGCGCCGCTTTGAAGCGCTACCAACAACGCCCAAACCAACAGCAAACAGGGAAGCCCAACGGCTCCCCGGCAACCCAAACCTGGCCGTTGCATCACGCTCTCCCTTCCGCCAAAGCGCAACAAAGCGGCGCGCAGCGCCGCAGTCCACAACGCTCGCGCGACCAACAAACGCAGACCCGATTTCCCGCCCCCCTGCCATTCCCCAGCCATGACCACAAGTCCCGCCTCCCTCGTCGACGAGGTCTACAATGCCATCCTCCTGCGCATCGTCCGAGGGGAACTGCCCAGCGGCTCCATCCTGAAGAGCACGGAACTGGCCAAACAACTCAAGGTCAGCCGAACGCCGGTCGTCCAGGCCCTGGCGCGCCTGACCGCCGACGGGATCATCCGGCAAGAGCGCAATCGCCGGGCTGTCGTGCGCAAGGGGGCCGAGAACTGGTTGGTGGAGCTGCACGAGATGAGAATCCTGCTGGAGCCACAGGCCGCCGCGCTCGCCGCGACGCGAATCACCGAAGCTGCCTTGGCCGAACTCGAACGCCTCGCCGAAGCCGCCCGCCCCGGGAAAAGTCCCGACTGGCAGGACGCCGCGCGGGAGTTCGACTACGCCCTTCACCAGATCATCGCCGATCATTGCGGCAGCCTGCCCATCCGACAGACCATCAAGAAGTGCTGGAGCTACAAGAGCCTCTCCTACGACTTTGGCGGCGATTCCCCCGAAGGCCTCAAACAGGGTTATCAGGATCACCTCGCCATCAAGGACGCGCTAGCCGCCCACGATCCCGAGTCCGCCTCCGCCGCCATGCTCCTCCATTTGCACAGCGCCAAACGGTTGCGCGCGGCGAACCGGATTGTCTGACTTCTCAACCGCCGTCCGCCGCTTGAATCGTCTCCTTGCCCTGGCCGGCTGGCGCACCCGCCTCACGTTCAGCCAGATTTTCCTCCGCTGCGTCATTCTGGTCCTTCAGCTTCTGGTCCGCGCTCCCCAACAAAGCAATCAAGCATCCGACAAACAACGCCGCCAGACCCGCCATCGTGGCAACCTGAATCAGCGTCAACTGCCGCAGGTGAATCTCGCGCTGAATCTCCAGTCTCCTCGCCCTTGCCTCGTCCGTCTTCTTTTCGCTTGAACTCATCGTCGCTCCTTGTGTTCTCGATCCGCGCCCCAGGACGCCTCGCTGTTTCCCGTATCAAACCGGCTTGTCGTAAATCCGTTCAAACACGGCATCCGCCCCTTCCGCCGCGCGGTTGGGATCCACGATGGTAATGCCATCCTCCCCAAAACGCGCCGAAACGCATGCTCCCTTGCCTTCCTGCAGATACTTGAAGTTCAGGTCACGCACCCTGCGCGCGGCGTCAACAATCGCCACGGTGATGCGCCCATCCTCGGCCGTTGGATAGATCTCCGCCACCTCGTCACGGGACGCGCCGAGAAACTTCATCCGGCAAACCGCGACCAGGGCCACGGTCAAGCTGTCGGCGCCGTAGCCAATGTAGGCATGGCTGCCATCCGGCCGCCTTACGTCGCGCGTCATGTGGTTGTTCACCGTTCGACTGCCGCCTCCGTTGGTCCAGAAGCGCAAACCGCGATACTGCTGGTCCGATTCCACCTTCCCGTCCGTGCCGACGATCTCATGCCCCTGATTCACCGGTCCTTCGAAATCGTCCGGGGTGATCCAGTTGTTGTGGTAATGCACGCTGAGGCCGTTGGCGTAATCCACCCTCACCTGCACGGCGTCGTAGGCGTTGATGCCATCGCGGACCAGCCGCTTCTTCTGCCCGACAGCCGTCAAGGAAACGGGCTTGCTGCGGTAATAGTGATGGATCAGGTCTGTCCAATGCGGCCCCACATAGCTGAAGGGGTCGCTCTGCTCCACCCACTTGAACGTGCTGGTCGAAACTTCCAACGGCTCCTCCAGATAGGCCTGCCCGTAGATCGGTTCCCCGATCTTCTCCGCAAGCTCGTCACGAATGCGCAGGTGGTCCGGGTCATAACGCTTGTGCATGTCCACCGCGACGATGCGCCCCTTCTCGCGCGCCAACTCGATGATCTCATCAGCCTCGTCGATCGACAGGCACATCGGCTTCTCCGTGATGACATGCGCCCCCGCCTTCAACGCAGCCAAGACCACCGGGGTATGCAGGTCGTCCGGCGTCGCCACGGCCGCCACGTCCAGGTCCGGAAAATCGCGCAGCACATCCTCCCAGGGTGCATCTCCAGAATAGGGTTTCGGTTCATGTCCGGTCCACTCCTTGAATCGCGCGCTCGCCTTCCGGGCCGACGCCTCGGACCGCGTGGCCACCGCGACCAGGTCAAACCGGACGCCGGCAAAATCACGCGTCCAATGGTCCAATCCCACGCGGCCCAACGTTCCCGCAATGCCATTCTTCTGCGCGTCCGCATAGGCCCGCGCATGCACGTCCCCGCCAAACATCCCCGCCCCTATCAGCGCCACTTGAATTCTCTTCTCAGACATGGGCGCCATCAAAGACGAGGATGGCCGCGGAGTCAAATCCGGCCCTCCCACGAGAATGGGCGCATTGCAAATCCGGCTGCGGGTCCCGATATGCCCACGGATGGCAGAGCCGCCCCACGGATAAAGGCCTCTCCCTCCGTGGGCCCGTCTCTCCCTCCGTCGGACGATCAACCGTTTCTGCGACACTGACACCCTGAGAAAAGTTATTTCGTCATTCGCGTCCCCTGTGGCCGATTTTCCCATTGTCGCTCTTCGGTTCATCCGCTTGAGTCCCTGCGTGATCGGACTGGGAACCATGATTGATGTCGGCGCGATTCTCCTGGGGGGAATGGCGGGCGCAGTCATGCGCGGCCAGTTGAAGGGCGATACACAGCTTGGACTGCAAAAAGTCATCGCGGTCGCGACCTACGTGGTGTCGGGCATCCTCCTCTGGAAAGGATTCCGCGAGGCCGACGGCTTACTCGGCCTGATCAAGGCGGGCTTCATCGTTTTTCTCTCCCTCATCCTCGGCAACGCGCTGGGAAAGGCCATCGGCATCCAGAAACTTTTCACGAAACTGGGCCAACACGCGCAAGAGCGCATGAACGCTGCGCAGAAGACCTCGCAGAAGGACTTCAACGACGGTTTTGTCACCTGCGCCCTGTTGTTCTGCGTCAGCCCGATGGCGCTTTTCGGAGCCTTGCAGGAAGGGGTCAACGGCGACAACAAGGTCCTCATCATCAAGGCCGTGGTCGACGGACTCTCCATGATGGCCTTCATCAGGATCTTTGGCTGGAGCTCAATCTTCGCGGTGATCCCGGTCGCGGCGTATCAGGGCACTCTCACGCTGGCCGGCATCTGGATCGCCAACCGGATCGAACCGGAGTTGATCGCGTCCATCACCGCGACCAATGGCATGCTGGTCATGTGCCTGCCATTGATCATCCTTCAAACCGGCCGCAAGTTCCCCATCAACGACTGGCTGCCCGCCCTGGCCATCGCGCCCCTGATCACATGGCTGTGGTGACCCGGCTGTGGGGGCTGGTCTGCAAGTCCGCCCTGCGACCCGGATCCTACTTCCCCGTTCCGCTTCCAAAAAATCCCTTGTCCGCCATTTCCCCGCTCGTGATACTCCCGGCTCATTTTGACACGCCCTCATTGATTCAGAATTGCAATTCAATCGCTTGACCAATATGGACAAAGTTCGTCTCGGCATCATCGGAATGGGAAACATCGGCAAGTTCCACGCCGGTTATCTACTCGAAGGCAAGGTCTCCCGCTGCGAACTCGTCGCCGTCTGCAGCACCTCCCCCCACAAGCTCGAATCCTACAAGGAGCAGGGACTCAAGGTCTACGGCGACGGCATTGAACTGATCCAATCCGGCGACATTGACGCCGTCCTCATTGCCACGCCGCACTACCAGCACACCGAACTCGGCATCGCCGCCTTCGAAGCCGGGGTGCACGTGATGGTCGAGAAACCCATCTCCGCACACAAGGCCGACGCCGAGAAACTCATCGCAGCCTCCAGATCCAAGGACAACCTGGTCTTCGGAGCCATGTTCCAAATGCGCTCGGAACCACGCTACCAGAAGATCAAGAAGCTGCTCGAGAGCGGCGAACTGGGCGAGATCGTCCGCATCAACTGGATCGACACCGATTGGTTCCGTTCGGAGGCCTACTATTCCAGCGGCGGTTGGCGCGCGACCTGGAAAGGCGAAGGCGGCGGCGTCCTGATCAATCAGTGCCTGCACCAACTCGACACCTTCGCCTGGCTCTTCGGCATGCCGACCCGAATCCGCAGCCACGCGCAGTTCGGCAAGTTCCACAACATCGAGTGCGAGGACAACGTCACGGCCTACATGGAATTCGCCAACGGCGCCAGCGGCGTCTTCATCAGCTCCACCGGCGAGATCCCGGGAACCAATCGCCTCGAAATCGCCTGCAACCGCGGCCAACTCGTGCTGGAACATGACAAGATAACCGTCATCCGCAACGAAGTCCCCACGGACGAGTGGAACAAGACATCGAAGATCGGGTTCGCCCAACCGGACAAGTGGACCATCGACATCCCCTTCGGCAATGCCGACGCCCCCCACGCCGCCTACCTGCAGAATTTCACGAACGCGATCCTGGACGGCGAACCCCTGGCCGCCCCCGGCGAGGAGGGCATTCACTCCATCGAACTGGCCAACACCATGATCTATTCGGCTCTGGAGGATAAGACCGTCGATCTCCCCCTCGACGGCGCCGCCTGGGAAGTCAAACTCCAGGACCTCATCGCCAATTCCCAGTTCGAAAAGGAGGTCGTCGAGGTCTCCACCGAGGACTTCACCAGCTCGTTTCGCCGGTGATCGCCACATTCAATTCACTCAAGCACGCAACACTCAACTGAACGAACACTATGGACCTAAT
>CAZFLK010000236.1:0-7514 GCA_964519245.1 uncultured Verrucomicrobiota bacterium
CCCGAGACCCGAGACCCGAGACCCGAGACCCGAGACCCGAGACCCGAGACCCGAGCGCATCGGCAGAAATGGTTGGCCTCTGAATGCAATGCGGCGCTTGCAATCCGGTTGTGGGATCGACATTCTCCCCGTCCGCGTTGCCGGAATCGGATGTCGATTTGCTGCGCGATTTTGATTCATGAGCTCCAACAAAGACGAAGGACTTGACATCGATCTGGACTCCCTGTTTCAGCCTGCCTGGGCGAAGGAGTCGGACGAGAAAGGCCGGTATTCCCATTATACCGGGAAGGAAGAAGTATCGCGCGGCGGGCGCGGCGGGCGACGCGACGATCGACGAGGCAAGGGGCGCGGTCCCGGCGGCGGTCCCGGCGGCAGCGGCGGCAGCGGCGGAAGGGGGTCTCGTCCGCAAGGTGGAGGCGATCGCCCGCAGGGCGGTCGGGGTCCGCGCAGGGATGAGCGCGGCGGCCAAGGCGATCGCCGGGGCGGCGGTCAGCGTCGGGAGGACAGCCTCAGTCGTGGTCGCGGGCCGCGCGGCGACCGTCGCGGTGGACCCAGGCGCGATCAACCTGAAGTGCGGGAACAGTTGCCGGAGATCGATACCGCCATTGTTCCGGGCGGCAAGATCGTTGATTCATTGGCGAAGCAGATTCGATTGACGGGCATGGCCTATCCATTGTTTGAGATTGCCGGTCTTGTGGTGGGCAAGACCGAGCGGTTTGACGTGCGTTACGCCACCACCCGGAAAGCGGATGGGACGCCGGCCTGTCCCTTGTTCCTGTGTGAGTTGGACCAGACGCTTTTTCCCTCGGAAGAGGAGGCGGTTCGCCATGTGCTGCGGAAGCATTTCGATACGTTTTACCAGTCGGAAAGGATTCCCAAGGATCCGCCGAAAGGGAACTATACGTTTGTCGCCCAATGCGGCATGAGCGGCAGAATTCTGGGTCCCCCCAATCTGCACAACTACCAGGACGAGTTGCGCAAGCTGCATGCGAGCCGCTTCTCGCGCATGCCGTTTGACGCGTTCAAGGCGAAGGTCAAGATCGTGCGCGATGAAGAGGTGGTGCAGAAGTGGGTCGAGGAGCAGAGTTTCAAGACCGAGTACACGGCCTTGAATGTGCCGGAGGAGATCAAGTTCGGCAGTCGGGAGGCGGTTGAGAAGCATTTTCGGGAGACGCACAAGGAAGCGATCGTCAAGTCGGTTCAGTCGTGCGTGTTGTCATCCAAGGCCGCCTCGGAACAGCCGAATCGCGCCATCAAGGAGTTGTATCGCCGCACCTTGTCGCAGCAGACGAAGTTTCCGATCAAGGTCGTGCATGAGTTGAGCCAGCAGTTTTCCTCGCGCGGGCTGCAGTTTTTCAAGGTGAACAAGACCGTGACGCACGTGGCGGTTTCCCGTCCCCGTCATCTGGATGTGGCGAGCACCCCGGTGAACGAGGGGGTCAAGAAAGTGATTGAGTTCATCGATGCGACACCGGAGTGCAATCGGCGCAAACTGATGACGGGATTGGCCCTGAAGACGAATGCGCCGGCCGACGGAGAATCGGTCGCTGTCGCCGAGAGTTCGGAGGCTGCAACCGAAGGCGCAGCCGGCGAGTCCGCCGCAGTGGATAAGGCAGCGAAGGGCGAGGGATCCGGGGATGGCAAGCTGCACTTGACCCCGGAGGAACAGAAAATCCATGACGACCTGCATTGGTTGATACACGAGGGACATGTGATTGAGTTCGCCAGCGGCATTTTGGAATCAGCCAAAGCGCCGAAGAATCCCCAGGCGCAGAATGCAGCCGCGGCCTATGAGGCCAAGCGCAAGAAGCAGAAGCCGAAGAAACCTGAGGTGGGAGCCAAACCTGCCACCAGCCTTGATGAGGCGGTGAAAGCCGAAGCGGCGCAGGCTGACGGGAAACCGGACGAACCGGTTTCGGTTCCGGCGGAGAACGCCGCTCCGGTGGCGGTTGCGCCGGAGAAAGCTCCCGTTTCCGAGGATGAGAAATCCACTCAAGTCGAAGAGATTGTCGGATCGAAGGAGGCATCCGCTGATGTTGCAGCGCCGGAAGCGGCAGCAGCCGATCCGGGAGCAGATGATTCAAATTCGACGGATTCGAATGTTGAATCCAATGTCCAGGCGGATGCGGTTGAATCTCCGGCGAGCGAGGCTGAAGTCGCCTCAGAAGTTCAGGATTCCGAGTCTCCGGAAGCCAAGCCCGAGTAGTCGTTGTGGCGCCGGAAGTCCCCGATCTCACCCAGCGTCCGCCCCGCAGTCCGCGGGTTCGTCTCGGGGGTTTTGTGTTGCTGCCCCGCATGCTCGACAAGGGGCGCGCGGAGTTGGGGGGCAAGAATGGCGACTACCACTACAATTGCCCCTTGGATCAGCGATTTCTTGAATTCATTGGCGTCGCCGCCGATTCCTTGAAAGCACAATTGGCGGCAGGGAAGGGTGATCGGGAGATTCTGGATTGGATTCGCGAGAACTCGGTTTCTAAACCGACGGACTTGGAGATCATCGCCTGGTCGCGAATGCAGGAACAGCGTGTCCCCGGGGATGTGGAATCGAGGAATTTCTTCAACGAGTTGCACGAGGGGGCGGATCCGCTGCGCGAGGATATTCAGACATGGTTCGATCTCCTGGATCTGGACGATTTTGCGACTTTTGGCGGACGGCTCTGAAGTGGCAGCTCCGCTGGTGAGTCGTTTTTTTGGATTTCTGGTTGCGGGAGAAATTTCTTCATCGACCTTGCGTCGTTGAGGCGTGTAAAACGCGTGTTTTTTGCGGGGCCGTTGGGGGCGGTTGGCCGCGGTAGTGGTCCATAAAATGAACAAAACTCGTCCAAGTCTAGCAACGGGAGTGGCTTCCGGCCTGATCCTTTCTTTCATCGCATCGATCCACGGAGCCGAAATTCAGGATGGCGCCGGGAGTTGGCATTTCTCGGGAATTTTCACCCCCAGCGCGCTGCGGGAATCCTACTACAACCAGAATACGGATTCGGTTCGCTTCTCGGATGACTCTCGCGATTTTGGCATGGAAGGGGAACGCTTGATTGATGTGTTCTTCGCCGGCGAATGGAGAGCTGACTCCGGAGAGTTTGCCTTGTCGAGTGGCGGGGCGCTCAGCGGTGATGTCACCGGTTCTGCGTTGCTCACCAAGTCGAAGACAGTCAAGGCCAGCACGGCCGAAGGGCCTGTCCGTTTGTTGCTGAACGCCTCGGCTGACGTCATGGTCGTTTCGGAATCGACTCCCGGAGATGAGAATGAGTTTACCATGCTTGTCCGTCGGCCCACCGACGCCGTCACGGCGGACTTGACCGGGAATTGGCAGGTGCTGGATTTCGGGATGCCCGACGATCTGACCGAAACTTTTTTCAACCATTCCACGCAACAAGTACGCCAGCCCCAGTCGTCTAGCGAAGGTCCGAACCAGAACGAAGCCTTGGTGGATGTATTCTTTCGGGGCGGGTTCGAGATCTTGAGCGTTGGCATAAACATGACGGCCGGAGGAACGTTCAGCGGGGCATTCTCAGGGACATCATCGACCACCGCCAATGGCACGGTCAGTCTGGTGACTGGCGAAGGCACGGAGGTCTTCCAGATGAACGATTCCAGGAACTTGATGATTCGCTCAAAGGCGGAGCCGTCGTTTGACGATCAACGGTTCACCGCTTTAATCAAGAAGCCTTCGACGTTGAGCGTTTCGGAGTTGGCGGGGCCATGGCGTTTTTCGCGCCTCACGATTCCCAAACGGCTGGTCGAAACCGTCTACAACTCGACCACCATGACTTCGCGGCAGATTGATTCTGGCGATAACGCCGGGAATGGCGAGGAGTTGGTGGATATGTTCTTTCCTGGCCTTTTTGAGGTGGAGCAGGGGGTTGCAGGAATTGGATCGGATGGCCGGCTGACCGCCGGTTTGAACGGCAGCGTGGTCGTAAGCTCGCCCGGTGTTGTGACGATCACCGTGGATGGCGATCCGCTGACTTTCTATGTCAATGACACGAAGGACGTAATGTTGCACGTGAGCGAGACAATGGATGAACAACAGATCATTGCGGTATTGCGCGTGCCGTTGGATCCGATGGAGATCGCGCTCGATACCGACGATGGGAAGCTCAACCTGCTCTGGGTGGGGCGCAGCGATGTGAAACTCCAGAAGTCTTCGACGTTGACCGGTTGGTCGGATGTAAGCGACTCGACGGGGCAAAGCGCGTTCGAGTCGTCGACCACGACGGCGGAGTTTTATCGGTTGGTGGTCGACGGGGCGCAGTGAGTCGCCCTTCAGGTGAGGAATCGGTGGTTTTTCGGGGGAGCAAAGCTGAGGTTGACAATTCGGCTGGGTGGGGGAGCATGCGACTACACTCAAAGAAGGGTTCCAGTCCTTCAAATCGTTGTTGCTTGTCATGAAAACCGTTGTTCAGCTTCCTGCTCACCTACTCCTTCTTCGCGCGTCGGCCCTTTTGTTTGTCGGAGTCTTCCTGTTGTCCGATTTCGGCATCGTTGCCGCTGAGCGCGAGGGGGCTCCCCGGCCGGGAGTGCGTCGTGAAGGGGAAGGCCCGGCTCGCCGCGGTCCGCGAGACGGAGAGGGCCCCATGCGGCGTGGATCGAGGGATGGCGAGGGCGGTCCTGCGCGAGGGCCGCGCGATGGCGAAGGCGGCATGCGCCGCGGGCCGGGAGACGCCGGGTTCAGCGCCGAGCGCGCCCAGCAGGGAATCAACATTCGCCTCAATGAGCAGGGCCAGGTGTTGTCCAGCGCGAACAAGGCGGTCGCGGTCTCCATGGTGCGTTCGACCTTGAAGCGCATTGCCGCCACCCAGAAAACCAGGCCGGTCATCATTCGCGCCCCGAAGGCGACGCCGTTTGGAAACGTGGTGATGTTCGTGAAGGAATGTGAGCAGGCGGGCATTCGCAATATCCGGTTTGCGACGCAGTAGCCGCTTTTCTGCTTTCAGGAGGTTGATTCATCCCTGCCACCGCTGCGCATGAGCGTGATCGTCGCCCGGTTGACCGGCCTCGGTCTGTTGATAGGGATGCTTCTCGGGCAGTCGCACGCGGCGATTCCCTCGATTCCATGGTCCTTCGCCCCGGTCGCGACCGTTTCGATTCCCGCGCCTTCGGACGGCGATTGGTCCAAGACGGCGATTGATCGGTTGGTCTTGTGGAAACTGGAAGCGGAGCGCCTGCGACCCAATCCGGACGCGACCCGCTATGAGTTGATTCGTCGCGCGTCTTTCGATCTGACCGGATTGCCGCCGACGGAGGATCAGATTGTCGCCTTTGTGGGGGATCCGCAGCCGACGGATAAGGCGTTTGCCGCGGTGGTGGATGGCCTTCTCAAGTCACCGCGTTTCGGCGAGCGTTGGGCCAGACATTGGCTGGATGTGGCGCGTTACGCCGACAGCGTGGGCAACATCTGGAACGCGCCCTTTCTGTATGCGGGACGATATCGGAATTACGTGATTGAAGCCTACAACTCGGACAAGCCGTTCGACCGCTTCATCCAGGAGCAATTGGCGGGCGATCTGTTGCCGGCGACGACTGTGGCGGAGCGGCGAGCCAACTTGACGGCAACAGGATTCCTGGCGTTGGGATCCGTGGACCTGACTGAAGGCGGCGCGGAACAGGCGATCCTGGACCGGGTGGACGACCAGATCGATGTGACCAGTCGCGCGTTTCTGGGGCTGACCGTCAGTTGCGCGCGTTGCCATGACCATAAGTACGATCCCGTTTCGCAGAAGAACTACTACGCCATGGCCGGGATCTTCTACAGCGCCCGCACCTGGCCTGGTCAGGCCTATCGGGCCAGGGGCACCCACCAATACGTGGATCTTTCCGCCTTGCTGCGTTTGCCGACACGGGCCGCGGAGATTCGCGCGGCGCCGATACCGAAATCGTCGCGCGGCAGCGCGAGTTCCAAGGCGGTGCCGGGTTCCATGTCGATGGGGATGCAGCGACAATCGACCATGTACGCCAATGACGGGCAACGGACGTTTGTCTTCACGCCGGATCCGAACCTGGCGATCGGCGTTACCGACGGCGCCTTGCGCAATTGCGCGTTTCGGATCAATGGCGAACCGTACAATGTTGGTCCGGAAATGCGCCGGGGCGCGTTTGTGGTTCCCGGGCTTCCCGCCTTGCCGCCGGCCATACGCAGTTCCAGCGGGCGTTTGGAATTGGCTGAATGGATTGCTTCTCCCGCGAATCCCCTGACCGCGCGCGTCTACGTCAACCGTGTCTGGCAGCATCTGTTTGGCGAGGGATTGGTCCGGACGGTGGATGACTTCGGAACCAATTCGACCAAGCCGGTCCATCCGGAATTGCTGGATCATCTTGCGGGCGAGTTCGTCCGGGGCGGTTGGTCGACGAAGAAACTCATCCGCTCGATCATGCTGAGCCGGGTCTACCAGTTGAGTAGTCGGGGCAATCCGGTAAACGAAATGAAGGACGCTGAAAACAAGTTCCTTTGGCGGATGAATCTGCGACGGTTGGAGTTGGAGCCGATTCGTGACTCGATGTTGGCTGTGGGAGGAACGCTTCAGACCGGGCCGCCGCCGGGATTCCAGATTGCCGGATCCGGCGGGAAGGGGAAATACGGTCGGACGCGCGCCTTGCTGGGCGTGGAGGCGCCGTATCGCACGATCTATCTGCCGGTGTTGCGCACCTTGCTACCGGAGATCTATGGCGTGTTCGATTTTCCGGATCCGGCGCAAATCATGGGCAAGCGCGATGTTACAACCGTGGCGACACAGTCCTTGTTCCTGATGAATAGTGTCTTCGTGCAGCGGGCGTCCCATGCTGCGGCGGATCGGTTGCTGCGGGACAAGAGCTTGAACGAAACCGGGCGGATTCGCTTGGCCTATCTGCGAATCTTGACCCGGCAGCCCGACGACTCGGAGATCGCGTTGGCCGGCAGCTTCATGCGCGGACTGAAGCCGCCATCCAACGAACGGAATCCAGAGCTGTATCGCTGGGCTGCGTTTGTGCAATCCCTCATGGCGAGCGGGGAATTTCGGTATGTTTTGTGAAAGGTCATGAAGAAACGTCCTTACGCAGAATCTTTGGGAACGGTTGCGTTGGAACGGCGCAGCGCAGGCGTCCTCGCCCGATCGTGCGAAACCTGCGGCGGGACGCCGCAGGAATCCGCAGCCGTGACGGCTGCGCTACGAGCGGGCCGCAATGGATAGACAAATGAAGACCCACGACGATTTTTGTGAGAATTCCGAGCCGCGTTTCAACCGCCGTTCGCTGTTGCAGTCCGCCGCGACCGGTCTTGGTTGGCTTGCCTTCTCCGCCCTGCAGGCGCAGGGCGCAACGGCCTCGCGCAGCCCTTTGGCGCCGAAGAAACCGCACCTGGTTCCGCGGGCGAAGAACGTCATCTTCATGTTCATGCAGGGCGGACCCAGCCACATCGATTCGTTTGACTGGAAACCGGAGTTGGCGCGGATGGCGTCGCGCGGCTCGGCGGGGCGTTACCTCGAGCCGGTGTTTTCCTTCAAGCAGCACGGTCGCAGCGGACTGCCGATTTCCGAGAT
>CAZFLK010000237.1:0-7504 GCA_964519245.1 uncultured Verrucomicrobiota bacterium
AACGCTGGAACCGGGCGGCGTCTTCACCCGCGTCGCGCGCTCGCACATCCGGGTGGGCACCTTCGAATGGTTCGCCGCAAACCGCGACAACGACAGCCTGCGCGCCCTCGCCGATTACGTCATCGAACGCCACTACCCCAACACGCGGGAAGCGGACAACCTGTACGTCGCCATGCTCGAAGGCGTGATCGAACGACAGGCGGAACTCATCGCTCATTGGATGCAACTCGGTTTCATCCACGGCGTGATGAACACGGACAACACGAACGTCTCCGGCGAGACCATCGACTTCGGCCCCTGCGCCTTCATGGACGAGTATCATCCGGAGAAAGTATTCAGCTCCATCGATCGTCAGGGCCGCTACGCCTTCAACAACCAGAGCCCCATCGCCCAATGGAATCTCGCCCGCCTCGCGGAAACACTCCTGCCGTTGATCAATGAAGACACCCAGGACGCCATCCCCCTGGCGCGCGAGGCGCTCGAACGCTTCCCCCGAATCCATCAAAAAGCGCTGATGAAACGCTTCGCGGCGAAAATCGGGCTGGCGGAAGGCACGCAGGAAAACTGGGATCTCGCTCAGTCGCTGCTGGCCGCCATGACGGACGGCCGCGCCGATTTCACCCTGACCTTCCGACGCCTGCCCAACGCGCTTGAGAGCGGCGACGACTCACAGGTGACGCGATTGTTTGACTGCCCCAAGACCGTGGAGTCCTGGCTGCAAACCTGGCGCGCGCGCCTGGCGAAGGAGGACCGCACGAACGCCATCGCCCTGATGCGTCGGACCAACCCGGTCTTCATCCCCCGCAACCACCGAATCGAGGAGGCCATCCAGGCAGGCTACCGAGGCGACTTCGCGCCCTTTCATCGGCTCGTCGAAATCTTGAAGCGCCCCTTCGACGATCAGCCGGAACACGCCGACTACGAAGCCGCGCCCAAACCGGACCAAGTCGTTCGCGCCACCTTCTGCGGCACGTAGCGCAGCCGTCCCGGCTGCGGGTTCACGCGAAGTCCCGCCGCAAGACGGGAAACCGGGCGAGGACGCCTACGCTACGCGGTTCAACAGCGTTCGGAGCGCCGAGCATTGCTCGGCATTGGCTGTCGTCCCACGGCCGGGCCGAGCAATGCTCGGCGCTCCGTTTCGGAATCTCCCTCAATCGTACTCAAACGCGACCGTCGCCACGCAATCGGCATTGCTCACGGCGCGGACCCAATAGGCGCTGAAGCCTTCAGGGAAAAGGTGATCGACCTCGGCGCCGGGTTTCAACTCAAAGCTGCGATAGGGAATCCAAAGTCCGGTCCCATCCACATCCACCTCCAGAGAAATCATCGCGGTCTTGTCCGAGCCAAGCGTCACGCGCTTTCGATCGTAACCCGTCATCAGGTAGGGATCGGACGGCTCGCCCGCCTTAACCCGTGTGTTCTTCCAGGGGCCGCCCTGACCGCGCGGCTTGCCGAGCCGCCACAGATCATCGACCACGCCCGCCCAGACCGCGGCCCTGCCATCCTTGCTGCGGAAGATCCGGTCACTCCTCACATCAGCGTCGATGCCAGTGAAGAGCAACAGCCCGTTGTGGGAACAGAAGTCGTGGATGGCGAGGTTGTGCGTGGCGACGGGCCGCACCTTGGCCAAGCCTTGAGCATTGCGAGCAGGCAGTTCGTAGAATGTGCCATGCAGGTTCAACAGGTCGCGCTCCGTGGCGACCTCGCGACAGACGCGCGCAAGGCCATAGTTCGCCGCGACGGCCTCTGAGATCTGCGGCCGTTCTTCAAATACCGCAATCTCGTAAACGCGGAAATAGTCCTCGGTGTCGGTGCGCACCCGAAGGAACTGCGCCGTGACAGGTTCATCCAGCAAGATCTCCAGCCGGGATCTGGAGTTGTTCCGAATCTCGCCGCCGGGCAGCGTCCGCCAGCTGTCGCCGGATTTCACCTGCACCTCGAATCGATCGGCAACCGAGACCTCGCCGTTCTGCCAGCCGGTGACAATCCAGACATTCCGGAAACGCTTCCTGTCGCCCAGATTCAGTTCGATCCAGTTCCCCTTCAGGGCGCGCGCGCCAATCCAGCGATCGTTGTCGTCCAGACTGCCATCGACCGCGTGTTCCGCAGCATAATCGCCGTGGACGGAACTGACCTTGACCGCGGCTCCGAGCGCGAGATTGAACTTCAGATGTCCCTCAAGTGTCCTGCCCTTGCGCGGCTTGGCGCCGTCGCCCGACTGCGCCGCGTAGCGTTCGCTCTTCGGCAGACGGTATCGCTTGCCATCCTCTTCGATCACGACGGACGCCGCGTCCACCGTGAAGGCCTTGGCCGGCTGGGCGACATCGGCAACCAAGCGCGCGGCGGCTTGAGGATCCTCTTTCAGAACCAGCTCCATGCGTTGGTTGAGTTCGTAGTAACCGGCGTCGCTTCCGTCAGGCTGCGCCGAAGCGACCAACCCGAGCCGGTCGTGCGCCAAACTGCGCATCAGGCCGTAGGTCGCGGCCGCTTCTCCCGACCCCGCAATGCCCGCAAACACCGCGCCATTCTCAACTTCGCTTGAATCGCGCTTGCGGTACTGAAAGTTGGCGGTGACCGCCTTGGCGGACTGCTTCGATTTCACACGAAGCCACGCTCCCGTTTCCTCCGGGCGGAACAATCGGGAAACCGCGCCCTTCCCCGGAACCTTCAATTCAAGCAGCCTGGTCCAATCCCCCGTTCCCTGCCGATCGACTTCGAGCACAAACGACACCTCGCTTTCGGAGCGGTGGCTGAGATGCAGTTGACGGTAATCATAGCCGGAAAAAAGATACGGATCGCTGGCTTCGCCGGCCTTCACATCATCACGCAACCAGACCGATCCGCGCCCGATTGCCGGCCCCAGATCGTCCAAACGTTCCGGCTCCACAAACCAGAGATTCGAGTTCGACTGCCTGGGCGCCCCGTGTTTCGCCTTGAAGGCGCGTGTGTTCATGAACTCCGCCTTGGCCGAATCGTCGCAGCCGAGCACAATCCGGTCGCCCCAGCGACAGAAGTCGCCAATGACCTTCAGATAATTCGAACGCGGCGCGATACCCGCGGAATTGCCCTTCGAAAAGTCCGCGGGAAAACGCCAGAAGGTCCCATGCATCGTGGCCAGGAATTCCGTCTCCCCGATCTCCCGAATGCGCGGCCACTCGGTGTTCCAGCCATGCGATCCATCGTAGCTGTGACTGCCCTTAGGTAATCGATAGAAATGCCATTCCTTGTCCTCCAACAGACCCAGCACGACGGAACGCGCGTCCCAACCCATCGTCCAGACCGGATCCGATTCCGGATTCGAACTTCCGTGAATGCCGCCCGGCCCGGTGATCTCGGTGAACTGATGCCGACGCACCAACTGCCAGTCGCCCTCGCCGAACCACTGCGCCAAGGCGCCGGACGGTATGGTCGGATCCGAGACGACCAAGCGATGCCGCTCGCCATTGTTGGCGTACATCAACCGCCCCTGCCCTGAGTAAAGCCCCTTGCCATGGTAGCCGGGCAGTTGCGACTTGAGCCCGACCTTGGGCGCGCCGCCATTGCCGTCGCGGATCAGGCATTTCACCAGCAACGAATCCACATCCACCTCGTAAAGCCCCTCCTCCATCGTGGCATAGTAGACCTTGTTCCCCGGATCGGACAGGTGCCGGGCGTTGCCGGTCAGGCGGCCATACATCGCCTTCGGAGCAATCACACGAATGTTCCGCTGCGCGTCGATGAGATAAGGGCCGATGAGAAGTTGCTTCGACTCGCGGTGAATCATCCGGTTCGCCGGCGTTCCACCGACGCTGCCAGCAAAAATCCTCTGCTCAAGGTCCGGAGTGATCTCGTAAAGCTTGTCCGACGAGCCCCCCGGCTGGTGCGGCGCATAGGTAATCGCCCACAAGCGCCCGGCCCAGGGCACGACCGCGCCCGTGCCGCATTCGTTCTCGTTGTTCCACATCGTCAAATGCGGATACACGCCGGAGATGCTGATCGATGCCCCCGCAGCCGCGTCCCGCTGAATGCCTTGTTGGGCAACCATAGACCACGCAAATGCAACCAACATGGCGCAGACGACGCGGATCTTCTCAAAAGACGCACTCCGTTGATTCTCTGTGACGTGGATTTTCATAAGGGACTGCGATTGACTCCCGCCCAATCCGACCGTTCAAGGAGAATCGAAAACTATGACCGGTGAATGGTGTCAATGAGTTTTCCCATTGCCGCCGACCGTTCCGCATCGTTTCCTTGGCCGCACGCAAGTTCCCAGCCACGAAATGAAACACATTCTCCCGACAATCCTTTGCGCCTGCGTGATGCTGGCGTCTGCCACATGGACGCCAGGCGCCGAGAACAAGAACGATCCCTTCCAACATCCGTTCGCCAATCCCGTGGACAAGCCGGGGCTGCCGCGTGTCCTGATCGTCGGCGATTCCATCTCCATCGGCTACACGCCCCGCGTTCGCCGGTTGCTGGACGGTGTGGCCAACGTCCATCGTCCCAAGACCAACTGCCGTTGGTCCGCCTTCGGCGATGAACACATCGAGGAGTGGCTTGGCGACACGAAGTGGAACGTGATCCATTTCAACTTCGGGCTATGGGATTGGTATGGCTGGCGGCAGGAAAACAAGGCCACGCCGGAATCCTACGCCATGAGCCTGGACAGCATCGTCCGGAAGATCCGCGCGAAATCCGACGCGAAGCTGATCTTCGCCATCACCACACCGCCGTGCATCGCCGCGGAACGCAACGCCCACATCGTGGTGACCGAAGAACGGGCGAAGGCGTTCAACAAAGCGGCGCTGGCGGTCATGGGCAGGCGCCAGGTTGGCGTCAACAACCTCTACGACCTCATCATCAAGCGCCGCGCCGAACTGCAACTCGCCAGGAACGACGTTCACTACAACGACAAGAGGCGTGACATCCTCGCCGCGCAGGTTGCCTCGCGAATCAAGCAGGAGGCCACTGCCCTCCCCGCTCGGCAATGACACATCCCGTGAAAACATTCTGCGCTCTCATCCTCGCCTCGCTGACCGCCTCTACAACGGGCTTGGCGGAAACATTGCCGCCGCTCAAAGACAGCAAGCCCCCGCAGACACTCGAGGAACTCTGGACCGGCTTCGACCCACGAAAGGAACCGCTCGACCTGGAGGTCCTCAAGGAATGGGCGGAGGACGGCGTCGTGCTGCGCGTGGTTCGTTTTCGAATCGGGGTGTTCAAGGGAACCAGGGCAAAACTGGCTGCTGTCTACGGATTCCCCAAGGACGGCAAGAATCTGCCCGGTCTCGTGCAGATTCACGGCGGCGGGCAATACGCGGACCACAAGGCCTGCCTCACGAACGCCAAACGCGGCTATGCAACCGTCTCCATCTCCTGGGCCGGGCGCATCAGCGCGCCGGATTATCGCGTCGGACCAAACGAGGTGAAGCTGTTCTGGGAGGGCAAGACGGATGATCCGAAATACCGGAAAACCACCGACTGGGGCGCGCTCGACGCCTACCACGCCCCCAGCCGAAACGGCAGGGACGCCTTCGCCACCATTTGCGATGGCTCGGAGGACTGGACCTTGGACGATGTCGCATCACCGCGAAACAGCTCCTGGTTTCTCTGCACGATGGCCGCCCGCCGGGCGTTGACCTTCCTCGAGCAGCAACCGGAGGTGGACGGCTCCAGACTCGGGGTTTACGGCCACTCCATGGGCGGCAAGCTGACCGTCGCCACGGCCGCGACCGACAAACGAGTGAAGGCCGCCGCCCCCTCCTGTGGCGGCATCAGCGACCGCTACAACAAGAACCCTTTGCATCCCGTGACCATCGGTGACTCACCCGCGCTCCGACGCATCACCTGCCCCATCATCTTCCTCAGCCCCGCCAATGACTTTCACGGCCGGATCGGGGATCTTCCGCAATCGATCGATGAAATCAAATCCAAGGATTGGCGCGTCACATGTTCGCCGCACCACAACCATCAGGACACGCCGGAATACGAGGTCGCAACCCTGCTTTGGATGGACCAGCATCTGAAGGGCTCCTTCGAATGGCCCAGCACGCCCGAAACCAAGCTCACGCTGTCGACCGAAAACGGTGTTCCCTCCTTCACGGTGCAACCCGACCGTTTGCGTCCGGTCCAGTCGGTCGATGTCTTCTACACGCAGCAGGGACATTCGGGCGGAGCCGAAGACATCCACGACGCTCAACATCGATTCTGGCATCACGCGGCAGCAATCGAACGAAATGGAGCGTGGAACGCGTCCATTCCCTTGGTCGACAATGACCGGCCGCTCTGGGTTTACGCCAACGTTCGCCACGCCCTCGATGAACCCGTCTCCGGAGCCGGCTACTACTACGGCCTCTACACCGCGGAGACCTTCAATGTCTCCTCGCTGCTTGCCATCGCTTCACCCAGGGAGTTGAAGCGCGCCAAGACGCGCCCGGCGCTCAAACCCCGGCATTTGATTGAGGACTTCACCGGCGACTGGGAGAAGGAATGGTTCACCTACCGCCCCGCCGAATGGGCGCGCACGACGCACAAGCTCAACGAAGAAATCTGGAAGGCGCCCGCCGGCGCGACGCTTTCGTTGGAAGCGCGGTCGACGGAACCGAACACCCTGGTCGTGCTGCTCGACGGACACGCGGCCGAAGTGAAACTCAAAGGCGGCGACGTTTGGCAGTCCGTCGATCTGGCCTCCGCCGACTTCCTCGACGCGGACGGCTCTCCCCTGCCCGACTGGAGCGGAGCCCGTCGATTGAAGCTCAGCCATACCGAACATCTCCGTCCCAAGCGCGGCGACAAGAGCAAACCCCGCAGGGTCGGAAAGAACTGGGTCGGCGCCCCGCCAGAATTCCGCAATCTGGGCTGGCAGGTTCGCCATTGCTTCCTCGAGTTCCCGCGGACGCCGCGAACCAACGACTACGCATGGACGACAAGCCATATGCAGGTCGGCGTGCGTTGGCAGCCCTTCATCGGGAAGCCCGAGGCGAACGCCTGCGACGCCACACGTCCCGTGCTCGCCCGCGACAGCAGCTACGCGCAGTTCTGGGCCAGTTGGGGCGCCATCGAACCCCGGCCCGCCCACACCAATTACGCCACGAACGCCTCGCCCGGCCTGCAGGCGCTTGAGCATGCGGTCGATGCCTGCAACGCGCGCGGACAGAAGGTCGAGTTCGTCTTCTTTCATTGCCCGGCCTGGGCTTCCGAATCCGGCCAGGCCGGCGGCCACAAACCCAAGGATGGTCTCTTCGAAGGTTTCGTCCGCCGCATCGCCACGCATTTCAAGGGCCGCGTCCACGCCTGGCAGTTGTCGCACGAGGCCAACAACCAGGGCCTGATGCACGGCGCGGATGCGAACTTCATCGTCAACGACATTCTCCTCAAAGGCGCCCGGATCATCCGCGAGGTTTATGACGCCGAACCAGCAGAGCCCGTCTTGATTTCCACCACCGGCATGTCGCCCTGTGAAACCTGCGCGCCAAGGAAGGGTCTGGGAGCAAAAGGCGCGAAGGCCGTGGACCGTTTCTACGAC
>CAZFLK010000238.1:0-7463 GCA_964519245.1 uncultured Verrucomicrobiota bacterium
ATCCCCGAAGATCTGGCCGGCCATGTCGTCTTTGACCTTGGCCATGATGCTCATCTGGCGCGGCGCGGCCTACATCATCGCCGACGGCCAATCCATTTACGAGACACCCGACTCCTTTGTCTGGCTCGGCCGCGGCACAACGCTTTTCGGCGTCCCCAATGCGGTCGTTCTCATGGGCGCGCTATACGGTGTCGCCCACGTCACGATGGCGCGGACCGTTCTCGGGCGTTATGTCTATGCGATTGGCGGCAATCGCGAGGCGGCCCGCCTGAGCGGCGTGCCGGTAAGACGCACACTGATGTTCGTCTACGTGGTTTCAGGGGGCTTGGCGGGTTTGGGCGGCGTGATCATGGCCTCCCAATTGAAGAGTGGTTCGCCGACGTATGGGCCGATGTACGAGCTTTACGTGATTGCCGCGGTTGTGATTGGCGGCTCCAGCATTTTCGGAGGCGAGGGAAAGATGCTGGGAACCTTGATTGGTTCATTTGTCATCGCCGTCATTCAGAACGGGCTCAATCTCCTCGGCGTGGAGCCATACACCCAACCGGTCATTTTGGGAGGCATCATCTTCGGAGCGGTGATGTTCGATACCCTGAAGAAGCGGGGCTGGCGTTGCGAGGCCTGCTAGCGCTTGATTCAGGCGGCGTTCAACGCCTCCAGAAACGACTCATGCCAGCGCCTCTCGGTGGGATGTTCCTGCTTCCTGTAGATGGCGCAGAGATTGCCGCACATGCGAGTGAGGATCTCGGCGTCCGATCGCGGCTCAAGCCATGAAGCGACGACAGCATGGCCGGTCGCCCGGATCTTCTGTTCACAGGCCCTGCGGGACAACAACTCTCCCTCGTTGAACGGATCGACATAGACATCGCCGGTCTCGGTCTCGGCCCGGCAAAGGAAATGGCCCGGCATGCCGATCCCGACAATGGGCAGTTTCAAGCGCGCCGCGACCAACAGGTAGACCGCGGAGAGCGTGATCGGGATGCCCTTGCGCCGCTCCAATACACGGTTCAAATAGCTATTGTCCGGCTCGTAGTAATGGTCGCGGTTGCCGCTGAAGCCGAGTTCGTCGAAGAAATACTCCTTCATCTGGTTGAGCCAGACCAGCATGCCTGCCTTTGAACTCATCCTCCGGCTCAGCTCAACGGCAAAAAGATTGAGTTCCATCCTGCCTTCCTCGACGTCGACGGCCGGGTAACGCGTGCGGGCGAGCAGCCAGGCCCCTTCCTCAAGCTCAATCTCGGCGCGAGGACGACGACAATAATCCAGAAACCGTTCGTGCTCGCTGAAATCAACGGGGGCGATCATGCGTTCACGCTATTCCTCGAAGAGCGCGCGGGCAAAGGCGGCGGCGTCGAAGGGCTGGAGATCGTCCGCCTGTTCTCCCAAGCCGATGAATTTGACGGGGAGCCCCAGTTCCTTTTGAATCGCAACCACCATCCCGCCCTTGGCGGTTCCGTCGAGCTTGGTGATCACGAGTCCGGAAAGCGGCACGGACTTGTTGAATTCCCGCGCCTGGGTCAGCGCGTTCATGCCGGTCGAACCATCGAGGACAAGCAGGGTTTCATGAGGCGCGCCCGGGAGTTGCTTGTCCATCACCCGATGCACCTTGGCAAGCTCCTGCATCAGGTTGTGCTTGGTATGAAGGCGCCCGGCGGTGTCGATGAAAAGATAGTCGACGCTCCGCGCAACAGCCGCCGCCACGGCATCGTGCGCCACGGCTGCCGGGTCGGCGCCATAGGCTCCCGCGATCACATCGATGTCGAGACGCTCGCCCCAGAGCTTGAGCTGGTCGATCGCCGCCGCGCGAAAGGTGTCGCAAGCCGCCAGCAGGGCGGAGCCGCCGCCAGTTTTGATGGAATGGGCCAGTTTTGCCGACGTTGTGGTCTTGCCGGTGCCATTCACGCCCACCAGAGAGACCACGGTGGGGCCCTCCGCTTGTCGCTTCAGCGCAGTGTCGACGGATGCAAGTTCGTTCTCGACCTCCCGCGCCGCGACCGCAAACACATCGAGCCCTTCGCGGCCCTGGGTCTCGAAGCCCTTCCGCACGGCATCCACGATCTGGAGCGACATCTGGGCGCCGAAATCCCCGCCGAGCAGAAGCATCTCCAACTCCTCCTCCATTTCGTCGGTGAACTTCGGCGATATGGTGACAATGCGCTTGAACCCATGGACAAGGTTGTCATGGGTTTTCTTCAGTCGTTCTTTGAATTTGTCAAATAGTCCCATTGAATTGAATGGTCGCGAAGAGGATTGTCCTCCACGACAGGCCGCAGAGGTGTAGGCCATGCGTTGCGTGCGGGCAAGCAATCAATAGCCGGCTGTTCCCGACGGCGTGTGATTGCGTTTGACACACGTGGAGGATGGTTCAAACTGCGGTCTCCAACACATTAACGAAACAAGCAACACATTCGAACGACCATGAAAAAATTTGTTATCCTGCTCGCTTTCACCGCCGCCACACTCGTTTTCGCCGGTTGCCAGAAAGAAGGCGGCTCCCCGGCCGCTGCCGGCGGCCCTGCCGGCGCCTCCGCGGCTGAAGAGGACGCCGCAGCAGCTGAGGAAGACGCCGCCGCGGCTGAGGAAGACGCCACTGCCGGCGAGGAAATGGCTCAGTAAGCCACATCGATTCCATTGCATAGGGCCGGTCCGAGAGCATTCCCGGACCGGCCCTCTCGCGTGTCCGGTGGCCCGGATGCCGGGCAGTACGTTAAACGGCCTATTGTTGGATTATCCGCCTCCCATTAGATTGTTTCAGGCTCATTTTTGATTGGCTGACGCTGTGCGAGCTCTATCTGACAAACGATTCTGGATTGCCGCTGCTGTGTGCATCGCGGTGATCACGTTTGTTGCCACCAGAACAGAACAAGACGGCGGGAAGGCGCCTGCCGATCCTCGGGAGCCCCTTTCCAGCCCTCCCGCCAGCCAATCCTCCAAGCCGATCTCGCGCGCACAGATTGCAGACATGGTCAAGGCGGCCGAACTCGACGAGGCCAAACAGAAAACGATCTGGGACGCCGAGCACATCACCTTTCTGATTGAAACCCACCTCTGCAAACCATTCCACACCCAACTGAAGGAAAAACGTTTCGATGATTTCGGACGTTGGTGCCGGGACGATTTTCAAGGGGAGGTGTTTGAAGGGGAGCCGGACCAGGAGCGGCGCCAGGGGATTGTCAGCGAGACCTCGATCAAGGCCGGTTCCAAGCGGCGGGTTGTCGATGCGGCCGGGTTGGCGGATTATCTGCTTAACGGGGTCAGGGAGTTCGCCGTCATCGACCGAGCCCGTTTGCGGATACTGCACATTCATAGCGAGGGCGAGGGAGACCGGGTCTGGAACACCGAGATGCTGTTGGCAACCGTCGGGGAAAACGCCTCAGGCTCGCCCATCCAGCGAATCTCGAAGCACGACGTGCAGTTCATCGTCAAGGACAAGGACAACTTCAAGGAAGAGATCCAGAGAACGCCGACGATCAGCCGCTGGGTTACGACCTCCGCCAAATTGCGCCGCAGCGAAACCCGTTTCCTGGAGGAGATCACCGCCCGCGTGGGATTGAATCACCTCCCCATCAACGACAACTGGAAGCTGCCTAAGTCGGAGGCGCATCAATACCGCTTCAAGATGGCGGTGGCTGACTTCGATCGCGATGGCTACCTCGATATCGCCGCGGCGCCAGACACCTTTATCCCCGTGCTGTTGAGGTCGGTTGACGGAATCCGGTTCGAGTCCGTGGCGCATCAGATGGGCTTGGAGCAGTTTCGGTTTGACGAGTACGATTTCATGAATCTCCTGGCGGTCTGGATCGATTACGACAACGACGGATATCCCGACCTGCTCATGGGCAGGAAGCTCTATCACAACGAAGCGGGGAAACGGTTTACGGACGTGACCGAACAATCGGGGCTGCGGATAGCGCGGGACCCGAACGGCTGCGTTGTGGCGGACTATGATTGCGATGGATTGCTGGACCTTTACGTGTTGAACCAGGTTCCCAAGGTTCCAACACACGGAGCCAACATGCCTTGGGTCGGTGACACGGATCACGGCGCCCAGAACCAGCTCTGGCGTAATCTCGGGGACGGGATCTTCGAGGATGTGACGGCCAAGGCGAACGCCGGCGGCGGTCGCCGCGAAAGTTTCGCGGCGACCTGGTTGTTCCACGATGCGGACCGCTTCCCGGATCTCTACATCGCCAACGATTTCGGCGAGAATGTCATGTTGCGCAACCGGGGCGATGGAACCTTCGAGGATATTACCCGGGAATCGGGAGCCGGTGACTATGCGACGAGCATGGGCGTGACTTCCGGCGATCTGAACAACGACGGGCATCCCGATCTTTATGTCGCCAACATGTATTCCAAGATGGGACGGCGCATCATCGCTTACGTGGATGAATCGGACTACCCCGAGGGAATCTACGAGCAGATCAAGGGATCGTGCGCCGGAAACCGCCTCTACATGTCGGCCGGGACAGGCAAACGCTTTGTCGAAACAGGCGAGGAAATGGGCGTCGACGCGGTTGGCTGGGCCTATGCGCCCGCAATGGTGGATCTGGACAACGACGGCTGGTTGGATCTCTACGCAACCACCGGCTTCATGAGTTTTGAGCGGCACAAGCCAGACGGCTGAACGTGCCTCTGGCGGGCTGTCGTGACACAGCCCCTCGATCGGACCTGCGCGCTTCCGGAGTTGGGAGCAGTGGATCGCGAAAACGGTGAGTTCTGGGCAAGCAACCCGTTCATGATTCCCAAAATGGGCGAGAACCTCAGCGCTTATGAACGAAATTGCCTGTTTCTCAACATTGGCGGCAACGACTTCATCAATGCGTCGTTTGCATCCAATGCGGATCTGGACGCGGATTCCCGCGCCGCCATCCCGGCCGATTTCGATCGTGATGGCGCGGTGGACCTGCTGGTCGGTTCCGTCGGTGGCGGTTCCATGAGACTCTTCCGCAATCGTTTTCCCAGCGACATGAGATCCGTGCGTTTGGAGTTGCAGGGGACTGACAGCAATCGTCCGGGAATCGGTTCCAGGGTCGTGTTGACCGTCGGCGGCCGGAAGATCGTCCGCGATCTGTTCCCTGCGGACGGCTTCAGCGGGCAGTCCCCGGCGGAATTGACAATCGGCATCGGCAAAGCCGACCAAGTCGACCGCTTGGAAATCCGATGGCCCAGCGGCAACACCCAGACCTTGACGAATGTCCCTGCGGGAACCGAAACCGTGAAAATCGTCGAGTCTCCAGGACGCAACTAACCCCGGCGGCGTCCGCGTTGGCGCGCTTTCAAGCCGATTGCGTCAGGTGGCTCCCGCTTCACCCGCCTTGAATAGTTGGTCCACGGCGGTCCGAACCTCGTCGCTCATCCGGATCAACGGCGGCCATTCGCGCTTGAAGCCCTCGCCGGCCAGTTTCCGGGTCGCATCAATGCCGAGCTTGGACCCGATCGCCATTTCACTGGTGGCGTGGTCGAGCACGTCCGCGGGTCCCTTGGTGAAGATGCTGTCCCGTTGAGGGTCGGTGTTGGCGCAAAGCCGGAACAGGACTTCGCTGGTGTTGTGGACATCGACATCCTCATCCACGACGACAATGTACTTCGTGAACATCATTTGTCCCATGCCCCAGAGGCCATGCATGATTTTGAACGCCTGCATGGGGTAGGTCTTTCGGATGCTGACAAAAACGAGATTGTGAAAGACCCCCTCGGCCGGCAACGCGATATCCACGATCTCCGGAAAGTTCATCTTAAAGATCGGCAGAAAGATCCGCACGCTGGCTGATCCCATATAGAAATCCTCCATCGGGGGAACGCCGACAATCGTTCCCGGATAGATGGCGTTCTTGCGGTGGGTGATCGCGGTGATATGGAAAACCGGATAGGGCTCCGGGAGAGTGTAAAAGCCCGTATGATCGCCGAAGGGCCCCTCATCACGGAGCGGTTCCTTCGGATCAATATAGCCCTCGATGACAAAGTCCGCGTTGGCGGGAACCCTCAGGTTGTTGGTTTCACACCGAACGAGTTCTATCCGTTTACGCCGCAGATAGCCCGCCAGCAGGAATTCATCGAGTCCATCGGGAAGCGGCGCCGTGGCGGAGAAAGGAAAGACCGGATCGCCGCCCAGAAAGACGGCCACCGGCATGCGCTCGCCGGTTTCGTAGGCTCGCCGACCATGCCGCGCGGCAACTTTCTGCAGTTGCCAGTGCATGCCGGTCGACTGACCGTCATAGACCTGCATGCGATACATTCCAACATTGCGCTCTCCGGTGTCCGGATCCTCCGTGACAACGCATGGCAGGGTGATGAAGCGTCCGCCATCATAAGGCCAACATTGTTGAATCGGGAGATTGAGCAACGTCGCCGGGTTCGGGGTCAGCGTCCTCAGCGCCCCCGATTCGGAAGGATTCGGGATCTGCGGCGCCGCCGGCCAGGAAGCCGCGCTGTTGGCGGGGGCCTGCATGTGATGCACAACCTCCTTGCAAGGCCCCGAACCCACTTCCTTCGGTCGCGCATGCCTCAACTCCATCCCGGACCCCAGCAACTTCAAGGCCTCCTTGACGGAGGTCGGCGGCTTCGCCTTGACCAGCGATCCCAACTCCTCCGCGACCGCGTCAACGGACTCGGCCCCCAGCGCCATGGCCATGCGCTTTTCCGAGCCCAGGCAGTTGACGGCCACGGGAAAAGGGGAGATCTCGCCTTGGATCGTCGGCTTCTCGAAGAGCAGGGCGCTGCCGCCTCCGGGCTTCTTCATCTCCCGGTCGGCCGCCTCGGTCATTTCCAGTTCGGTCGCAATCGGCGTCGTGATGCGCCGCAGTTCGCCGGCGGCGTCAAGCGCGCTGATGAAGTCTCGGTAGGAATCAAAGGCCATTTCGCGGCAGAAGCTAACCGAAACGTCCCCGCCTGCAAACGTCGAAGAACCCGGTGTCGTCGGGAATCCTTGGACCGGGTTCCAAAATGGTTTCCAGCATTGCATTTCGCGGAGGCATTCCCGATTCTCCCCGGCCTTCCGACGGGTCTCAGATTTGCCGAAAAATTTCAAACGCCCGACGGATTTGTTTGTCTTTAGGGACGTGGAGCCGCCGGAAGGGTGGCCGACGCCGCGGCCTAACCCGTTGTTGCAAGGAACAAGATCATGGCAGTTGATGTAAAACAAATTGGTGAGCGCGTGGAAATGGAGGCGGAGACCATCCGTCGGATCCGCGCGGAGGCGCACAAGGTGATTGTGGGGCAGGAGGCCCTGCTGGACCGGTTGTTGATGGCGCTGCTGTGCAACAACCACGTGTTGATCGAGGGCGTGCCGGGGTTGGCGAAAACCTTGTCGGTGACGACGCTGGCAAACCTTATTCACGCCTCGTTCAAGCGCATTCAATTCACGCCGGATCTGCTGCCCGCGGATGTGATCGGCACCCTGATCTACAGTCCCAAGGACGGCGAGTTCACAATCAAGAAGGGGCCGGTCTTTGCGAACATCA
>CAZFLK010000239.1:0-7293 GCA_964519245.1 uncultured Verrucomicrobiota bacterium
CCCCAGGTTCAAATCCCGCGCCCCGTGAATGGCCCCCATGCTGCCATGACTGATCGTATAGCCCACCTCGTAGCGCCGCCCCTTCAATGTCTCCTCCAACTGGCCGCCGCTCGCGGCTTCCTTCTTGCCCGAATGCGCCGGGTCCGCGCAATCGCCTTCCGCCGGCATGATCTCAAGAATCGTGCTCCCCAATTCCACGCGCCCCGGGACAGCCAACTCCGCCATGCGCTTCACCAGCTGACCGTCCACGCATGTCCCCGTCGGGCTGCCCAGATCTTCAATCTTCACCGTATCATCGGTCAGGATCAACCGGGCGTGATTGCGGCCGATCTCCTCCAAATCCAGGTTGATATGACACTCCCCGTCCCGTCCAATCAGATACTCCCCCGGGGCCAGCTCAAACCTGCCCAGTGAGATGCCGCCTCGCCTGACAATCACTTCTATGCGCGCGGCTGCCATGACTTTTCTCCTGACGCGTCGATCGTCCCCCAAAGCTCCCCGCTCCGTTCCAGCTCCACGGAACTCCAACAAACCTCAGCGCAGCAATTCCTTGATGGCGTTCTTGATGTCCGTCGAGACAAACGGCTTGCTGAATGTCCGATGCGCCCCCATCTTGCTCGCCCAATCCAGAATCTTGCGGGGCCCCACCTGTGAAACGCCGGAAATCGCAATAATCTTGACCGCCGGATTCAACTTCCGCAGCTCGATAATGGTCTCCAACCCACCCTTGTCCGGCATCATGATGTCGCAGATGACAAGATCGGCGGGATTGGCTTTGAACATGTCCACCGCATCGAAGCCATTGGCCGCCAAGTCAATCTTGTGTCCGTCCTCTTCCAGCAGAACAGAGAGGGTCTCCCGGATACCAGCTTCGTCGTCAATGATCAGAATACGTGCCATATCTGGCCAAGTTATAAGCTTATACCCGCCTCAGACGCCAGCCTCAATCTCCCCGACGAACCCTTGCTGCCGCAACGCCTCGAAGAGAACAAGCGCCGCACAGTTGGCCAAATTCAACGACCGCGCCTCGGTGTTGAACATGGGAATCCTCAGCCACTCCCCGGGATGAGCGGCGAGAAGCCCCCGCGGCAGCCCCGCCGTCTCGCGACCAAATACCAGGTAATCATCCGCGCGATACGCGACTTCATCGTAGCGCCGTCCACCACCTGATTCGACAAACCACAGCCGCGCATCCGGCTCCAACGCCGCCTCGAACGCGGACCAGCCCGCCCATTTGTGCCAGGTCACGAGATTCCAGTAATCCATGCCCGCCCGCTTCAAGCGACGATTGTCCAACTCAAACCCCAGCGGCTCGATCAGGTGCAGCTCGGCTCCGGTCGCAGCGCACAAGCGGGCAATGTTTCCGGTGTTGGGGGGAATCTCGGGCTCAACCAGAACGATGCGCATGACCATTGCAACCTAAGCGCCAGCCGGACGGCTCATCCCCAATCAGGTCAGCCCGCGTCAGACAAACACGCGCCTCAATCCTCGTCGAATTTCCGGTCAAACAGCTTGCCCAGATCGACCAAGGCTGTTTCCGCATCGGCTCCGGCCGCCTCGACGATGACGGAGCTGTTCGGCCCGGCGGCCAGCATCATCAACCCCATGATGCTCTTGCCATTGACGCGTTCGCCGTCCTTTTCCACAAAAATGTCCGCCTCAAACTGGTTGGCCACCTTGACAAACATCGCCGCCGGCCGGGCGTGGATGCCCAGCTTGTTGGCGACCATAAATTCACGGCTGATCTTCATCTCAATTCTCAATACGGCCCCAGTTACCAAGGCGGCTCCAGGCCCGAACGCGCCGGAGAATAGGGATGAGACTTCTCATTGCCAATGATTCTTTGCCCCATCACCTCCGTCCGTTCAGTTGACTCAACCCCCGCGTTTCTGCAATTTTCGCGCTCTGAGCCCTGCCCGATCCAGTAAGAAAAAGAGCCCGCGCCCCTCGACTCCCGTCGATCTGCCGGCCCTTTCAAACTGGCTGCAGCTGTTGACGTCCACGCGGGAAACCACCATTCACCGCGTCACTCCAGCCGCCGCCGCCGCCATCGCCGCAACCCTCGCACCGCGGCTTCCCCAGCGACCCATCCTCGTCATCGCCGACACTCTCAAGGCCCAGGAGACCCTGCATCAGGATCTCCAGACCTGGACGAGAACCGCCGCAACCAAAACTGGCGAACAGCCCACGCCGCTCTTCTTCCCTGCCTGGGAAATCCAACCGCAGGAACAACGCCTCCCGCACATCGATGTCACCAGCGAACGCCTGGAAACCCTGATGCGGCTCCGCGACCACGTCGACCAACCCTCCAGATCCGAAGGGAGACCCGCCCCGATCATCGTCACTTCCGCCGCAGCCCTTCTGCAGAAGACCTTTTCCGTCGGGGAGCTTGGTTCCCGCGTCCGCCGACTGAAGCGAGGGGACCAGATGGATCCGTTGGACCTGATCGAGTGGTTGGAGGAACAGGCCTACGAACCCGAGGCCCAGGTGACACAGAAAGGCGAACTCGCCCTGCGCGGAGGCATCGTCGATATCTTCCCTCCCTGCAGCCCCTGGCCGATACGGCTCGAGTTTTTCGGCGACGAACTCGAATCCATTCGGCAGTTCGATCCCCACACCCAGATCTCCCGGGAGCAGATCGACCAGGCCGACATTGTCCCGGCCGGAGAACTCTCCATCCTTCGCCGCTTGATCGACCCGCCCGGAAAGTCCGGCTCCAGAGAAATCTCGAAGCAGGCCGGCGACCGCCTCGCCAATCTGACCGCGCACCTGCCGGAAGCGCCGCTCGTCCTCCTCTGCGAACCGGATCTGATCGGATCGGCCGTCGAACATTACCGCGAGAACATTCCCGACGGATCGCCTTTCCATGCCACTTGGGAACAGGCCCAGGAAGACTTGCTGTCGCGCAACGCCGCGATCATTGAAATCCATGAGTCCGAATCTCCGCTCCCCGAGCCTTCCTCCCTGGCCGATGTTTCCTTCAACAGCCTCGAAGCCTATCGTTCCGCCGACGAGCGCGGCCTGGAGCCCCAGATCGCGGAAGCCCGCCGCAAGGACTTTCTGGACCAACTGCACCGCTGGCGCCGCCAAGGCAGGGACGTGTTGATCTTCTGCAACAACGAAGGCGAGCGGGACCGTCTCGTCGAAATCTGGAACGACTGCGGATTCGACCAGGAACCAACTGCGCCCGACAAGCCGCGCACAAAATCAAGCCACCCGGACATACGGCTGGGCGTCCTGTCCCGGGGCTTCATCTGTGAAGCCGCCAACCTCGTTGTCGTCACCGACGCGGAAATCTTCGGCCGCTACAAAGTACAACGCCCGCGCCGCCTCAAATCGCCCCATGCCAACGCCGTCAAATCCGCGTTGGACATCAACTTCACAGACCTGGAGCCCGGCGACCTGGTCGTCCACCTCCACTACGGCATCGGCAAGTACACGGGCCTGGAAATCCTCCCCAGCTCACTGGACAACCTCAGCCGAGACGACCTCACCGCCGAGGCCGAGGCGGGACAAGAGTGCCTCGTCATCGAATACGCCCCCAAAAGCAAGGGCGAACCCAATCCCAGGCTGTTCGTGCCCGTCACCCATGCCCACCTTGTCAGCAAGTATGTGGGCGCCGGCAAATCCAACCCCAGGCTCAATCGCCTCGGAACCAAACGCTGGCAGAAGACCAAGGACGAAGCCAAGGAGGCCGTCGCCGACCTCGCGTCGGAACTCCTCGCCATCCAGGCCCAGCGCGAGGCTCAACCCGGCCACGCCTTCTCCCCCGACGTCGCCTGGCAACGCGAGTTCGAGGACGCCTTCGTGTTCGAGGAAACGCCGGACCAACTCAAGGCCATCCGGGAAACAAAGACCGACATGGAACAGGCGCGCCCCATGGACCGCCTCATCTGCGGCGATGTCGGTTTCGGCAAGACCGAGATCGCCATCCGCGCCGCCTTCAAGTGCGTCATGGAGGGTCGGCAAGTCGCCGTGCTGGTCCCCACCACCGTCCTCGCCCAACAACACTACAACAACTTCCGCGAGCGGATGGCGGACTATCCCGTGCGACTCGAGCTTCTCTCCCGTTTCCGCACCCGCAAACAACAGGACCTCGTCATCCGCGACCTGGGTCTCGGCACGGTCGACATCGTCGTGGGCACGCACCGCCTCGTGCAACCGGACATGAAGTTCAAGGATCTGGGCCTCGTGATCATTGATGAGGAACAACGCTTCGGCGTCGCGCACAAGGAAGCCTTCAAACTCATGCGCCGCATGGTCGATGTGCTGACCCTCAGCGCAACGCCCATCCCCCGCACGCTCTACCTCGCCCTTACCGGCGCCCGCGACATGAGCGCCATCGAGACGCCGCCGGCGGACCGCCTGCCCGTCGAAACGATCGTCACCCATCATGACGAGAGGCTCATCCGCAACGCCATCCTCCACGAGATGAACCGCGGCGGTCAGACCTACTTCGTGCACAACCGCGTCGGCACCATCATGGACACCGCCAACCGATTGAAGTTTCTCGTGCCCGACGCCCGCATCGTCATCGGCCACGGTCAGATGCCCACCGATGAATTGGAGAAGGTCATGACCGCCTTCATCAATGGCGAGGCCGATATCCTGCTCAGCACGACCATCATCGAAAGCGGACTCGATATCCCCAACGCCAACACCATGATCATCGATCGAGCCGACCGGTTCGGCCTCAGCGATCTTTACCAGTTGCGCGGCCGCGTCGGACGCCACACCCGTCAGGCCTACGCCTACTTGCTGGTCCCGCGCTACGCCCGCCTCATCGATGACGCCCGCAAGCGCATGAGCGCCATCAAGCAGTATTCCGCTCTCGGCAGCGGCTTCAAAATCGCCATGCGCGACCTCGAGATCCGCGGCGCCGGAAATCTGCTCGGCACCGAACAAAGCGGCCACATCACCGCCGTCGGTTTCGAACTCTACTGCCAACTCCTCAAGCAAAGCGTCGCCGCGCTCAAGGGGAAAACCGTCAAGAAACGCGTCCAGGTCTTCATCGACATCGACTTTCTCGCCATGTCTCCCGGCGAAGACCGCGGATCGGAGACGGACGGCCCCGCGGCACGCAACCCGCAACCCGCCCCCGACACCACTCCCTGCTACATCCCGTTCCAGTACGTTCCCGAGCCCCAACAACGGGTCGACGTCTACCGGAAGCTCGCGCAACTGAACGAGAAGGAGGATGTCGAGGCCCTGAAAGAGGAACTCCGCGACCGCTTCGGCCCCTTCCCCGAAGCCATCGAACTGCTGCTCCAGGTCGCGGCCCTCAAGGTCCTCGCCAGCGGGCGCGAGATCAACGTCATCCAGACGCGCAACGGGAAACTGAAACTCCAGCGCCGGGACAAGTACATCACCGCCGGCGGCATGTTCCCCCGCCTCACCAAGAAGACCGCCTCCGCCAGACTGAACGAAATACGCCGCCTTGTCATGGCGTTGTAAGCCCGGGAAAAACCGCCACCCCCGCCGGTTCCTAGGAAGCCTTCTTCTTCTTCCGACGTGTCAACGCCTTGTCCAACCGCTTGATGGCGAAGCGGATTTTGCGTTCCAGAAACTCCTGATCCTTGACCTCCTCCACCTTCGCCCCGGTCCAGTCCGTCACGTAAAACGTGTCGATCGCCGCCCCCTTCTCCGTGGAAATGCGGGCGACATCAATTGAGAATCCCAGTTCATTCAATGCGTTCGAGATGAAGTAGAGCAGGCCCACGCGGTCCTCCGTCTCCACGTCCACGATCGTGTGTGTCTTGGAGGATTGATTGTCGAATCGCAACACGGTTTCAATTCGCTCATCTTCCAACGCCTGGTAGATCGGCGGAATGTACTTCCGCTCCACAATCATCTTCGAGAAGTCCACTTCCAGGCGACCGCTGAGGGATTCCGTCAGGATTTCTTCCGCGTGCTCCTTGGCCTTCTTGGTCGCCAACCCTCCCGAGTCGGCGTCAATGACCTCGAAACTGTCGAGTGAAATGCCGTCCGAGCGGGAGTAGATGTGCGCGCCATGAATGTTGAGCCCCGCCGCGGACAAGGCCCCGGCGGTTTTGACGAACAGGCCCAACCGGTCCCAGGTGCAGATCTTGAACTCCGTGAAACCGCGATCCGGCTCGTTGTGCCAGTAGACCACGGGTTCCAAGGCCCGGTCTTCCGTGGTCAACTGCAGGTGCATGAACTGATGGGCCAATGCCAGGTCGCGACAGATTACTTCCGCGTTGTGGATATGAAAATACCGCTCGGGAAAATGCGTGAAGGCTCCGTCAATCTCATCATCCGAGAACGTCCGCGGCGCCAATTGACGGACTTCATCCCGCAACCTTTGCCTCTGCTTCTCCGCAGCCATCAGGAAATCCGTGCCGCCCGAGACCTTCATGGAGGTCAGATGATACAGGGTCGTCAACAACCCGTCCTTGAAGCCGTTCCACAGGTCGCGGCTTGTGCCGAGGGAATCCGACACCGTCAGCAAGGTGAGCATCCGCAGTTGATCCGCGTTTTCCACAAACGCGGCGAATTGATCGATCACGTCCGGATCGTAGAGATCACGCTGCTGCGAGACCCGGACCATGGCCAGATGTTCGTCCACCAGCCACTTCAACTGCGTCACCCGCCGGTCGCTCAAACCGATGCGCTTCCCAACCGATTCCGCAATCCGGCCGCCGGCGTCGGAATGATCCCCCGTATGCAGCGCCTTGCCGGCGTCATGCAGCAGCAACGCGAGATACAGCACATAGGGCCTCTCCAAATCCGCGAAAATTCCCGCGTAGTTCTTGTGCGGCTCCCCCTTGGCCTGCCAGATGGCGTCCAACTCCTTGAGACACATCAAGGTATGCTCATCGGCCGCGTACTGATGAAAGAACTCATGCTGCACCAGACACGTCAGTTTCCCGAACTCCGGAATGTACTTACCCAGAAAATCCGTGTCGTGCATCATCCGCAGGATCCCCCCCACGTTGCCGCGCTCGTTCAAAATCTCGCGGAAGGTCTCGTGCACATGCGGATCCGACAAGAACTTGCGGTTCACCAACCGCAAGCTCTCCCGAATCAGTTGAAACAGGTCCGGATGCAATTCCAAACCACGCTGCTGCGCATGCAGGAACACGCGCATCAACCTGCGGGGCTGCTCCTTGAACACACGCTTGGACTGGGCGTGAATAAATCCGTTCAGAAACCTGAATCCGTCCACCTTCACCTCGTTCGCCTCGTCGCGCCGCTGCTGCATCAGACGCCGAAAACTCGGCGTCCGGCGGGCCTGCGGCCGCAGGGCCAAACGCTGCTCCAGGTTGCGCGTCA
>CAZFLK010000240.1:0-7288 GCA_964519245.1 uncultured Verrucomicrobiota bacterium
CCCTGCTCCGCCGCGATCTCGAAGCCCTCTGCAAATTCGAGTTCGGCGCCCTCGTCCTCGATGAGGCCCAGTTCATCAAGAACCCCACCGCGCAGGTCACCCAGTCCGTCAAGCAACTCAAGGCAAAGCGGCGACTCGCCCTCACCGGCACCCCGCTCGAGAATAGAATGCTCGATCTCTGGAGCATCGTCGACTTCGTCCAACCCGGCTACCTCGGCAGCCAGGCCGACTTCAACGAAAAATACGAGCCCCGCGGCGATGTCGCCCCTTGGGAACAAAAGACCGCCCGCAAGCGACTCTCTTCCAAACTGCGCCCGCTACTCATGCGCCGCCTCAAAACCCAGGTCGCCAAGGACCTGCCCGACCGCATCGAGGAACGCCGCGACTGCCTCATGCAGGATGAGCAACGCAAGCTCTACCTCGCCGAACTGCGCCGCAGCCGCGAGCAGGTCATGGACGCCGTCAAATCCAAGGGCCTCGCCAAGAGCAAGATGCATGTCCTCGCAGCCCTAACCCGCCTGCGCCAGATCTGCTGCCACCCCACGCTCGTCGGTAATGACACCCACTCCGGCAAGACCGAAACCTTCATGGAACTCCTTGAACCGCTGCTCGCCGAAGGACAGAAGGTCCTCGTCTTCAGCCAGTTCGTCCAGATGCTGCGCATCCTCGAGGAGGAATGTCACAAGGCCGAAATTCCGACCCACATCCTCACCGGCGAAACCAAGAACCGCCAGGAGGTCGTCAACGCCTTCCAGGAGGATGATCGCCCCGGCGTCTTCCTCCTCAGCCTCCGCGCCGCCGGCACCGGCCTCAACCTCACCACCGCCAGCTACGTCGTGCTCTACGATCCCTGGTGGAACCCCGCCGTCGAGGCCCAGGCCATCGACCGCTCACACCGCATCGGCCAAAAGAACAAGGTCATTGCCTACAAGCTCATCTCCCCCGGCACCGTCGAGGAAAAGATCTGGGACCTTCAGCAGCGCAAGTCCCAGACCATCAAGGATGTGCTCGGCGAAGAAGGCTTCGCCAAGAGCCTCTCCAAAACCGACCTCGAATACCTTTTCTCCGAAGACTGAAACCAGCCCACCTCCGGGCGGTGGAACGTGCCCGCATTGCGAGGCGTGCGGGACGCTGATCCGCCACAGCGTTCTGTGGGGCAACAATCCAGACAAGGCCGGGAAAGAACGCCGTCGCGGCCAGCGGGTGTTCTGCTCGAACCGGGGGGCGCCGTCAGGGCCGCGAACGAACGATTCCAATCTTTCTGCCGCGCCGCACCTTCACGGCCGCGGTCGTGCGGCAGTTGCTATCGGCCTTCGTCAAAGGCTTGAGCCTCAAGGCCGCGTTTGAACAAAACCGCATTCCCTTCGCCCTCGAATCGACCTACCGGATCGTCGCCCGACTGCGCCGCCGGCTCGATGGGTTGCGCTGACGCCGATCCGCTGCGGCACGGGCCCCGCAAGAGTGACAGGTTCATTGTAGACGAAAAGGCTCGGTCCTGTTGTCGGGGTATGTCTGAGCGGGGCTTCGAAGAAGAGTCAAAGCCGATTGGCCAGATCAGCAGGGAATTTGCCCGCGAGATTGCGAGCTGTTGCGGCGATTGGAGGGCGTTCGAGCCGATTCTGCCTGCTCGAGCGCAGACCCCCTCTCTCGCAGCGAGCGAAAACTCGGCCAACTACTCGACGAAGAAGGGGAACGTTGTCCTTGGGGCTACGTAAAGCGATCGCCCCGAAGGTCACGCATCGCAAACAGCCCAGGCGTCGCGTTGCCCTTGCCAATTCGCCGGGCTCCCGTCTTCCGCTTCGAGCCGAACCGGTCCTTGAACTCACTCCGGATCGAATCAACGAACTCCCGCGACCCCAGGGCGACCCCGTCGCTGAAGTATCGCACGCGCAGGCGCAGGACCTCCGCCAATGCCAGGTCGCCGCCTGCCTCCACCACCTTGCGAATCGTCTCGCGATCCAGGACCATTTTCCCCGCATGGCCTGCGACGCCCGATTTCACGAATAACATCTGCCTATATTCGGGCCCAGCCTTCTTCCATTTCTCTGATTTCAGAAAGCACATGATCCCGCGCTGCGCGTGCTTGTCTCCAGCAACCGCTTCAGCATAGCCGCACCAACGGTAGTCCTTGGGATCCGCCACCACGCCAGCGCGAACCGGGTTAAGATCAATGTAAGCGGCCACGGTGGCAACGGAGCTAGGCTGATTCTCGACCAGCACGGACTTGAAGCGTTCGGCCCAAAGTGTGCCGAAACGGCCGTGCTGCTTGTTGTGCCAGCGGGAGTAACGTTGCTTGAGCTCTTTCATGAACGCGGACAGATCGCCCATTCGTTCAAGGAAACGCTGACGGACGCTCTCGGACAGGGCTCCGGTTTCCATGGCCTCCTCCAAGGCCATTCGGGTGGCATTCTTGGGCGGGTAGTAGGCCTGCACCCGACGCAGGATCTCCTCGTCGGGAACCTTCCGCTCCTTGGGCACGCGGATGAGCAAGTGGAAGTGATTGCTCATAACGCAGTGCGTGATGACTTCAACACCGGCGAAGTCGGCGTTCTGTCGGAACATTATTCGAAGGCGTTCCTTCTCCGGATCCCCGAGCAGGAACTGACCTCCCACGACACGAGCGATGCAATGGTACACGGCATCCTCGCCCACAAGTTTCAGGCGTGCTGTTCGCATGACAAACCAACGTCTCCTAACGTTGCGCAAAGTGAATCACACCTTCCGCTCAAAGTCGAGTCCATTCCTCGACTTTGAGCCTGTCACTAGCGCTAGCGCCAGCTCGCTGCCGTCCGGCATTGTCGTAGCCGTAGGTGGTCGTGACGCCGCGTTCCCAAACGCGGGTCTTGAGCCGGGCAGCGGAGGTGTAGGTGTAAGTCAAGCGATCTTGAACCTGTCACCGTCTTTGAGCCGGTATCGCTCAACACGATCCGAAGCCAAACCGGACCCTGAAGACGAGAGTGACAGGTTCATTGTAGGCGAGAAGGCTCGGTCCTGTTGTCGGGGTATGTCTGAGCGGGGCTTCGAAGAAGAGTCAAAGCCGATTGGCCAGATCAGCAGGGAATTTGCCCGCGAGATTGCGAGCTGTTGCGGCGATTGGAGGGCGTTCGAGCCGATTCTGCCTGCTCGAGCGCAGACCCCCTCTCTCGCAGCGAGCGAAAACTCGGCCAACTACTCGACGAAGAAGGGGAACGTTGTCCTTGGCGACAGCTCTTGAGCCTGTCACTAGCGCCTTCTCCGCCCAGCCACCCAGGTCGGATTGCCGCCTTTGAATGCCGCCGCCAGCGTTGTAGCCTGCGTCGCATGGCTGGCTTGAATCCAATTTTCCGCATGCGGCATCTGACGTCGATCGCCGCCGTCGCGTTGACTGCCTGTTGCGGGGCAGCTCAAGAATCTGCGCGCGGGACGAAGGTAGGTCCGGCCAGCGGAAGTCTCGTTCTTGCAGGAGGAGGCGCGCTCACAAGGGGGATCACGGATCGCTTTATCGAGTTGGCTGGAGGACCGGAGGCTCCGATCGTGCTGGTTCCCACGGCGGGAATGTCGCCCACCTACTCGAAGGCATGGTCGGGCTACACGATGTTCCGAGAACTGGGGGCGACGAATCTCGTGATCCTTCATACCCGCAACCGGGACGAAGCTGACAGCGAGGAGTTCGTAAGACCGTTGCTGGAGGCGAAAGGCGTTTGGTTCGGCGGCGGACGGCAATGGCGACTGGTCGATTCCTACCTGGGCACGCGCACCGAAAGGGCATTTCAAGCAGTGTTGAGTCGCGGCGGCGTGATTGGCGGCAGTTCCGCTGGAGCGACAATTCAGGGCGATTACCTGGTGCGCGGCGCGCGCGAAGGCAACCAGATCATGATGGCCCCTGGTTACGAGAAGGGATTCAGCTATTTGAGGGATTGCGCCGTGGATCAACACTTGTTGGCGCGCAAGCGGGAGAAAGATCTGGTATCCGTCGTGCGCCGCCACAAGCGCTTGCTGGGAATCGGAATTGACGAGGGAACCGCGATCGTGGTTCGAGGCGATGAATTCGAAGTTGTCGGCCGAAGCAAGGTGGCGATTTACGACCCTCTGCGCGAGCCTCCCGCAGGCAAGGCGATGTATTACTTTCTTGAACCGGGTGAAAAGTTCGACTTGAGAGCCCGCAAGAAGTTGGGGTCCGAGAGGTGAGCATAGACCCGTTCCCGTCAGACAAAAGGGGCGACCGAGCAGCCCACGGCCGTTGGTTGCCCAACGAAGTCAGCGAACGACAAAGCGACTGAAGCCGCCCCCGGATATTCCCCAAAAAATGGTTGTCCCACAAGGACTCGAACCTTGACTGACTGGACCAAAACCAGTTGTGCTACCATTACACCATGGGACACCGCAGGCACGGAATGTATCTCTCGATCCTTTTCCGACAAGGCATTTTTTACGTAATTTGAGATTTCGGCGAACAACCGTCTGGACCTCACAGCGGCAACGCGGCGGTCCAATTGGAAGCGCCGAATTTGGACCTGAACTTTTCCCTCCAGGACTCGGCAATATCGCCGGCCCCGGCGATGGCGAAGGTGGTCGAACCGCTGCCGGACATCAGGGCAACGAGCGCGCCATTCTCGAGCAAGAATTCCTGAAACAGGCTGAGAACTGGAAACTTGCGAAGGACCGGGGCCTCCAGGGAATTGTAAAACTGATTCGCAGCAGCAGCCAGATTCTCCTGCCCCAGAGCGCGTGCAAGCTCCCTCGCCCTCCCCGGGCGTCCGTTCAAGGCTTCAGGATGATCCTTGAGGGCTTCGTAGGCAAACGGCGTCGAGACGCCAAACCCCGGGCGCGCAAGAAACAACCATTTCCCTTCGAGCGCAGGGAACGGATCCAACCGCTCCACCTGCTCACCGCGTCCGACCGCCAAGGCTGGGCGATCTTCCAAAAAGAAGGGAACATCCGAACCCAACTCTCTGGCGAGACCGTCCAGCGTGTCGCTGGTCAATGGAAAATCAAACAACTCGTTCAAGCCCAGCAGAGTCGCCGCCGCGTTGCCGCTTCCCCCGCCGAGCCCGGCTTCGGCAGGAATCCGTTTCTCCAGGTAAACGGAGGCTTGTTCCGCAATTCCCGCCGCAGCAAAGAAAGCCCGCGCCGCCCGCACGACCAGATTCCCGTCACCGGTCGGCAGCGTCGCGTCACTGCAGGCAAACTTGAGATGATCGGCTCCCTCCGTGGAGAACGTCAACTCATCGAACAACCCGACGGGTTGCATGAGCGTTTCCAGTTCGTGGAAACCGTCCTCACGGCGGCGGAGCACGTTGAGCAACAGGTTGATCTTGCAACCGGATTGGCGGGTCAGCGTCATGGCGGAAACTGGAAACAAAAAAGGCGCCAACAGCAATGTGTCGGCGCCTTGAAGAAGAGGCTCGAATCAATAGTCGAAGATGTGAAAGCGACTACCCACGACTCCCGGGAACACATCGCCGGCGGCGAAGCCCAGGGCTGTGTCGGTGGCGAAAATGCCATCGGAGTACGGCCCGGGGGTGTAACTATCCGGATAGCGGGGGTCCTCGCTCATGAAGTCGAGCGTCCAGAGCTGGTCGGTGCGATAGGGACCGCCGATGTAGACATCGCCGTTGCTCGCGTATTTCTTCTTGAGGTAGAAGGGCTCATAGCTGGGGAACGGGAAGGTGACGATTTCGATCAGGCCGATGCCGGTGCGAACGAGGGTGCGGTTGAATCCCTGAATGGCTCCGGCCTTGAACGCCTGGCGAGGTCCGGCCCAGAGGCTGGCCTGCTCAATTGAGCGACGCATCTCACCGAGGCGAAAGGGCTCAGTCGCATTGTTCAGTCCCCGACCCAGCTTGTAGGAAGGTCCCGAGCAACCTCCGGCAAAGAGCGCGAGAACAGCCGTCAACGTTAGAAAAACAAAGGATTTGCGCATAAGTTGATTAGGTGTGGTTCGAGAAGATGCCTAGGGCCATGGGACTTGTAAAGCGGTTTTCCAGCGGCATCTACGAGGCGTTCCCGCCCTGCTCGGCGGCTTCCTCGGCCGCCGCCGCGCGTTGCTCGCGCCAGTACCAGACCCGGGCAATCTGCACGCTGATCTCGTAAAGCACCCACAAGGGGAGCGACATCATGACTTGGGAGATGACATCAGGCGGCGTCAGCAGGGCCGACATCACCAGAACCCCGACAAAGGCGTACATCCGCAACGCCAACAGTTTGGGATAGTCCAGAATACCGATCCGCACCAGGGTCAACAGCACGACCGGCAATTCGAAGCCCAAGCCCACACCCAGCAGCAATTTCAACATGACCCCGATGTAGTCGTCGATGATCCAGATATTGGCGGAGAAGCCGAGCCAATCGGTGAAGGTGACCGAGGCCATCAACATCATCTTGGCGATCACGAAATAGGCGAACACCACGCCCAAGGCAAAGAGCCCGGTTCCCACCACAACTCCGGACCCCAGGTATTTACGTTCATGCCGATGAAGCGCGGGCACAACGAATTGGGCGATAAAGAAGAACACCAGGGGCGAGGCCAGCCCGAAGCCGCCAAAGAAGGCGGTCTTCAGCGCCAGCATGAACGGCGTCAACGGACTCTTGGGCGACAGCTTGGGCAGGTCCACCGGCGGCTTCCGTTCCAACACTTCATCGGTCGGCATCAGTCCAAGGATAAGGTTGTCACCGGAGCGTATGGGGGCCACCTTGAAGGCGATCAGGTCATTGGTGACGTGAAAGGTTCCGCCAAAGGCTTCGAAAAGATTCGTGCTGACCGAGGTTTCGAGTCGCTCTCCCCCAAGCTGGATCTGAATCGTAGGTTGGACATTCCCCTCCTTCGACGCCTTCTCAATCAAGGACTCGGTCACCGCGACCTTGGCCTTTTCCAAGGGAAGCATCAGGATATCAAGGGCCTTGTCCGCGGCGACGAGGCACACGCACATGCACACCAGGACAGCGGCAACGCACTTGATCAGCACCCAGCGCAGATCTTCCAGGTGCTCCAGGAAGCTCTTTACCGGCCCGCCGCCTTCCTCATCCTCCCCGTCGTCCCAGTCGTCCCAGTCGTCGTACTTTTTTTGAGCGACCGCTGATTCCCCGGCTACGGCGCGGGAAGGCTTCTGCGGCAACGTCGCAGAGGACGCAATCGAGTGCCCGGAGCTGTGGCTGTGCTCCTCGTCGTGGTGGTATTCCTCGTCGTGGTCCTCGTAATAATGTTCGTCCCCGTCGTAATGATAGGTGTCCTCGTATTCGTCGTGGTGAGGATCGTCGTAGTCCGGATGATACTCGTCGTGTTCGTTGTGCCACTCGTGGTCGTCGTCCT
>CAZFLK010000241.1:0-7287 GCA_964519245.1 uncultured Verrucomicrobiota bacterium
CCTCTTTCCCGGAGCCGCTTTCGCCGGTGATGAGGATTGAGACATCCGTAGGCGCGACCTTCTCGACCTTGCGGATCAGGCTTTTCATGGCCCCGCTGCGATAAATGGGCGAGGCGCTGTTGCTGATGCTGGTCAGGGCCTTGCGAAGCGTGCTGGCCTCCTGCTTGAGGTTCTTGTGCTCGACGGCGCGTTCGAGCGACACCAGCAGGGTCTTCGGGTCAAAGGGCTTTTGCTGGAAATCATAGGCTCCCAGCTTGATCGCCTTTACGGCCGTGTCGAGGCCGCCGTGACAGGTGAGCATGACGACCTCGGTTTCCGGCCACGTCTTCTTGATCTTGGGAAGAAGGTCCAGACCGTCTACGTCAGGCAGCTTGAGATCGAGCAACGCCAGATCGGGTTGCGTCCCGCCCAAGGCATCCGTCAAACCCGCGCCGTCCTCGGTTTCGGCGACCTCGTAGCCGGCCTTGGTCAGAATGATTCTCAGCAGCGCGCGAATGTCCGCTTCGTCATCGATTACCAGAATGCGTGTACTCATGTTCTATAGGGATCGCTTGCGCGAGCATTGGAATACGCACTGCAGCCCGAGTATTCAAGCCGTTGTAACACTTTTGTCGCAGGCCGCGTTGGAGTGTCCATTTCTTGGATGCAAGCGCCTAGATGTCGGCGTCCGGAAAGTTGTTTTTGATCAGTTTCTTGAGTCGGGTTTCTTCCTTGGGCTTGAAGAGTCGTCGTTGGATTCTGCGTTGGACGCCATCGAGCAGTTCCAGCCAGTCATCGAGGGAAGGGTTTTCGAGGCGTTCCCAGTTCTCGAAACGTTTGGAGCGCACATGGAAGAGCCATTGGTCGCCCTGATGTTTGACGTAGATTTCGCGTCGTTCGCCGTCCGCCGTGCGTCCCTTCCAACTGATCTCGCCTTTCTTGGCCATGGGGCTTACTCGGGCCGGTCAACGGCGGCGACGGCCATGGAGGCGATGCCCTCGCCGCGCCCGACGAAGCCCATGGTTTCGTTGGTGGTGGCTTTGACGCCAACCTTGTCGACCGCGATGCCGAGGGCGGAAGCAATGTTGATCTTCATGGCGGCGGCGTGCGGCATGAGTTTGGGCTCCTCGGCGATCAGGGAGGCGTCGATATTGATGATTCGCCCGTTCTCCAGTTTGGCCTGGCGAGCGGCCTCCACAAGGAACACGCGACTGGGACAGTCTTTCCAGCGCGGGTCGTCGTTGGGAAAGAATGTTCCGATATCGCCTTTGCCCAAGGCGCCGAGGACGGCGTCGCAGATGGCGTGCATCAGCACGTCTGCGTCCGAATGTCCGTCGAGGCCGCGGTCGTGGGGGATCTCCACGCCGCCGATGACGAGTTTGCGTCCTTCGGCCAAGCGATGGACGTCATAACCTATTCCCGTGTGAACCATGGATTTGCTTGGTTGTCTGAGACTGGTGATTGGAGGTTTTGGAAGGCTGAACGATCAGCCGCGAAAGGCGTAGATCATAAGGAGTCCGAGGATTCCGGCAAACACAAGATAGTAAAACAAGGGAACGGCGACGCTGCGCATGAGCGGACCTTCGCGGCCCTGGAGGCCGACGGTGGCCGAAGCAGCGACGATATTGTGCACGCAGATCATGTTGCCGGCGGCGCCGCCGACGGCCTGGAGGGCCACGATTGTGACGGTCGAAGCGCCGATGTTGAGGGCCACGCCGAACTGGAAGTAGGCGAAGGTCATGTTGCTGATGGTGTTGCTGCCGGCGAAAAAGGCGCCGAGGGCGCCGATGGTGGGAGCGAAAAGCGGCCAGGCTCTCCCGGCGATGCCGGACACCGCGTCAGCCAACTCGATGGGCATGCTCTGCAGGTCGGCTGCGTTGATGCCGGAATTGATGAAGATCTGGGCCAAGGGGACGGCAAAACCGAGGGCGGCCGCGGTTCCGAGGATGGTTCGAGTTGAACTGCCAATGGCGCGCTTCAGTTGAGCCGGCTTCATTCCCTGAATGAGAAACGCGCAGGCGACGACGGCGATGAAGATGGTTCCGGGCAGGTAGAGCGGTTGGACTTTGGCAGCGATGCCCGTCGCGAAGATGTCCCATTTCAGGGTGGCGGATTTGCCGGTCAGCCAGGCTTTCAGGGGAAGGTCGTTTAGTCGGGTCAGGACCAGGAACACGGCGACCAGCAGGTAGGGCGACCAAGCCCGGAGCAGCGGCATGTTCTTGTCGTTCTCCGAGGGGACGCCCCTGAAGGCGCCCATCCAGTCTGCGGGCCAGTCATCTCGGGCTGGGAAGTCCCACTTCTTTCCTGGGGTCAGGATGCCATGCCGAGCGGCGGTGATGCAAATGGCCAGCCCGATCATGCTGCCAATGAGGGAGGGGAACTCCGGCCCAAGCAGATTGGCGGTCAGGGCGTAGGGAATCGTGAAGGACAGGCCCGCCAGCAGCGCGAAAGGCCAGACCTCGAGTCCCTCCTTCCAGGATTTGCGCTCGCCGTAGAAACGGGTGAGGGCGCAGACCATGAAGAGCGGGATCAGGGTCCCGATGATGCCATGAATCAGCCCGACCTTGCCGGCGATGGCGAGCAGATGTTCGTCGAAGGAAAGCTGGAGGGTTGCCAAGTGTGGGGCGACCTGGTCTCCGCCGCTCAGGCCGTTCTTGACTCCGATGAGGATGGGTGTGCCCGTCGCGCCGAACGAAACCGGCGTGCTTTGGATGATCAGGCAGACCATGACGGCCGCCATTGCGGGGAAGCCGATGGTCAGCAGCAGCGGTCCGGCGATGGCGGCGGGCGTGCCGAATCCGGCCGCGCCCTCAATGAAGGCCCCGAAGCACCAGGCGACGACGATGGCCTGGATGCGTCGGTCCGGGCTGACATCGAGCAAGCCCTGGCGGATGGCCGAAACGGCGCCGGATTCCTTGAGCGTGTTCAGGAGCAGGATGGCGCCGAAGATGATGTAGAGCAGCATGGCGCAGATGATCCAGCCATTGATCGTGGCTGCGGCGACGCGCTCGAAGGGGACACGCCAGAGGAAAACGGCGATGGCGACGGTCAGGAACCAAGCCACCGGCATGGCGCGCCGGGCCGGCCAGCGAAGGACGACCAGGAACACAAAGATGGCGAGAATGGGGGTGAGGGCGAGCAGCGCGTGCATGGGGAGCGTCTGGACGGAATCAGGATTCCATAGCCGGGTCAAGCGAGGAGAGGCCCGCGGCTTGCGGCAGTCGGCGATTGGGGAAGGGGGACGCCGCCTTTCGTTGGCATGACACGCTGACCGCGGTTGGTGGGCAGGCGAGCGGGCGGGGCGTTGTCGACGGCGAGGGGCATTCAGGAGGCGGTTGCGTTGGCGGAGGCGTAGCAAGGCGGCGTCAGGCCGCCGCGCTCCATGGCGCTTCGCATGGCGCGCCGATTCCAATTCACGCTCCGCGCCGAATCATCACGCTGTTCGGTTGGCTGCTGGTCGAACCCGCAGGCGCCCCGGCGGGAACCTAGAATCGGGCCAAACGGTAAAAGACGTGGTTGCCGATGCGGGCGACGGGACGTTTGCCGCGAGCCCACCAGGGAACCTCGGACTTGTGCGCGAAATGGGTGGCGGCGCGGGTCAGATTGGGCAGGCGGTACGGTTCGTTGTAGGCGGTCCGGGCGATGCGCAGCGCGTCAGTAAACAGGGGGTGATGCTTGAATCGTTGCAACAGCGCGTCGCGGTTGGCGCCGTTCAGACTGGTAAAGGCCCCGGGTTTGACGACCGCGAGCATCGACACGCCCTTCTTGTCCGCGCGGGTCCGGATGACCTCCACCACGGCTTGCATGCCTTTCTCGCCTTCGCCGCGGGCTTCCGCGAGCAGGACGGCCGCAACGACCTCCTGGCCATAGGTCGCGCCGCTGGCGCTTTGGAAAGCCGGGAAAGCGGCGACGAGAAGGAGGATTGGGATGAGGAAGCGACTCATGGGGCGAAAGGGGATGCGGACCTGATCCGGAGGGGATCAGACCGGGTTGGCGTGGTGAATGCGCCCGGCGGCGCGAGGGCGCGCCGGACTGGGCGGAACATTCCCGGGGGGGAAGGAACCGCTGGCCTGAGCTGTGTTGTGGGATGTAACGACCATCTTGTGAAACTTCGCCTCTTTTCGGCGAAGAGCGCGGGAAGTTAGACCTCGCGCGGTATCTGTCAAACATTTATTTCATGTAATTTTGCCGATGTGGGAAAAGCCGACCGTGTGAGGTGCGGCGCGATCCGTGAAGAGGGATCGCTCGACGGGGGCGGTTGCGAAACAAAAGCCCCTCCGTCCCCGGTGAACGGGGAGGGAGGGGCGAGGAGGTCGGGCGCGCGGAGAGTGTTTACTTCAGGTAGCTCTGATTGAGCTTCCCGCAGCTCCAAAGCAGTCCGCGGGTGACGAGATCGAGGTAGCGGTCGTCGCCGACGGTTTCATTGAAGTGACCGATCGTCGTGCTGAAGACGCGGGCGCCATGGTATTCGTTGACCCAGACGACAGAGGCCGTGGCTTTCTTGGGCTGGGGAGCCGGCGCGGGCTTCGCATCCTTGGCCTTGTTCTTGCCCTTTTTCTTCCGTTGCCGGGGCATTTGCATCTGGGTCCCTTCAGCGAGCGAGGTTGTCCCAGGGAAGATTTGCACGTTGTTGTAGAGTTCTTCGTCCATGGTCGTCCAATCGGACAAGGCGCTGGTGATGGGGTGGGCCTGCTGGCTGAACTTGATCTCGACCGGGGCCTTGGGGCCATGACCGCTGGACTGCAGGCCGAGGTAGTCAAACCACATGCTGGCCTCCGAACCGGCTTTCGTGGGCGTCCTGTGGTCGCCGACCCGGTAGCTGTGCATGGCGCAGTGGAGGTTTACGCCCGGGATGCCTTTGCGGTGCGGGGCCAGGATGCCGGCCACGGTCTTGACGTCCTTCATCGCGGCGGCGCATTCGTCGTGAATCACCACATCGTAACCCTTCGCATAGTCGGGATTTCCGTAGATGGCGAGCGGGGGATTGGTGGACTTGTCGTCGGTGTGGACCTGGTCGACGATGATGTGGGCCCGGGCCTCCAGACCCGCCTTCAGCAGATCCTTCTGGGTGGCGTAGTCATGGCAGCAACCGCCGGTGATCAGCAGCGCGCGCAAGGGCTTGGGCTTCGGTGCGGCCTGGGCAGCAACGACGGGAAGGGAAAGAACAAGGAGGGCAAGAATTCGAGTGAGTTTCATCGCAAAGGATGACCGGTCATGGGGGAGGATTATTCAAGCGGAAAGTGCGTTCCCTGTCACAGTCACAGTGGGCGTGATTGAGACTGGGATGAGGAAGGGAGCTTTCTGTCCCGAAGTCGCGCTGGTGGTTGCGGGAACAAAATTCCAAACTCCAAGCTCCAAACCCCAAAAAAGTTCCAAATCCCAAGCTCCAAACTTCAGCAACCCGCGGCCATGAGCATTTCAGGAGCGTCAGCGATCAAGGCCGGTGACCGCTTCCTAGATTTGGAACTTGGAGCTTCGTTGAGATTTGGAGCTTGGGATTTGGAATTGCGACCGCCGGCGCGATCTTCCAACCGGGCAGGAAGGGCCTGTTCCCGGCTGGACTTATCACAGTTTCTGTCCCGGGCCCGTTCACCGTATCCCGCTTGTGGCCGGACGGTTTGGGACGCCAGGGTTGGGTTTGGTTGGGGACGGGTCTGGTGTTGTGGTTCTTGTGGCATGGGGCCAAGCAACCCGATGTCGGAGCGCCGAGCAATGCTCGGAGCGCCGAATTCAACACAACAAGGCCTCGTCGCGGCCTTTGGGGAGGCGCTCGAGGTGGTTGGCGATGAAGTATTTCAAGAAACCGGCAACGTCTTCGAATTCGTCCTGCGTCAAGGCGCGGCCGCCGGGGCTATGCCAGTCGATGGCCTGGAGTTTCTCGACGATGCGTTGGGCCTTGGGGGTGAGGCGGGTTGCGGCGGGGTCGGGTTGGAGGCCGACTTCGGCGAGGATGCCCAGTTCGAAGGCGAGGATGGGCACGGGGGAAGGGGGCGAGTTCTGAAGTCGGTGGAGAAAGTCGGCGAACAGCGCATGGACCCCGGGGATGGGCGTTTCGGTTTCGGTGGCGAGTTCGATGAGGCGGACGGCGTAGGCGCCCTGTTTGAGGCGGGCGAGTTCGCGGCGCAGGTTGGAGCGGGTGTCTAGAAGGCTGACCTCGCGCAAGTTGTGGAGTTCTGAGCGTTTACTGCGCCGAAAGCTGAAGTTGGCGGAAAAGTAGAGGTCGAGTTTGCCGCGAAACGGGGATTTCGGCCGGCGGGCGCCTTTGGCGACGGTGGCGACGCGGCCTTGGTCGGGCGTCAGCCAATGGGTGATGAGGCTGCTTTCGGTCAGGGGTCTGACGCGCAGGATGATGCCGGTCGCGCGTTCGTCCATGTTCGATGGCCTCGGAGGGCGTATTATTGGGGGCTTGCCGTTTCGGCGGATGCCGGTTTGGCGGCCTGTTCTGTCCCGGCCTTCAATGACTGTTCGACCAGCTCGGTGACCTGGCTTGAGTTGAGCGTCGCGGCTGGTTGTCCGTTGGGCGCGAGATAGGCCGGAGCCACGGCTCCGAGGCTGATGATGTACTTGATGCCGTCGGCGACGCTCATTTTGAGTTTGCGCACCTTCTCACGGGGGATGAACACGAGAAATCCGGTGGTGGGATTGGGGGTGGTGGAGACGAAGACGCTGATGATCTCGTTCTTGAGTTGGTCGCTGATCTCGGCGTGCGACTCGCCGGTCAGAAACCCGAGCGAATGCATGCCCGGACCGGGGAACTCGACGAGAACCACCTGCTTGAAGGAAGACTGGTTCTTCTTGGTGAGGGCTTCGTTGACCTGCTTGACGGCGGAGTAAATGCGGTTCAGCAGGGGGACCTTGAGCATGGTCCAATCGACGAACTCGAGAATTTTTTTGCCGACGAAGTTGCGGGTCATGCGGCCGATCAGGCCGATGATGAAGGCGGCGAGAAACAGGGCCATCACGCTCCACCACCAGTGCATGGCTCCGGAATCACCGTTCACATAAATCCACTCCCGGGATGGTTCAGGAAACCATTCGAGAAAGAAGAGCAGCTTGTCCGTGAAGCTGGAGATCGTGCCGAACAGCCAGGCGACGATGGCGATGGCGATGAACGCGGGCAACACCACGACCAACCCCGTATAGAAGTAGGTTTGCCAACGTGCGAAGTCTTTGTTCATCGTTCAGCTGAGTTTATCGCGCTTCTCGAGCGCCGCCAAGTCGCGGCGCGCTTCAAGCTCCTGCATGATCCGGTTTTCTTCCTTCTTCATGAGCCTGCGGTCGGCGGAGTCGATGTCGTCATATCCGCGC
>CAZFLK010000242.1:0-7233 GCA_964519245.1 uncultured Verrucomicrobiota bacterium
CTGGTTGTAGATGGATCCCTTGGCCTCCAGGCTGCCCAGACCGCCGGAGCCGTCGTTGCTCGCGAGCACGATCTCTTGCGGGGTTGCCGGCCACTGGATGGTGTAGCGTCCGATGGCCGATGGCCAATGAATGGCGTCAAATCCCCGCGCAAAATCCTCAGGCGACTCGCGGAACCACCAGACCTCCAGCTTGTTGTCTCCCGGGATGACATTGACGGGGATGATGGTCGTCTTGTTGGCTTCCTCGAATCCCGCTACGAAGGGATCCAAATAGTTGTTATGGTAAGACGTTCCCTCGGGTTGACGAATGTGGCCCGCCAGGTAATCCCCGGATGCCCCGAGTTCGCCGGCAGGAGGGAGAATACGGTGGCCTACGTTGACGTTGCCATTGACCACGCGCGGGACGATGGAGGGATCCGGCCAATCGAATTCACCGGACGTTGCATTCCAGGTGGTGAGATTGGTTGCGACCGAACCAGCGAATTGTGTGGTGGTGATGTCGAGATTCGGAGCGAGCCACGAGAACACGCGTTCGTACTTCAGATTCTCACCGGACCTGAATCGGATCAAGGAGCGATGCGCGGGGCGCTCGGCATCCAGAAAGGAATAGAACTCCGTCTGTTCGGTCAGCTTGGCGCGGGCTCGGTCAAGCGGATCCTGATAGGCGATGACGGGAACATTCCGGGCGGGCAGGGGAACGGCGGTCTCGATGGCGTCAAGTTCGGTTGCAACCGGAGGCCTGACATAGTGGCTGTAGCGGGCGGTATCCGCCGGCCAGATGAACTCATAACGCACGAAACGGAAGGGCCAGAGCAAACCTTGCTCGCCGGTTTCCATCCAGTGCATGAGGTAATCGTTGGGGTTCTTCGTTTCAATCTCGGCGAAATACTGTGTTCGCCCGTCGGAAGCGGTGTCATGCCGGTAACCGAATTCGATCCCGGCGAGATTGAGGATGGGATCCGGGAACAAATGGGTGTCATCGCGACCGTCCTGGTACGCATCGACTCGGTCGCCCAGTTCGATCGTGACATCGTGTTTGATGGGCTCCTTTCTTACATCGACGATCTCGTAGCCCAGGTGCTGGCGGGAGCCGTCCTCACGTGTGTCTCCCAACAGTTCGACAAAGGCGCGGCCCTCGTGGTTGTAGGCGTAAATCTGGCCCAGATTCTTGTCATACCACATCGTGCGGGTTTCCTGCAGGGTGGCGTTGGTGGTGATGCCCACCTGCCCGGGTGGCACGTAGGCCTCATCCACACGGGAGGGGAAGAGGCGGTCATTGTAGGCGATGATCACGTTGCCGACCCGACCGGCGGGCACGCTTACGGCTTTGCCGGTCTCCCGGAAGACGTTTTCCGTCCAGTACATCTTGCGGACCGGCTTGAAGGGGCGACCGGAGACGACCACGCGGTTGGTATAGGCGGTGTACCAGAATCCATTGTCGAGGTAGTTGGTTACGCCGGGAATGCTCGGAGGCTCTACCGTGGCCGGTTTGGCCTTGATCCAAACGACAGAGACGGGGCCCGCCTGGTTGGCGAACACCGTCTTGGCATGCGGGCTGTAGTAATAGGTCGCGTTCGCGTGATTGTCGCCTGAGCGGGGTTCAGCCAGCCAGTAGTCCTCGGGGCGAATGGGCGTCGGGAGTTCGGCCAGCGGCGCTCCATTCTCATCGACTTCGGGCGGAGAGATGATTTCGCCGAAGAGGAAGGAGACACCTTGTAGCACGTAGGGGGCGCCGACGGAGGCTGTGCGCAGAATGACGTGGCCGCCCGACAGGTCGTTGGTCTTGGGGAGACCGTTGGCCTGGGCGTTGGCGAGGAAGGGATTGACGGCGTTCCAGTTTCCGCCGCTGGGGACGACGCCGCCGGTCGTGAATACCGCGCCAAACTGCCCCGGGGTGGGCGGAGGGGAATCCGGCGCGCGTCCGTCCGAGCCTTCGGGGGTTCCGGCCGTGTTGGACAGCGGGACGCCATTCTGGCCGCGGAAGTTATAGGGCACGGGGTTGGCGCGCAGCTCGATGGGCAGCGCGGGAACCTGGGCGCGGGCCTCCGGGGCGGGGAAGAGGCTCGCGAGGAGCGAAAGCAGGATGGCTGACTTGAGTAAGCGCATAAGCCGGTCAGTGGATGGCGCGACGGCAAGCGCCGTCCGTTTGCGATTGAAAAGCGAGTCCGCGGGAAACCGGTCGATTGCACACAGGTTTCATTGAATCACCGGGAACTATCCCCGCGGACAAAAAGACGTTAAGAAACTGGGGAACCTGAATGTCTGTAGCGTGCTCTCTGTGAGAGCATTGGGCAAAGGGGCGCGCCGGGGATTGAGATCGGCTGGCACAGCCGACGCTACAGGCCTGGCTGGTTTCGCTGGAATTTGAGCTTGGAATTCTCATTTCGATGCGCGTTTGGTGATCACAGGGTCGTGAATCGGTCGCGGATCGTGAGTTATCGGGTGGCGGCTTCCTTGACCGGCGCCTTCACGGCTTCGGCGGCGGCGAGAAGTTGTTCCAGTCGCTGCTCAAGCTTGCTCAGACGGGTGTCGCGGGCGGAGTTCGCCGTCTCCTGTTCTGAAAGGCGTGTCTCCAAGGCGGCGATGCGTTCGTCCTTGTCCTCGATCAGTGCCTGCTGCTCCTGGATCGCCTTGATGGCGATGACGCCGAAGGCGTTGTAGTCCAAGGCGAGATGATCGCCGTCGTTGTCGACGATGTTGGGGAAGACTTCTTGGATCTCCTGAGCAATGAAACCTACGCGCCTCGGTTTGGTATCGTCGTCTGTCTTGTAGTGATACTCGCTGGCCTTCAATTGCAATACCCGAGGCAGTAGACTTGAAAGCGGTGCAATGTTCTTCTTTAGACTACGATCAGAAGTATGCACGGCCGAACCATTTACATAGAAATTACCGTTGCTTCTTATTTCGATTTTGTCGACTCCAGTGGGATCTTCAACTTGGAAATAGGAGTCGTCTCCAGTTACGCCCCTGACATTGAAACTGACATTGCCCCACGCGTGGTTAACTCCAAGTCGATTGCCGTTGCTTTTCAGAGTTCCGGCGCCGCCTGTGAATTTTCCGACACCTATTGTATCATTCGCGATATCAGTCCCGGTAATGGTGCTGTTCTTAATGTCGTCTGTGGTGATAGTTCCATTACCGATGTCTTCAGAAGTTATCGACCCGTTTGCGATGCGAGCGGAATTGATGGCGTTGTTCGCGATCGCGGAGTTGTTGATTGTGCCACTGAAAGTGGCGTTTCCAGTCGAGGACACTTTGAATCGCTCGTTTCCATTTGAATCGGACACTCTGAAGATCGTATTGTCCGCCGCTTTCCCTCGGATGTGAAAACTGGTGTCAGTGGCTCCGGACGTGCGATAGCCGAAACGACCGTTGCTGTCCATCGCGGCGGTTAGAACGCTGTTCTTGTCATACAGAAAGAACGAGCCTGAAGCACCTACCGCGCGTCCTTCAATTCGGTCGAAACTGAACGCTCCAGATCCGATATGCCCCGGATCGATTGAGCCGTTCACGAGTTCTGAAGAATCGACTGAGTTGGCGCCCAAATCGTTTGCCGTAATCGTTTCGTCGTCGATATCTGATGAAGTGATGGTTTCGTCCTTGATATCTGCTGAGGTGATCGTCTCATCGAGGATGTCCGCTGTCTTGACCTCTCCGTCCTTGATTTTTGCTGAAGTGATCGCATCTGTGGCAATGCCGTCGGGATCGAAGGCGCCCTTGATGGCTCCGGTTACTTGAAGATCGCCTCCGACGGTCAAGGCGTTCCCTGACATGGTGGTTGCGTTGTTGATATTGATGCCGACGCCGCCGGAAGCCTTGATCAGGAACTGATTGTTGGCTGTGGAGGCCCAATCAGAGTTGGCGCCGTCTGCCCAGACGAACGCGCCTGAATGGTTGGCCTTGGCGCGGCGGCCTGCCGCGAAACTGTAGTTGCCTGACGCGACGTTCAAGTATCCGCCGGGAACGACGCTGTAGTCAGCGGATGCTGTATTTTGCCGTCCGCCGCCAACAACGCTGTAGATGTCTGAAGCAGTATTCTGATAGCCGCCACCGACGACACTATCAGCTCCCGAAGCCGTGTTTCTCCTGCCGCCACTGACAACGCTGTAGTTGCCGCTGGCGACCTGTGTGTTGCTGCTGCGATTGTCCTGCAAGTCCACGGCCTGTGTCCCCCGGGCATTGCCTCCCAAAGTTTGAATAGTCTTTGTGATTCGAAGCGCGGAGGTGGTATTGGTAAGGGCGAATTCACCGTTGGCGTCGTCGGCGATGCCGTTGGCGTAGCGGGCCAGGAATGCGTAGGGCGAGGGGACCAAGGTGATGCGGGGCAGCAACTCGTTGGCGCCCATGATGTCCGGGATGGTGAGGCCGAGGAAGCGGTCCGAGGCGTCGGAACCGGAGAAGACGGCCGAGAGATCGCCGTGGGCTTCCGCGACACCACCCGGTGCGTAAACGTTTCCATCGCCCAGCACCACGCTGAAGTAGCCCTTGTCGATAGTCACGGTCTGTTGCTCGGTCCACATGCGATTGGCGGCGACGGAACCGGTGGCGACCTTCCAGATGCGGAAGATGACGCTGGTGTTGATGGGGGCGGTGTTGCCCAGCGGCACGCCATTGGCGTCCACCAGGTAGCCTTGGTAGGTCATTCGCTCCGGCGGATGGGCGGTGGCTGCCGCGCCATGGGCGGCCGGAGCGGCGAGGGTGCAGGTCAACAAGAGGGCGAGAATCCCCAGCGGGGCCGTCAGGTGTTGTTTTGGTTTCATGTTGGACTGGGCGTTGTGGTGGACGCGGGTAAATCGTTTGTCGTTTTGAAAAAGCTTCATCGTGGGTTCCTCATTCGGGGAGCGTGAGCGTGTCGATCGGGCTGACCCGTTTGAGCTCAAAGGCTCCGGTGACTTCGTACTTCCGGCTTTCACCGGCCGTTCCGTAAAGCGTGACTTCCTCCGCGTAATTTCCGCCGAGTTCCTGGTTGCCGGCCGCGAGGCTGGCGAAGTCATCGGTCGGGGATTGGAAGGAAAGCACGATCTTGCGATCGACGCGGTAGGACTCGGCGCCCTGGGCGAGCTTGTTGGCAGCCGTGGCGTCGAGGTTGTCGTGATCGGGATGGTAGGTGTGGAGGAAGGGGTTCGAGGCCTGGTCGTCGTAGGCGAGGGAGACGGTGGTGGTCAGGTTCATGCCGGGTGTCATTTGCCCGGTGAAGGCCCAGGGGGTGTTCTGGGCCTTGAAGGGCAGGTGCGCGGCGCTGATCCGGCGCGCGACATCCAGTCGGTCCTGGTCCAGCAGGGATTGCTCGGTGGTGAGCACCTCGTTGGTCGCCTGGCGGAGGCCGTAGAAGACGCGCTGCATCAAGACCGCGTTTCCGGCCGCGTTGTTGTGGACGATCATCCGGAGCGGAAAAGGCTCGGCCACGCCGCCGAGGTTGGTGTTCACGCTGGTGACCACGTAGGAGCCGAAGTCTGCGGCGTTGGTGGAAGTGACCAGGGCGCCCTCCGCGTCCTTCTGGAAGGACTTCAGGTAGGCGCGAACCTGGTTGACCGCGGCGCCGCCGACCCAGAGGCCGCGGGTGTCCTGCACCGTGGCGCTGACAGAAAGATCGACCTGCTGCAGTCCCTGGTCGTCGGTGAAACGGACGACGCCGGCGTAGAGGTCGCCGGGAGTTCCGGTGAGCAAGGTCCGATTCACGCCGATGACAACCTCGGCCTCGGAGCCGAACTGTCCGGCGGGTTGCAATACGATGTTCTGCGAGCCGTCGCTGAGCGTGTGGTAGTCGTAGGTGAGGGTGGCAGTGTCCAGGTCGCCGCGAAGCAACACCGGGGCTGTGCCGACCACGGCCGCCTGGCCCGTGGGAGCGGCCTCGGAAGCCAACAAGCTGATGTTGATGGTGCGGGTGGCGGAGGTGATGTTCTTGAGTCGAAGCAGGACCTGCTTGTCGCCGGCGCCGAAGCTGACCCCGGAATTGTCCGGGGCGGAGAGCTCGAACGGTCCGAAATAGCGGTTGAAATTCTGTCCTGAGCGCACCCAGTAGGCCTGCCCGCGGGTGACGGGGCTGGTGTTCAACGTGAAGAGTTGCAAAGGGTTGGAGCCGTCCAGGGGGCCGCCCGGATAGTGGTAGACCTCGGCGGCCAGGAGATTCGGGGCCGGGCCGAAGAAGTTGGCGAATGCCGGGGGATTGACCTCCGGGGTGGGAAAACCGATGAAATTGATGCCCTCGCTGGTCCAGTCATTGACCGGGACGACGGGTTTTCCCTTCACCGACCAGACAAAATCGACGGTGTTGGTGTTGTTTACCAGGAAAGCGGCGTTGGGAACGAGGCGTTGAAGATCGGAGGTGGGACCGAGGGGCCGTTTCCAACTCACCCATTGGGCCCCGGTTCCCGTCGGAAGTTGCGGATCATCAATGAATTGCAAGGTCGAGGGGGAGGGTTGCCACATCCAGACCTCGTCGATCGGATTGCCAGCGTCGCCATCGACCAGGTCGGTGAGCGTGGCGTGGGAGGCGTCGACATTCAGGTAAACCGCGGTCCAGCCGGGCTTGAGCAGGAACTGTTGGGTCTTCCACTGCGCCTGGGCGCTTGCCGAAGCAAAAAGGAGCGACAAGAGGCAGAATGTCCGGGTAAATCGCTTCATTTGGGCTAATTCTGGTTATTTTCTGCAGTCTGGCTCGTTTGTGCGGTTGTTATCCAAACGCGACATTTCGGGCCATCAGTAACTCATGCGGAATGCCGGTCGAAAAAGGTCCAAATTCTTTTGGGGAAGTTCAGATCTGACCGGACTCGCTTGGATCCTTCCGGATCGACAAGATCGCGAAACCACTCACGGATGCGGTTGCCTGCCCGCTTGGACCGCGGGTCTGTGACCCGCAGCGACCTCCGGCTGTCCGGGGCTTTCGAGCATGCCAACAAGCGTCGTTTTCCCGGGTTGCAGCGGCTCACAGAGCCGCGATCCGACGTTCAGCAACTCGGGGCCGATTCCACCGTGGGTTGGTTGTTGTGCGATAGGCGCTCGTGTTCTCCCGCGGATCCAAGACGAGCATCACGGACGAGGGGAGTCACATGTCCATGGGCGCGGCCCCGTCTTCCATGAAATCTCCAGCCTGGTGAAATGAGTTGAGGAGATTCTCCACTCTGCGCTGCAGATCGGCGTTGCCCTTACATGAGAGTTTGACGAATTCGGCGCGTTTTTCCGGGGATTCGATTGCCAACGCCGTGCCGAACAGGTCACGGGCGGTGAAGTCGT
>CAZFLK010000243.1:0-7181 GCA_964519245.1 uncultured Verrucomicrobiota bacterium
ATGAACAGATCTACAACGATGCGGTGGCATTGCGGATGGACGCGGTCCTGGCTGCGTTGAATGGCAATGTCGTGTTCAGCTCGACCGTCGACAGCGGGAACGGTGAGAACATCAGCCTGACCGTGACCTCGATGGGCAATACGGAGTTCCACGGCGCCGTCGGCGCGATGGACGCCCTGGCGAACCTGACCACGGACGAGCCGGGATCGACCTTGATAGCCGGCGGCGTGGTCACGACAACCGGCGTCCAAGTTTATGGAGACCTGGTGGCTCTCCACGCGAATACGACGCTTGCGGGCGCCTCGGTCATGTTCGCCGCCCCGGTGGATTCGGATGCGGGAGCCAATCGTGATCTGGTTGTGAATGCGAACACGACAGAATTTTCGCGGGCGATCGGCTTCGGTTCGCCGTTGAGAACGTTGACGACGGACGCCGGGGGAGCGACGACGTTTGGTCCGATGGCGGAGACGGTGACTGTGGTGGACGACATCAGCTTCCGTGACGCTGTGGTTCTCGAGAGCAGTTGGTCCTTCACCGGGGGGAATGTGACGTTCAATTCAACCGTTGATGCCGCCCTCTCGGGCAATGCCGGGTTGTTCGTTACGACCACGGCGGGAGGCGTGATCACCTTCGGAGACGGCGTCGGCGACGATGACGTGGGAGCGGTCAATGCGTTGATGGATGTCGTGTGCAACCCGGGCAGCCAGATCGTTCTCAACGCCGCGAGTGTCAACACAACCGGCAACCAGCAATATATGGGCGCAGTCGTCGTTTCCACCAGTGGAACGGGCAATGCGAATACGACGCTGAGCGGCCGGGATGTTTCCTTTTATGGTCCCGTGGACGCCAACACCAGCGGCGTTGAAGGCTTGATCGTCAACACTTCGGACGGAGGTATGACCACCTTCGGCGACGCGAGCGACTCTGACGACGTGGGCGCGTTCAAGGCCCTCGCCTCACTCACGACCAATGCCGACGGAGAAACGTTGCTCAATTCAGCGAGCGTTACCACGACGGGGGCGCAGCAATTTCATGACCCGGTCAGGTTGGGAACCAGCGGCGTCGGGCAGACGCAAACGGTTTTCGGCGGCGACTTGATCCATTTTGTCGGGACCCTCGATTCCTTTATGGGCGGGGAATCCATCGCCGTCGCATTGCCGCCGACGGGGCAGTTGCACTTTGGAGGGGCGGTGGGAGCGAGCAATCCGCTCGCGTCGATTTCCGTGGGCAGTGATGGAACGACCTTCTTCAGTTCCAACGCGATGAATGATCCGACCACGGTGACGACAACCGGGGCGCAGGCCTACCAGAATCAAGTGAAGCTCCAGGGAGATGCCACGTTGAGCAGCTCGAGCAATGGAAACATCAGTTTGACTGGCGGGGTGGACAGCGCGAACACGCCCGGGAAGAACCTGATCATCAACACAGGCGGCGTCACGGAATTCGGAGGCATTGGCGCGACGGTCCCGCTGGGGGTGTTGATGACGGACATGCCTGGGTCGATCACCATCAACGCGGCGTTTGTCGGCTTGGGCGGCCCGACCATTTTCCTCGACCCGGTGACGTTGTTGCAGGATGTCAGCATGCAACAACTGGGCGCCGGGGATGTGGTGTTTCAGAACACGCTCGACAGCGATGCGACGGCGAGATCCTTGAACTACTTGGCGCCGCAGGGCAGTTCCTTCCTTTTCGCTGGTGATGTCGGGGGAACTTCTCCCTTGGCCTTTCTGGACGGAACCGGCGAATTGACCATTGCGGCGCCCTTGGTGAAGACCGTGGGCAGCCAGAATTATGGGGCCGACGTCTACTTTGATTCGACCAGCGACTTGGAGACATCCGGCGGCGTCATCAGCTTCTTCAATGTCCATGTGATCGAGAATGCGCACGTCGTTGTGAACACGGGCGACGGCCCGGGGGATATCATGATCGACGGCAACGCATTCGGCGACGCCGGCGGCGTGCTGGAGACGATGACGCTGCGCGCCGGGGACGGGGACGCGAGTGTTCGGGGCGTGGTGGCGAGGTCGATCCGCATCATCATCGAGACGGCGCCTGTGATCGTGAGACAGCCGCGGGGGCTGACGGTTGCGGAAGGCTCCGCATTCAGTTTGTCGGTTGAAGCGATTGGCTCGGGGCCGCTGCAGTATGAATGGCGGAAGGACGGCAATCCGATTCCGTTGACCTTCGGGGCCACCTTGACCGTGCCCTCCGCGACGTCGGCGGAGACCGGCGTTTTTTCGGTCGTGGTGAGAAACGACGCCGGATCGGTGGCGAGCGACAATGTCACGGTGAACGTCCTGACGCCGCCAAGCATCGACCTGCAGCCGGTCGCGCAGGCGGTCTCCTTCGGGGCCAATGCCACATTCTCGGTGACTGCCTCGGGGTCGCCGACTTTGCGTTACCAATGGCGTTTCAACGGGCAGAACATTCCGGGCGCCAATTCGTCGACGTTGAGCGTCAATAATGTGCGGGCGGCGGATTTGGGACGCTATACGGTCATTGTGCAGAACGGAGTGGGGGCGGTGACCAGCGACCCGGCGTCGTTGTCCGTAGCCCTGCCGACGTTGGACGTGGCCCAGACTCCGGAAGGAGCCGTGACGCAGACGGAATCCGGAGCCTCGAAGAGCGTGGCGATTCCGGACGGAGAGACGTATTTCATGCGCTGGCAGGCCCCGGATACGGGCGTCGCGACATTCGACACCAAGGGGAGCGGCTACGACACCCGCATGACCGTCTACTCGGGTGGAACCTTGGGCGGTCTTCAGCGCATTGCGTCGGATGACGACTCCGGCGGCTTTCTGACAAGCGAAGTAACCGTCAATGTCGTATCCGGCGCGATTTACACGATCGAGATCACCGGAGTGGAGGGCGGCTTCGGGCAGTTGGTGGTCAATTGGTCGTTTGAAGTCTCGGCGAGGGAGGCTCCGATCATTGTCGGGCAGCCTGAGAGCGCGAGTTCGCCGTTCGGCGGCACCGCGACCCTGACGGTTTCCGCCACGGGGAGCGAGCCCCTGAGTTACCAATGGCGGCACAATGGCATGGACCTTGCCGGCGCCAATGCAGCGTCATTGACCGTGGATGACATTGAGCCCGCGGACTTGGGGCAGTATATCGTGGTGGTCAGCAATGATGTCGGAAGCGTGCGCAGTCGACCGTCACATATTGACGCCGGTTCGGATCCCAACGCGATTTCGCGGCCCAAGTTCGAGAATGCCGGTGGCGGTAGTCCGGCGTTGCAATTGGGGCGGGGGAGCCGGCAGAACCTGGTGGTCGCTGCCGGAGCGTTGGGGGCGCAGGTGTTCAATAACGCGCAGTCCGTCACCGAGCCGGGTGAGCCCAATCACGGCAACGCGATCGGCGGCAGTTCGCGTTGGTTCGAAATCACCGCGGCGGAGGATGGAACGCTGCTGGTCGACACCATCGGCAGTGAGATCGATACGACCATGGCCGTGTACACTGGTTCGAGCCTGGCGAACCTGGCGTTGGTGGCGCAGGACAACGACGGCGCGCCCGATGGCATTCGGAGTCAACTGGCTTTCCCTGCAACCAAGGACACAACCTACACGGTCGCCGTCGATGGCGTGGACGGGGAGACCGGTCTCATCACCCTCAACTGGCTGTTGGGCGATCCGCCGGTCATCGCCATGGCTCCCGATGATGTGGTGGTGAACCGGTTGGAAACCGCGGCGTTCGAGGTGGCGGTGACCGGCGTCCCGGCGCCGACATTCGCTTGGCAGTTCCAGGGTGCCTCGCTTGACGGCGCGACGGGCAACACGTTGGCGTTGCCGGCAATTGAGCCCTCGGACGCGGGCATTTATACAGTGACGGCTTCGAACGCGTTGGGCTCAATCAGCGCCAGCGCGGAATTGATTGTCGACAATCCCTTGAGATTTCTGGGCGCGCCCGCCTTGCAGCCGGACGGAAGCTTCGCGATGACATTGGTGGGACCGGCGAATGCCACCGCCGGAGTTTCGATCATCCTGGAGGCTTCCTCGGATTTCAAGACCTGGACCCAGGTTGGGGCCATGACCTCAATGGATGGCATGTTCGACTTGATGGAGGCCGACGCCGACGGCCACGACGCGCGCTACTACCGGGTGCGGTTGGGCAGTGGAAACTGAATTGGGGCGACCGCTTTCGGCGCGCCCGGTTTCCGAGCCTATTCAGAATTGCCCGGAGCAGGCGGGGGGGCGGGCAATTTGTCACCAAGGCCAAAGACATCGAGGATGCGGCGGGTATCTTTCATCACGCGCACGACTTTGTCCTCGACGGTCAGGATCTCGGTGTCGTGAGGTTGCGGAGGCAGCGTCATGAAGATGTCCTTGGGCAGCGGGGCCGCCTGTTGGTAGATCTCGGGCTGCATGACTTCGCCGGCGTTCAGTTTCTTTTGCCAACCGGGAGGCAGCTCTCCGCCGCGGTCGAGCTTCTTTTGCAGTCCGGGGGGCAGTCCGCCTTGTCGCTTCCAGGCCGGCCCTTTTCCGGCTCCTTTGTTCTTCTTGTTCTTCTTGCCTCCCTTGTCACGCCGGTCATCTTCGTCTCCATCGTCCTGGTGATTTCGACGTTTGTTCTTCAGGTATTCCTCCAGTTTGCGGCGCTCCGCCTCATTCCACTTTCCTCCGGGCTTGCCGGGATCAGACGCTTTCCCGGCTTCAGACTGTTGGCGGTTCGACTCGGCGCGTGCGGGCGTCGACTTGGCTTCCTTCTTGGGGGCCTCGGCGGGCCTGGTCGTTGGCGATGGAGGCGATTTTCTCTGAAAGATCCGGCGGAACCAGCTTTGCTTCTCGGATGTGTCCTGGGACTGCGCCTGGCTAGGGGACGCGAACAGTGTGGCCAGCGCGATAAGTGCCAGAATGTGTGCTGTCTTCATGAGGATAGCAGTAGAAGCTTGGGCGGCGAATGCAACTCAAATTGGGGGCTGAAGTCGGAGTCTAGTTCGACGCTGCGACGAAGTGCGCGAGCGTCCGCAGGTTCGTGACGAAGGTTTTGGTGTCGATGATTTGCCGGGTGTTGTCATCGGAGCCGTGGTAACGGAGCTTGCCGTTCTCGACCCAAGCGCCTCGATGATCCAGGGCATTGATGGCCGATTGGGCTTTTTTCGCGAGGCTGGAGCTCATGCGGTAGGTTTGTTCGCGCGCCGGGGGATTGAGCTCATCCTTCGGCGTCCGCTTCAGTTTCTCGTATTCACGTTCGATGGAGTCCAGTTTGGAGCTGACAATGAAGCTGTAGTGGGTCGGCATGTCGGCGTCACTGTAGGTGAGCTTGTAGTCCTTGGTGAAGTAGAGGGGCTTGTTGGTCTTGAGTTCGTAGAAACGGGCGAGCTTGCCGTCGGGACGGAGAGAGCGCTTGTAGTAGGCGAGCGCGCGGGGGATGGGTTCCAGGTAGCGTTCGTCGCCGGTCTTGCGGTAGAGATGCAGCAGGGTGCGCATGACGCCCTGCGATTCGCCGCCCGAAATCGATGCCGGCTCGAATTTGCGCGCCCAGGCGGGTTCCATGTTTGGGTTGTACTGTTGAGCCCAGCCGGGTTGCGGCTCCGGCATCTGGGCAAGCAACATGAAATCGCCGGTCTTCCTGGCCGCCGCCAGGAACTTCGTGTCGCCGTAGATGCGATGGGCTTCGAGCAATACGTTCAGCATGTCGGCGATGGAGTTGTCATTGAAGGTGTAGTGGCCGCGATAGTCCCGCTTGGGATAGGTCCGGGACCAGCTCTTCGGGTAGCGCGCCTGCAGGACGGGGAACGCCTCCGGGTCGGGCGGGGCGGTGAACTGTTGCGGCCAGGCGCCATTGGGGTATTGCGCGGCGAGAAAATGGTCGAAGGCGTAGTCGAGGGTGTCGCGGATGCGTTTGTCCTGGAACTTCAGTTCCTCGTCCAGGCGCATGAGGAACATGAGGCAGGACTGGGATTTGTTGTCATCGAGGGTGGTGTGGTTCCGTCGTTTTCCGGACTCGGGTTCGCTGCGGTAGGCATGGCGGCGGCGTTCGTTGGGCCCGAGTTCGAAGCGGCTGTCCCAGCCGCCGGAGCGGAGTTGTGAGGCCGCGAGCGCGTAGGCGGTCTGTCGGGCGGCGTCGAGGAGATACCGTTCCCCGGTGATCTGATAGGCCTCCAGGTAGGCTGCGCCGACGTAGGGCGTGCCGGGTGGTTGGGTCCAGCCGGTGGTCTTGAGCGCTTTGCCTTCGCCTTCCTGCTTCTTCAAATCGGCGCTGTATTTGTAGAGGTAGGCGCCGCGATAGCCGGCCTGACTCTGGAAAAAGGAGACCGCCTTGCGCAAGGCGAGGCCGGCTTCCGCGTGAGTCGGCGCGGCGGCGGCCGTCGAGCTGAATGCGGCGATCAGGATCAGGGATGCGAGACGGGGAAGTTGCTTTGCCATGATAGGGGGAGGATGGGATCGCTGGCGACCGGTGTTGGGTGATCGTGTCTGAAGGGTATGCGCGATCTCGCACGTCAATTCAACCGATCTTGCCGTCCTTATCGATGTCCTGGCCGAAATGTTGCTCCAGCAGCAGGAGGAGGTCACGGACGGACTTCCGCGTCCGGGCGAGTTCCTGTTCCAGCGCATCGATGCGATCCTCCAGGTTGGCGGCGCGTGTGCTCTGTTCGGAAATCTGGTTGGATTGGATCAAGTCCCAGAAGAGTCCCATGGTCGTTCCTTTCTTGTCTTGTGTTTCTGTTGGTTCAAGTGGAGCCGATCTCAACGGCGTGTTGCGCCATCCGGGCTTCGACCAGCGATTCCGGTTCCAACTCGGGGAACAAGCGACCTTCGATCAGGTCCGAGATGCGGTCCGCTCGTCGTTTGAGGTCGCCGGCTTCGAAGTGGACATCGAGCATCCCGGCGGTTTTGGTCAAGGACACCAGGATGGCGACGCGTGGATCAACGGCCGTTTTCTCGCTGAAGATGGCGGCTCGCATGTCATCGATGAGTCCCTGTTCGGGCTGATGGTCCAACTCCGGATAGACCTTTCGGGAAAAGACCAGGAGCACCTTTTCCAGGGAGTCCTTGAGGATGCCCCGCTGACAGAGTTCCTGGGCGACTTTGTCTTTGAGCTTCTCGATGGAGCTGAATCGTTCCATCCAATGGATCGCGGGACGCGTTTCGCCGTCTTTGAGCATCAGGGTCAGGGCCTCGTCCAGCACGGGATCCCGAAGCGGGGAGTGGTCCGCGACGGTGACCGTCCGGACGTCGTCG
>CAZFLK010000244.1:0-7139 GCA_964519245.1 uncultured Verrucomicrobiota bacterium
TCCGGTTGGTGCAGGTCGAAGTATTTCTTTGGCGCGATGAAGGGCAGGTGCGGGCGTCGATAGCCCACCGCGAGGAAGAGGGGGGATTCGCCGTCGCGCTCGCGAAGGATGCGCAAGGCCGCGGTCGTCATTCGTCCGGCGAAGAAATGCTCGTCCGGCACATCGGGGCTCTGCATCACGGGACAATCCCAGCGCTCTGCGATGATGGTCGGGCCGTCCGGGTTCGACTCATCGTGGATCTCCAGCATTTCCGCCTCGCGGCCGGGAAAGGCCGGCTCGGACCAATTGGCGGCGAGGTCCCAGCCGTCGTGGTAGATCTTGCCCAGAGAGCGGGTGTGATAGCCATGCTGCTTGAACCACTGCCCCATGGGAATGGCGTCCGGACGGCGGGCGCGAAACGCGTCGGCGTACTTCCGGCGATGTCCCGCGAAGGCGTCGATGGCGTCGGGACGCAGGCCGGACATGATCGACAGCCGCGAGACGCCGCATTTCGCATACTGGCAATAGGCGCGCTCGAACAACACGCCGCGTTTCGCCAAGCGATCAATATTGGGCGTTTTCGCCCGTGGATCGCCGTAGCAACCCAGCATCGGCCGCAGATCGTCTATGGCGATCATCAGGATGTCGGGGCGCTGGACGGCGGCGTCGGCTGCGGGCGGGTTGCCCGCGAGACAGGCAAGGAGAATGAGCCCAAAAAACCATCTGAAGGAGCGCGGACATCCTTGGGCGCCGGTTGAGAGGCCATGATGAAACGCGCGGACAAGGATGTCCGCGTTCCTTCGACGACAGGTCTTGTTTGCCATTGCGTCGCGTTGTGCGCTCATGTCGGGTGAATCGAGATGCAGGGTGATGGACCAAGGTTGTCGCCGGCTTTCCCTTGCCTTTCAAGCGCCGACATGGGGCGGTGCGCCGTCAAAGTCTTGCTGACAGCAGCAACAGACGGGCCCTGACCTGCACACGTGAGAGATTCAAGGTCAGGACCCGCCTTCCCACGACCCAGTGGGAAATGGTGTCAGGATGGATCGGAGGCGGAGAGAGGCGCCCGCCCGCAAGCGGGCGGGCGGCAGTTCATGAACCAACACAACCCATTGAAGATCTATTGCTCATTGCGTCGCCGGAACCGGGCCGAGGTCGATGATGCGGTAGAAGCCGGACACCCCAGCGGCGCTGACATCGATTGTCATCGGTCCGCCGACGCCCAGCACAGGATCGCCGTGATCCATCCAGATGGGTGGCAACGTGTCCGTGGTCTGGATCTGGTAGCGCCGGTTAAGCGCGGTTTGCCAGCCGACTGAAAGCATGCCGGGAGTCTGGGACTTCGTGACGCCGCTCAGGAAATCGAGAACCTCGAAAGTGAGCTCCGTGACGCCGCTTGAGACCGTTTGTCCGCCCGAGACAGCGACACCTTCGGCCTGCACAGCCACCTTGTAGACTCCCGGCGCGGTAAAGCCCCAGTTCTGGTGGGAATGACCGCCGACCGAGACCGGAAAGGTGTCGGACCCGTCGATTCCGTCGGCCGTATTGAAGAAAGGCGTGTTCGGGATGCCGAAGGTGTCCTCTGAGTAGAGGAACACGTCGCCCGGTCCTCGGAAGCTAATGAGTTTCAGGTTTACGGAATCACCTTGGAACGTTCCCCCCGGGATTTCATCACCGGCAATGCCGAGGAACAGCAGACCTTCCTGCTCCGTTTGCGGCAGAACCCAAACTGGGTCGCCTTCGGAACCGAGGAAACTGAATTCGGTCCCCGACGGGACAGCAGTCTTTACGGGAGGCAGACCCTGCAACACCGCGTCGCCCGGGTGGATCTCGCCGTGTGGGCCTTCGTTGTGCAGCAGCAGTTGGTCGTCATCACCTTCCAGCAAAGCGATCTCAAAGGCTCCGTCGAAGGCGACTTCGAGATCGATTTCTCCGCCGTTCAATGTCTCAGGTTCCAGCACATCGAACAACAGGGTCACCGGTTCGCTGCCGACGGATTGGGAGCCGGCGGATAGTCTGCCCCTTGCGCGTACGGTGACCTCATACTGACCGGCTGCGCCGAAGCCCCAATTCTGGTGTGAGTGGCCTCCGACCATCACCGGGAATGCGTCATTCTCGTTGATGCCGTTCGCTGAATTGAAATAGACCATCGGGTCGCCGAACTCGTCGATTGCGTAGAGGAACAAAGGGCCGGGACCGTGCACGTCCAACAGTTCAAGATCGACGGTGTCGCCCTCAAAGACGCCCATGGGGATTTCATCGCCGGCGATGCCGAGAAACAGGAGTTCCCCATTCTCGTTCTGCGGCAACAAGTAGATCCTGTCCCCTGGGTGGCCCAAGAAACGGAATTCTGAGCCGTTCGCGACTGGTTCCAGCGAGGATGGGTTCGCCCGCAACACGGCCATATCGACCTCTATCTCGCGCATGCCGACTTCGTCCAGCAGGGCAATTTCGAATTCACCGGCCTCATAGACGACTTCCAAGTCGAGTTCACCGGAGGCGAAGATCTCACGCGCCTCCACCCAAAAGCTAAGTTCGATCACTGGGCTCGATGTCATTTGGCTGCCAGCGACCAGGGTTCCCGCCGCTTGTACGGCGACCTTGTAGATGCCGGGCGCGGTGAAGGCCCAGTTCTGGTGGGAATGACCACCGACCGTCAGCGGGAAGGTGTCGCTGGCGTTGATGCCGTCAGCTGAATTGAAGAACGGCGTGTTGGGCGTTCCGAAAGAGTCCTCGGAATAAAGGAAGACATTGCCCGGGCCGCGAACCTCGATCAGGTTCAGGTTGACCTCGTCGTTGGCGAAGACGCCGCCAGCAATCTCGTCGCCGGCAATGCCGAGAAACAAGAGGCTCGGGTCTTCCGATTGCGGCAGGATGAATACGGGATCTCCTGCGGTTCCGAGAAAACTGAAGGCGGCATCCGCCGGGATCGTGCGCTCGCTTGTGTGTCCCGCCTTCAATAGGGCCTCACTGGGTTCGATTTCGCGCATGCCGACTTCGTCTAGAAGCGCGATCTCCCATTGATTCATTTCGTAGAGAACTTCCAAGTCCAGCTCGCCACGGGAAAAAGCCTCCGGGGCGCGCACGTCGAAAACGAAGGTCACCGCATCGCTCATGACGCCCTGGTTTCCCGCCACTCTTGTTGCCGCGACTTGAAGCGTGACTTCGTACTTGCCCGATTGGGTGAAGGCCCACGACTGGTGGGAGTGCCCCCCTACGGTCACCGGGAATGCGTCCGCCATGTCAATGCCGTCCGTCGTATTGTAGTATACGTTCGGCGTGCCGAATTCGTTTACGCTGTAGAGAAACACTTCGCCCGGGCCCTTCACGCTGGTGAGGTGAAGGTTGACCGTCTCGCCCGTAAACTCGCTCATCGGAAGTTCGTCGCCGGCGATGCCCAGAAACAGGGTTTCAGGTTTCTCGTTCTGCGGCAGGATATGCACGCCTTGCCCGGGAGAACCGAGAAAGGCGAAGTTTGCGTCGTTTGGGACGGGTTCCAGCGTCGCAGGCGATGCGACGAGAATGGCGTCATGAGCTTGGATCTCGCCGCCATGCTCGTGGTCCCCGCCTTCCTCGCCGTGTGCTTCCAGCAGGACGATCTCAAACTGCCCGTTTGCATAGGCCAACTCGATGTCCACTTCGCCGGCGCTGAACGACTCCCGCGGCAGAATTTCGAATGTGAAAGAAACCACATCGCTGGAGCTGGCAGAACCATCGGAGGTCAATGTCCCGCTTGCCTGCAGCCCCAGCGTGTAGGCCCCCGGAGCCGTAAACGCCCAGCTTTGATGTGAGTGGCCGCCCACGGAAACCGGGAAGACATCGGAGGCGTCGATGCCATTTGCAGAGTCGAAATACTTGGTTGGCGCTCCAAAGGCGTCGGTCGAGTAGAGGAAGACCTGTCCTGGACCGGCCACTGACGTCAGATTCAGCGAAACACTTTCATTCTGAAAGACCCCGCCGGGAATTTCATCCCCGGCAATGCCCAAGAACAAGATGCCCGCCTGCTCGTCCTGTGGCAGCACGTAGATTGGAGAGCCCGGCGATCCCAGAAACTCGAATTCGGGATTCGAAGGCACACAGGATAAGGTCGCGGGCGCGCCCTGAAGAATGGCCTCACTCGCGCAGATCTCACGCAGGTTTGGCTCATCCAACAAGGCCAGATCCCACTCCCCCGCTTCGTACGCGATCTCCAGATCAACCTCTCCCTGGCTGAAAACTTCAGGCGCGAACACCTCGAACAAAAGATCCACCGTGGAACTTGTGCTGGCTTGGCCATCCGCGACCAGCGTCCCTGACGCGTTTACGCTCACCTTGTAGTAACCGGGCGCACTGAAGGCCCAGTTCTGATGGAAATGCCCGCCCACCGAAACGGGGAAGGTGTCAGAACCGGAGATCCCATCGGCAGAATCGAAATACTTCGTCGGTTTCCCGAACGCGTCGGTGGCATACAGGAATACGTTTCCTGGGCCCTGCACCGCCGTCAGGTTCAGGTTGACGGTTTCGTTCTGGAAGACCCCGGTCGGGATTTCGTCGCCGGCGATGCCCAAGAATAGAACGTCCGGATCCTCTGCCTGAGGCAGGACGAACATTGTGTCGCCCGCATGACCCAGGAAACTGTAGGCAGGATCGTTCGGGACTTTGGACCAGGTTGCCGGACCCGCGTGAAGCGCGGCATGACCAGGCTCAAGCTCGTTCATGCTTGCTTCATCCAGCAATGCGATCTCCCATTCACCGGCGTTGTAGACGATCTCAATGTCGAGCTCACCGCGATCAATGACGCCAGCTTGGAATCGGTAGGATTGCTCATTGGCCACGGTTGCGCCGCCCGCCGCCAGATTGCCTTCCGCTCGAAACCGGACCTGATAGGTGCCGGGGGCGTCGAATCCGATGTTGTTGTGAAAATGTCCCGGAGCCGGAAAATTGAGGGCGTCGCCGGCGTCAAGACCGTCTGTGGAATTGACATCCACATCCACCGAACCGGTCCCGGTGGTCCACATGAAGAGATTGCCCGGTCCTGTGAGACTGGAAACGAACAGGTTGAAGCGATCATCGACGAAGGTTCCCGCCGCCGTGTTCTCTGAGGCGAAGCCAAGGAACGGGATGCCGGCGGTTTCTGTCTGCGAAATCAGCCATATCGGATCTCCCTCAGCGCCGAGAAAACTGAAATTCGCACTGGCGGGTATTGCCAGGCGCCCGGAATCAGTGATGGCAAAGACGACATCGTCGGGCGTCTCCGTCTCGTTGGCCTGGTAAACCCAGGTTCCCTGAACGTAGTCGATATTGATATCCGCGTGACCGGTCGAGGTGACTTGGCGCTCGTCGGCTTGCAAGTCGGAGCACAATGCCGCAGCGAGCAACAGACCCAAGCGTCTTACGGCAAAGCGCCAATGCAATTGACATTCGTGGCTTCTACGAGTGGAGGGTTTTTTCGGCTTCATTGAACACAGTTAGTTATGCAAATCATTTGCGTTGTGCCTCAGATTGAGTTCGGGGTCAATGAAATATGCAAACAGTTTGCAAGCGAAAAATATTTGCATTAAAAATACCGCGAATGGACGAAGAATATGAGAATGCCTCCAAATGTCGCCTCGCTTTCGGTTGTGATTACGGGACGAACATCACCGAAAGTGGCCCTTGGTTTGGGACGCCGGCGTTATTACGTCGTCGTTAAGAGTCGCACTCGGCTTGGTCACTCCGCCACACTTGGCTGGAGAGCGTGCGAATGAGTCGCATCATTGACACAATTCAATTCTTGCTCATCCTGCCTCCGGCTTGTGACGGAGTTGCTGATGGAGTGGCGACGAAAACCGATGGGTATCGTGGCATCGCCGGTGCAAACACTCGTTGAAACAGTCTATGCATAGTTTTTCAGCCAGATGGGCCGCCGGAACGCGGTCGGCATGCGCGAAGGCAAAGGGCTTCGTATCGGGACTCGTGTGTCTTGGAACAACCTTGTTGACCGGGGTAGCGGCGGAGAATCCGATCACGGAGTCCCGCTCTGAGATCAAGCGTTGGATCGAAGCGCGCAAGACCATTCAGCGAACGGAACGAGACTGGAAGGTCGAGAAGGCGACGATCAATCAATCCATCGGATTGCTGGAACGCGAAGTCAGCCTCTTGGATTCTGAACTCTCCAAGCTGGAAGCGGGCGCCTCGGAAGGGGCCTCGCGGCGTCGGGAGCTCTCGGAGCGACAGGCCGCATTGAAGAAGACGGCGGAGGCTGTCTCGCTGAGACTCAAGGGAGAAGAAGATCGCCTGCTGAAACTGGCGGCGGTGTTCCCACGCCCACTCGTCGAGAAGACGCGACCGTTGCTCCGCCGCCTGAAAAGCGGCGGCGCTGGGGAAGGCCCCTCACTGGGGCAGCGACTCCAGGCCATGCTGGGAATCCTCAACGAGATCGACAAGTTCAACGGGGCTCTCACACTGACGGGGGAACTGCGGAACATCGACGGCAAGGAAGTCCAGGTGGACACGCTCTACCTTGGTTTGTCCCAGGCCTACTACGTGGACCGCACCGGAACGCGGGCTGGTGTCGGGGCGCCATCGAAGGATGGCTGGGAATGGACGCCGCGGAACGAACTGGCGGCCGCCCTGACCCATGTCCTGCTCGTCTATCGCAGTGAACATCCGTCTGAGTTCATCACGCTCCCGGTTACGATGAAGTAGTCATGGGTATTGAGTCTACATGCCGGTTGATTGGTTCGATTGCTCGCGGCTGGCCGATTCTGTTGTTTGCGGCCTTGCTCGGCCCCGGCTCGCTGAATGTCGTTGCGCAAGGGGTGGATGAAGCGCGGGCGACCGTGTCGGCCGATCTGAAGCAGGCGCTGGCGGAATTGAACGCGCTCAACCGGAGGATCGCCGACGGGAAGCTGCCCCTCGCGAAGCGGCTCAAGGAGTTGGAGAATCAGACTGCGAAAAGCCGCAGCGCGATCGAGGAACTGCGGGGGCAACAGGACAATCAGGATGTGCGCCTGGAGACACTGCAGTCGGACATCCAGACCAGGGAAAAAGAACTCGATTATCTGGCGCATCAGATGGACGACTACATCCGCTTTTTCGAAACCCGAGTGCATATCGCCGAGTTGTCGGAGTATCGCTCCGTCATTGACGCAGGGCTGGACGCCGCGTCCGCGACACTTAACAGCGTCGAGGACATGACGCTT
>CAZFLK010000245.1:0-7108 GCA_964519245.1 uncultured Verrucomicrobiota bacterium
TGACGAGAAACATCCTGCCGGTTGTTCGCGGGTTGGATCAGTTTGGCTCCGAGTATTCTCTGAAGGGATTCAAGACCTTCACGCTGATGTTGTCGGCGGACCGAACGGCGGGGGAGAGCCGTTTGAAGGCGGTGAACGGCTCATTGAAGCTGCGCAACCCGATCGTGCTGAGTCTGGATGGGGCCGAGGGGCCCGGCAACTACGCGCTCAATCGCAAGGCGGCCCTGTCGTTGGTCCTGGTCAACAAGGGCAAGGTGGTGAGGACGCACGCCTACACCGATGTGAACGCCGAGGATGAGGGGACGCTTCGCGGTTGGGTGGAAGAATTGGTGGGGCGTCTGCCGGAGACCGTGGGCGACTATCGCGAACTGGCCGAGGCGAGTTTGCCGAGGGACGCCGGGGAGCTTCGTTCGATCGCCGTGGAGCAGGCCGTTGAAATCAGACGGCTGCAGGCGCAGTTGAAGCGCTTGCGGGAACAATCCGGCGGCCGTTACGACATGCGTTCGGAGGGGCGGAACGCGCCGCGGGACGCAACGTCCCGGATGCGCGGCGAGGGGAGGGCTGCGAATTCGCCGCGCGGCGGGGGACGCGACCTGAAACCGGCTGCGGAATCCGGGGTCAGACCCCAGCGTCAGGGGCGTCCGCCCTCGGACGCGCAACTGAACGCATTGTTGCGTTCCTTTATCCGGAAGACCAACGACTTCGCCGAGGCGGAGCGGGTGTATGGCGAGATCGTCGCCCGAGCCAAGGAAAGCGAAGCGTTGCGGGATGAGGCGGTGGAGATGTTCAAGCTGATGTTGAGTTATCGGGATCGCTATGGGACGGAGCGCGCGCAGGAACTCGCGGAAGCGTTTCTGAAGGAGCGCATGGGTCCGGAAGGGCGAGGGCGGTAGGAAGCGGAGGGTCGCGGAAAGATGGGGACAGACTCGCCAATCTTGTTGGGGATCCGTGCATTTGGGCGCGCCGCGCTTGTCTTCGTTGCAACCGTCGGGGTAGATGCCGCAGCCGGCTCGTTCAACTTTGCCCATGAGATTTCCCCGATTCTCGCGAAGACCGGCTGCGCCGCCGCGGAGTGTCATGGGGCGGCGACGGGGCAGGGTGGTTTCAAGTTGTCGCTTTTTGCGGGAGATCCGCGGGCGGACCATGAGTCCATCCGAAATGAACTGGATGGGCGTCGCGTCGACCTTCTCAGGCCGGAGAACAGTCTTTTTCTGAGGAAACCGCTGCGCGAGTTGAAGCATGGAGGGGGACGCATCTTTCGCGAGGGGGACGAGAATTTCCGGGCATTGTTTGATTGGATCAAGGCGGGGGCTCCCTATGAAAGCGGAGCGCGGGAGGTTCTGCGCGGGATCGACCTCTCGATCGAGTCGGGGCGGGCGAAGGTCATTGCGTCCTTCGAGTCGGAGACCGGCTTGTCGAAGCGGGATGTGACGCGCCTTTCCCTGTTGAGTTCGACCCGGGAGACTGTCGCCCGGATTGACGACGCCGGCTTGATCCGGATGACCGGGCAAGGCGAGTCCTGGATCCTGGCGCGCTTTGGGGAGTTTAGCGCCCGGGCGCCGACGGTGCGGCCGTTTGGCCGGGGGGCGTTCGGGGCGTCGCAGGACGCTGACAACCCGCTCGACCGCGCCTGGTTGGCGCGCATGAATGAGCTGGGGTTGAAACCCGCACCGGCGGCGGATTGGAACACGTTGTTGCGGCGACTCTATCTGGATCTGGTCGGGCGTCCGCCTGCGCCGCATGAGGCGCAGGCGTTCTTCGCGATGCCGGCAGGCGCGCGCGTTGCTCGAGTGGCCGAGAAATTGACGCGTTCCGAGGAGTTTTCGGAGGTCTTTGGCGGACATGTCGCGCGATGGTTTGAGATTCCGGAAGCGTCTGGAGACGACCGGAACAGCGCGCGTCGGAACGCGGCGTTGCGCCGCTTTTTTCGACAGGCGGTCGGTGATCGTTTGTCGCTCTTTGACATTGCGCGTCGAACGCTCACCGAGCGTGGTCCGGATCAGGCCTGGCGTCACCTGAGCGATCCACGCGATCGGGCCGAGTATTTCGGGCGCGCCATGTTGGGGATGAGCATTGCCTGCGCCCGTTGTCACAATCACCCGCTCGATCGTTGGCGACGGGAGGAACACCTGCGCTTTTCAGCGCATTTTGTGGATCCCCGGCCTGCGCCGGGGGGAGGCATGATGGTGGGAAGGTTTTTTCTTCCGGGTGAGGGGCGCCCGGTGCAACCGGCCCTGTTGCCCATTGCAGCCAGCGCGCCGCCACCCGGTCAAAGTCTGGAGCGGCGGATGGCCTGGTTTGCGACCGAGGGAGCCGTGGACCAGTTTGCGCGTAACTTTGGGAATCGCATCTTTGGCGTGTTGATGGGGCGAAGCCTCATTGAGGAGGAGGACGATCATCGCCTGAGCAATCCTGCGGCGCACGAGTCGCTGTTGACGGTGTTGGCCCGGGAGTTTCAGAAGTCGGGAGGCGATCTGAGGGCGATTGCGCTGTTGGTGGCGATGTCGCGGCCGTATGCGCTAGCCTCCGATCCTCCCAGCCCCGGGGAGTTCAAGGGCGACCCGAAACTGGAGTATCTCGCGAGGCGCGAGGCGCGTCCGTTGTCGCCGTCACAGTTTAAGCGGGCCGTCGAGGCTGTGCTGGGCGTCCGGATCGATCGGCCCGCGCCGCCGGATTCTCCGCTGGCCCGGCAGTTGCATGTGATGAACAGCGGGCTGCTGCAGGCGGGCTTGAACGCTCCGGGCAACCAGCTCGAGGCCATTTTCGATTTTCAATCGGAGCCGGGAGAACAGTTGCGTGAACTGTTCCAGCTGATCTTGTCGCGGCCATCCACGGAGCGGGAGACCGAGGTTTTGTTGCCTGCCTTGCGTGGGGCGAGGGATCGGCGCGCGTTTGGCAAAGACCTGGCGTTCGCGTTGTTGGCGAGCCGCGAGTTTGGTTCCCTGCGTTGAACGCCGATCCAGGCGGTCCGGGCGTGAGCGATTCCAGGGGAAGAGCGTCTTGTCAAGTGGCCGGGGGTCACTATGCTCGGATAGTCCTTAACCTGTTGCGATATCATGAACCGACGCCATTTCATCACGACCATGGGCGCATTGCCATTCCTGCCGCGCCTGGTGTCGGGCAGTGAGTTTCTCAAGCGGTCACGGCGCTCGTTGATCCTGATCTGGCTTGATGGCGGCATGTCGCACATCGACACCTTTGATGGCAAGCCGGAGGCGCCGCCGGACATCCGGGGGGATCTGGTTGCCAAGGAATCCAGTCTTGAGGGAGCATTTGTCAGCGAGCATTTGCCCCGCATTTCGGCGATGATGAAGGACTGCGTCCTGGTGCGATCCATTACCAGTCCCGAGGGCAACCACGATCGGGGCTCCTGTTACATGCTGACGGGGCGTCGTCCCAACCCTGTCCTCAATTATCCCTCCATTGGCTCCATCTTCGGACATGAGGCCGAAGACCTGAACGAACAGGTTCCGCCATTCGTGGCCATTCCCAACGCGCACCAGCATGCGCGACAGGGTTTCCTGCCGATAACCCGGGGGCCCTTTGAAATTGGCGGGAGCCCGGGCGTCAAGGAGTTCGAGGTGAAGAACCTGGATCCGCCACCCCAATTGGGCCGGGCGATGAAGTTGTTGAAGGTCGTCGATTCCCTGGACGGCGCGCCCCGCTCGGAGTCGGAGCGGGGCCGCGACCGGTTCCTGGACCAAGCGAGGTTTCTCTCGCTCGACCCGGAAGTCCGCGGGAGGTTTGATGTCGACCAGGAGTCGGGCGAAACGCGGGCGCGCTACGGTCGCCATTTTCTGGGGCAGTCGTGTCTCCTGGCTCGAAGGTTGGTGGAAGGCGGTGTTCGGACGGCGTTCATACGCTTCAAGGGCTGGGATGATCACCGCGGCATCAAGGACGCGCTGACGTTTGGCTATCCGGCGAAGTTGGCCGCCCTGGACCAGGCGGTGTCGGCGTTGCATGAGGATCTGAGGCGGCGGGGCATGCTGGAGACGACTGCAGTGATGGTGGCGACCGAGTTTGGACGCACGCCCCGCCTGAATCCGTCGGCCGGACGCGATCACTGGTCGCGCGCCAGTTCGTCGCTGCTCTTCGGAGCGGGATTCAAGAAGGGCGCGTTGGTTGGGCGGACCGATTCGCGAGGCGAGGCTCCGATTGAGCGGCCTGTTTCGCCAGGAGATTTGTTCTGCACCGTCCTGGCTGCCTTGGGGGCGGACCTGGACGCCAAACTGCGCACGGATACCGGGCGGCCGATTCCCGTGGTCGAGGAGCGAATGAGCCTGATTCGCGAGGCTTTGGCGTGATGGCGCGCCCCGCTCGGAGTCGGTTGGCGTTGCTGTTGGCGGCGGCCTTTGCGTGGATTGCCAAACCGGTCGGCGCCGGGCCCCATGTGGGGCCGGTGGTGTCGTTGGCGGTTTCGGGAAGCGAGGTCTATGCGGTTTCGCAGGCGGGGGTATTTCTGGAAGGGGGGGCAGGCGCGACGTTGTTGGCTCGGCCGGAATTCAGGGTGTTTGGACTGGCCGTCGTTTCGCGGTCGCGAGAAGCGGGAAGAATCCTGCTTCTGGTCGGGGGGCGGCCGGGGGAGTCGGGTGTTGTTGCGCGCCTTGATGTGACGACAGGCGGGCTGGAGACGCGGGAGATTGCCAGCGACGTTGTCTATGATGCGGCGGTGTCGCCGGACGGCAAGGTTGCGGCGTTGGCTTGCGCGGACCAGCGGGTGTTGACGCTGGCATTGGAGCGTTTCGCCGACGGCGCACTGGACGAGCGGCACAAGCATACGGCCGCCGTGCGGGCGGTGGCCTGGTCGCCGGACGGCGTTTCGTTGGTCAGTGGCGGGCTGGACGGCGTGCTGCTGATCTCGAAGCGGAACGGGAACCGCGCCGCCCAGGTCCTTCAGCAGCACAGCGCCGGAGTGGAGTCATTGACCTTCTCTCCGGATGGAAGATTTTTTGCTTCCGGGGCGCGCGACGCCAAGGTTCGCATTCACACTGTGGACGGGGCGTATGTTCGGGCATATACCGGATTGGGGATGGAGACGCTGCGATCGGGGTTGGAACGCAAGCCGTATGTTGTCGCCCTGGCTTGGGGCGGAGGGTCCGGCGCATTGGTCGCGGGGACGTCCAGCGGCGGTCTCTATCGATTGGCTGAGGACGACGCCCGATGGGCGGGTTTGGAATGGAGTCGATCCGGTCCGGTCTTCAGCCTGGGCTTTTCGGAGCGCAGGGGACTGCTTGTGGGCTTGGATGGCGGGATCGAACAGGTGAGAGAGAATTGATCGGGCCGCCGTTGAGTCCGGGGAACCTTGTCAATCCCTCGCCGCGGCGATCCGCCGGGCGATGAACTGCCGGATCAGCGGAGATTTTGCCTTGGCCGCCAACGCGAGAAACCGCTTTACATCAATCTCGACGAGGGGCTCGATCCCATACCAATACATGAGGGGAAGATTCTGGTCCTCGATGTCCTCGGGCCGGGACAACAACGCCGTGGCGAGTTCCCAGCGTCGGGACGGAGCGATTCGTTGCAGGGCGCTCCCGAGGTGCAGGCGGACGAGTTGGGAATCGCCGTCTCGGGCGAGTGAAACAAATTGGTCGAGCGCGGATTCGTTGGGGGCGAAGTCCTCGCAAAGCAGGGTAATCGCCCAGGCTCGGAGATGTTCGTTCGGATGGGAGAGCAGTTGGAGCAGCAGGGAATCGGGGGTTCCATCCGTGACGCGCAAGGCCCAAAGGACGCGGAGTTTGCGGGTGATGTCGGGATTGTTGTCCAGGATCCCGCGCAGGCGGCGATGCGCGTTCTTCATGGGCCATTGGGTCACGGCGCGTTCGTGAAGGATCCGGCGGGCGTGGCGGACGTGCCAGTCGTTCTTATGGAGTTGGAGTTCCACCAATTGTTCGACGCTCATTTCGAGTAGGTTCACCTTGCGCGGCTTGGGACGGCCGTAGCTGATCCGGAAGAGGCGTCCGGTTTCCTTGCGGGTGTTGCGGACGCTGTGGCATTCGCCGGTGTCGGACCAGTCGGTGAAGTAGACGGAGCCATCGGGCGCGGGTTGGAAAGAGACGCCCATGAGCCAGGGATCCTGGGAGACCAGAAAGTTCCCGCCATGGGTCGCGGTGTAGCCGGAGCCTTGGCGGTGCAGTAGGTCGTGATTGATCCGTCGTCCGTGGGTGTTGTGGAGAAAAACGGTGTTGCGATAGCGGTCGGGCCAGTTGTCGCCCAGGTAGACCAGAATGCCGCAATGGGAATGCCCGCCGCCCAGTTCCAGCTCGTTTGGCGTGCCGATGCCGGCCCGAATGTTGTCTCCGCCGAGATAGTGGAGATGATCGGCGATGGTCTTGATGCGCTGGTAGGCGAACTTGCTGGATTCGCGCCCGCGCCACGGTTCGTAGTGCGCGCCTTGAATCACGTGAAAAAGGTGTGGGTTGACGGTGTTGGGAATGAAGGCCTGTCCGTGGTCATTCCAATCAATGCCCCACGGATTGGTGCAGCCGTCGGCGTAGGGCTCCCAGACATGGCGGACAGGATGGTAGCGCCAGACGCCGCCGTCGAAACGTGCGCGGTCCTTCGTGGGCGTTCCGGGTTTGCCGGGCGTGGACCAGTTCGTGCGCCCATGCGTTCCATAGAGCCAGCCATCGGGCCCCCAGGCAAAACCGTTGGCGAGATTGTGGGAATTGGCATGGTTGCCGAAGCCGTCGAGCAGAACTTGCGGCTTTCCGTCGGGAAGGTCGTCGCCATCGTGGTCCGGGAAATAATAGAAATAGGGCGGCGACATGACCCAGACGCCGCCGAAGCCAACCTCGATGCCGGTGATGTAGTTCAGCTTATCGAAAAACACCTTCCGGGTTTCAAAGGTTCCGTCCGCGTCGGCGTCCTCGAGGATCAGGATGCGGTCCCTCTGCGCCTCAGCGCTGTGATTGGGATAGCTGTAGGCTTCGGCGACCCAGATGCGCCCGCGATCGTCGACGCACATGCCGATAGGTTGTCGGATGCTTGGCTCGGCGGCGATCAAGTCGACCCGGAAACCGTCCGGGACGAGCATGGTGTCGGCGGCTTCAGCGGGGGGCAACGGCTCGGGAACTTCGGGTTGGCCGGGGTTGGCGGCGGAGGCGGACGT
>CAZFLK010000246.1:0-2710 GCA_964519245.1 uncultured Verrucomicrobiota bacterium
TCCTCATCGCCCACAGAGGACTGCTCCGGCACGCTCCGGAAAACACCCTTCCGGCTTTCGCCAGTTGTCTCGAACTCGGGATGGGATTCGAACTGGATATCCGCACGACCAAAGACGGGAAGCTTGTTGTTCTGCACGACGCGACGCTTGAGCGAACCACGGACGGCCCGGGCCGGCCTCTGACGGAATTTACGTGGGATCAACTGCGCGAATTTGACGCGGGAAGCTGGTTCGATCCGCGTTTCACCGGCCTGCGCGTTCCGAGCCTCGAAGAAACATTTTCCCTGATCCGGAAGCGTAACCGCGGGGTCACCCTGATCGCTCTGAACATCAAGGGGATTACTCAGGATGGCGAACAGGAACTCGTTCGGCTGCTGGCAAAGTTCGACCTGTTCGAGGAATCGTTCGCGTTCGACCAGAGCGACGAATGCAGCCAGCGCCTCAAGATGCTCGATTCGCGAGTCCGGATTGGTAGCAATGTCAGGCGCGAGGAGTTGGACTCCCGGTTAGCCGAAGGCACGACAGACGTGTATCTCCTTGGATTCGTGCCAGATGAAGCGGAAGTAGCTCTGCTTCGAAAGCACGAGAAAACGATTCTATTCAACTACGCCGGAGCGGGAGAGCATCGCAGGAACGAAAAGAACTGGCTCCGCGTCCGCGAAGTCGGCATCGACGGCATGCTCACGGATTATCCGCTCGAATGCGCGAAACTTTGGCAGCGCGATAGGGCCTCGGCGGACGGCACGAAGGTAAAACCCTGATTCCAACCAGCATGAAGAACACTCTCTTTCTGCTTCTCGCGTCCCTCACCGCGGCTTTGCTGACGTCGCACAGTTCAGTGCATGCAGCTGAGCCCTCCGCCTCCCGCGACTGGATCTGAACCGCGATGTTGCGAAGGCGAACGGCTATTTCGAGTCGTTCGCGCCGGTGGGCGGATTTGTTACGTTGTCTGGCTTGAGTGGAACGACCCGGGTCAGCAATGAGAGTCCTGCCCGGGGCTGTGACCGTGCACTTTTTTGTATTGGTTGGAGAACTGGTAGACCGTTTCGAATTGCAACAGATCCGCCACTTCACCGACGCGCAGCGCCTCGCTCTTGAGAATCCGCCGGGCGTAGTTCATCCGTTCGCGCAGGAGGTATTCCTTGGGGCCCAGCGACATCGTCTGGCGAAAAATCCGGCGGAATTGGGGTTCGGAAACCCCGGCTTCCCGGGCCAGCTCCGATATGAGGATCGGGCGGGTCAGGTTGGATTCGATGAACCGCAGAACGCGACTGATTCGTGGGTCTGTTCCCGGCGGGGAGCCGACGCTGTCCGGGCCTTGCAAAGCCAACTCGATCGCGGCGGGCAAAAGATGAACCGCTTGGTCTTTCTCGATCAGGGTTGAACGAAGCAGCGCGACGATCGTTTGAAAATGCGGGGACGATTCCTGGCATTTGAGAAAGGGTGTGGTGATCAGCGTCTCGGGAATTCTGAACTCGATGTAGAAATAGGAAACTGGCGCGGCATCGGAATAATGCGTCTCGCGAACACCCGGCGAAAGCAACAGGAGGGCTCGCCCTTCGATCGACAGCGTTTCATCGGCAAACGCAAACTCTCCACAGCCGGATTCGACGAAAAGAAAACGGTGATTCTCGATTCGCCGCGGGCGGAGATGGAGCGTTTGGTGGAACCGGATATGAGCGCCTCCCACGTAGATGACTGAATCGCGCATGCTCGTTTTTGTTAAAACAATGCGCGGAACTGATATTTCCTTCCAGAGGAAAAAACATACGATGTCAGATATGAAAGGCATCGTTCATTCAATGGGACGGCTGTCGGCTTGTTGCCTGTGGGTGGCGATGGCGATTGCGTCCATGGGATGTCGCTCTTTGGATGAGAATTCATCTTCTCCGGAGAGTTCGCCGAACATTGTGCTGATCGTGATCGACGATCTCGGTTACGGGGACCTCGGGAGCTACGGCAGCGAGATCCATAAGACGCCGCACATCGACGCCCTCGCCGACGCCGGGCTTCGGTTGACCGATTTCCACACCAACGCCCCGGTTTGCAGCCCGACGCGCGCGGCCTTGATGACCGGTCAGTATCAACAACGAAGCGGAATTGAATCAGCGATCGGTTTTGTGACGGACGAGGGCGTTGCTCTGGAGAAGGTGACCATCGCGGAACTTCTCCGAAAACGGGGTTACACCAGTGGCGTCGTCGGCAAATGGCATCTGGGTTGGGTCGGCGCCTACGGGCCGAACGACCAGGGATTTGAAGTCAGCTACTGCTCGAACAATTCGCCCGACTACCATTCCCACGTCTCCCGCAACGGCAAGGTCGATTGGCACAAGGACCATGATTTGCACAAAGAAAATGGATACCTCACCGACCTGGTGACACGGCATTCGAACGCGTTTATTGAGGAGAACAAAGACAATCCCTTTTTCCTGTTTGTATCTCACCTGGCTTTGCACTTCCCGTTTCAAGGACCGGCGGATCCCCCATTCCGGACCGAGGGAAAAGTCTGGCACGGCAAGGAACGCATTCCCGGGCAGGTGCAACCGGACAGCAAATACGGTCCGCTCCCGCCGGAGGAGTATCGACGCGCCTATCGCGACATGCTGGAAGCAGTGGATGCGAGTGTGGGTTCGATTGTGGCAACGTTAGACCGACTGGATCTTCGTCGGGAAACGTTGATTGTGATCATTTCTGACAACGGCGCGTATTC